>JBGANH010000049.1:0-18280 GCA_044222365.1 Candidatus Eiseniibacteriota bacterium
CTGGGCGAGGACTTCGCGCTCGCGATCCTGCTCGTGCTCGTCACGCTGCTGCCGCTCGGCACGCGCGCGTCGCTGCTCGTGATGATCTCGATCCCGCTGTCGCTCGCGATCGGCGTCGCGCTGCTGCAGCTCACCGGCTTCAGCATCAACCAGCTCAGCATCGTCGGCTTCGTGATCGCGCTCGGCCTGCTCGTGGACGACTCGATCGTCGTCGTCGAGAACATCGAGCGCTTCCTGCGCGCCGGGGTGCCGCGGGAGAAGGCGGCGATCGCGGCGACGAAGCAGATCTCCGTCGCGGTCCTCGGCTGCACCGCCACGCTCATCGCCGCGTTCATCCCGATCTTCCTGCTCCCCGGCAACGCCGGGAAGTACATCGCGAGCCTGCCGGCGGCGGTCGTCTACACGATCCTCGCCTCGCTCGCGGTCTCGCTCACGATCGTGCCGTTCCTCGCCTCGCGCATGCTGGTCGCGCACGCGAACCCCGAGGGCAACGCGATCCTGCGGGCGCTGAACCGCGGCATCGACCTGACGTACGGCAAGTGGCTGCACCGCGCGATCGCGGCGCCGCGCCGCACGCTCCTCGCGGCGGGCGCGCTGTTCGCGCTCAGCTTCGCGCTCGTTCCCGTGATCGGCTTCAGCCTGTTCCCGAAGGCCGACACGCCGCAGTTCCTCGTGCGCATCACCACGCCGCAGGGCTCGAGCCTCGCCGAGACCGACCGCGCCGCGCGCTTCGTCGAGGGCGTGCTGCGAGCGCGGCCGGAGGTCACGGACGTCGTCACGAACGTCGGGCACGGCAACCCGATGATCTACTACAACGTGTCGTCCGAGAACGAACGCGCGAACTTCGCCGAGCTGTTCGTGCGCATCCGGCACTTCGACACGCGCCGCACGCCGGCCGCGTTCGACTCGCTGCAGCGGATCTTCGACGGCTACGCGAACGCGCGGATCGAGCTGAAGGCGTTCGAGAACGGGCCGCCCATCGACGCGCCGATCGCGATGCGCATCACGGGAGAGGACCTCGACACGCTGCGCGCCGTCGCGGCGCAGGTGCAGCGCACGATCGAAGGGACGCCCGGCACGCGGAACGTCGTCAATCCGGTGCAGCTGCGCACGACGGACGTGCGCGTGGACGTGGACTCGCGCAAGGCGGGGCTCTACGGCGTGCCGACGGTCGAGGTGGACCGCGCGGTGCGCATGGCGCTCGCCGGCTTCGAGGCGGGTTCGGTGCGCGAGGCCGACGGCCAGGACTACGCGATCCGCGTGCGGCTGCCCTCCGGCGTGCGCGCCGCGCACGTGCCGCGGAGCTTCGACGGCACGCCGCCGCTCGAGGCGCTCGATCGGCTGTACGTGACGTCCGTGACGGGAGCTCCCGTACCACTGCGCCAGGTCGCGAACCTGCGGCTCGAGTCGAGCACGCCGATCATCCAGCACTACGGCAAGGCGCGTTCGGTCACCGTGTCCGCGAGCGTGCGCACGGGCCTGAACACCGACAAGGTCACCAAGCAGGTGCTCGCGCGGCTCGGGGACGTGAAGCTGCCCGCGGGCTACCGGATCATTCCGGCCGGCGAGATCGAGAGCCGCGAAGAGAGCTTCGGCGGACTCGGCTCGGCGATCATCCTGACGGTCTTCATCATCCTCGCGATCCTCGTGCTCGAGTTCGGAACGTTCCGCAGCACGCTGATCGTCGCGTCGGTGATCCCGCTCGGCGTGGTCGGCGGACTCGTCGCGCTGTTCGTGTCGGGCTACTCGTTGTCGTTCACGGCGATGATCGGCTTCATCGCGCTCATCGGCATCGAGATCAAGAACAGCATCCTGCTCGTGGACTTCACGAACCAGCTGCGCGAGAAGGGGCTCGGCGTACGCGAGGCGGTGGAGGAGGCGGGCAAGATCCGGTTCCTTCCGATCCTGCTCACGACGCTCACCGCGATCGGCGGCCTGCTGCCGCTCGCGCTGCAGCGCTCGAGCCTCTACTCGCCGATCGCGAACGTGCTCATCGGCGGACTGCTCAGCTCGACGCTGCTCGCGCGGCTCGTGACGCCGGTGGTGTACACGCTGCTCGCGCCGAAGGTCGAGCGGAAGACGGCGGCCGAACGGGGCGAACCCGACCCCGGCCCCGATGCCGGTGAGGCCGTCGCGACGCACTGACGATGCGGAGGCGGGAGGGCGGAGCGGCGCTCCGTCCTCCCGCGCCGCGCTTCAGCGCCGCGGAAGGCGATGGAACACGAGCCCGGCGCGCAGCACGAACCCGCGCACCGTCGTCTCGCGCGTGCGCTGCACCCAGCCGCCTTCGACGGCGGTGACGGCGGGCGAGTCCCAGACGGTCGCGCGGCCGCCCCGCACGAACTCGGCGCCGAACGCGAGGCCGGGGCCGCCGGATGCCGGACGCGCCTCGAACGAGGCGCCCGCGACGGCGAACCACATCGCGCCGCCCTCGGGATCGTCGCCCTCGACGTTGATCCGCACGCCGGAGCCCGTCGCGCTCACGTTCCCGCGCGCGGCGAGCACGTAGACCTCCGCGCGTCCGCCGGGCCGGTCGAAATCCCAGGCCGGCCCGATCCCGCACCATGCGACCTGCTGCGTGGTCTCGTACGTTCCGGTGATCGGCTCGAACAGGAACGTGCCCGACGTGACGTAGTCGCTGCTCGCGAGGTGGTGCATGGCGAGCACTCCCCGAATCGCCGGACCGCCCGTTTCGCGCGCCCAGTTTCCCACGAAGTCGACCCCGAGTCCCGATCCGGCGACGTCGGTGAAGTCACCGGATCCGAAGAGCACGCGGCCGCCGACACCGAACTCGAAGTGGCCGAGCGCCCACGCGGGCGCCGCACCGAGCAGGCCCGCGACGATCAGCATGCGGGAGACACATGCGCGAGCCATGCACGCTCCTCATGGTCGGTCGAGAGGGTGAGGGGCACCGGGCGGTCGTCCGGCGCCGCGAGCGCAGTCTAAGCCTCCCGCCCGGCGAAGAGGCGGCGCGTGCGCTCCCCGTTTCCCCTCAGGCGTTGGTGCGACCGCGACGCATCGCGTCGAGACTCCAGGGGCCCGCGCCGGCCGCGGAGAAGTACAGCCAGACGAAACAGTAGAGCGCCGCGTCGAGGCCGCCGTTCTGGATCGGCCAGAAGCCCTTGGGTTGGTGGAACTGGAAGTAGGCGACGGCCATTTCTCCGGCGAGCAGGAACGCGACCGGGCGGGTGAAGAGCCCGAGCAGCAGCAGCGCGCCGCCGTAGACCTCGAGCACGCCGCCCAGCCAGATCTGGGTCCCGAACGCCGCGGTCGCTCCGCCCGGCATGGCGATGGGCCAGCCGAACAACTTCATGGTGCCGGGGAAGATGAAGAGCAGCGCCGCGACCATGCGGAGCACGCTCCGAAGCTGGGGCCCCGCGTCCTTCCACGTCGTACCGATCGATCGTTCCCGCATGCACATCCTCCACGGTTCGGCCCGCATGGTTCCCTTCGGCCGTCCGGCCGAGGGGCGAACATGCCCGATTCGCGCGGGCGTGTCTGCACCGTTCCACGAGGGCGAACTCGGCCACCGCCCGAGGTGCGGGCGAAAGAAACCACATTGCGGTGTAGGAGGGCCCGGCCTACCTTTTCTCGGGTGTCGCCCGCGCCGCGCCGCGACGGGGGGCACGACGGCACGCTTGGCTGCCGGCCACGAAATACGAGGAGCGTGTTCATGAACCGTCTCATCATCCGAGTGGCCGCCGTCGCGCTGCTGTGCTCCGCGACGACGCGCACCGCCGCCGTCGCGGCCTCCGCCTCGGCGACCGTCACCGTCGCCGCCTCGAGCGAATCGCGCTCCGCGAACGCGTGGTCCGGCGACTTCGCTCCGCCCGCTCCGCTCGAATCCGTGCGCCCCGCCGATGCGCTCTCGCTGCTTCCGAAGGTTCGACGCACGACGCCGACGAGCGTCACCGGCGCCGCCGGACCCGGCGGCAACTGGAGCCTCGTCGGGCCGCAGGCCGGGGCGCAGCGCTTCACGCCCGCGGTGATCGTGGACCCGCCGCGCCAGCGCCTGCTCTCGTTCGGCGGCGCGGACAGCGCCGTGACCGCCGCCACGTGGGCGTTCTCGTTCGCGACCGGATCGTGGGCGCCGCTCGCGACGGCGGGCACGCCTCCGCCCGCGCGGCGGCTGCACGGCGCGGTCTACGATTCGAACGCGGACCGCATGCTCGTCTTCGGCGGGCTCGGCGGCGGAGGTTTGCTGGACGACGTCTGGCAGCTCCCGGTCCACTCGTCGGCGCCGAACGCGAGGCCGGGGCCGCCGGATGCCGCAGCGCGTCCACGCTCCACGGCCTGCCCTCGGGATCGTCGCCCTCGAAGTAGAGCGCACGCCGAAGCCGTCGCGCTCACGTTCCCGCGCGCGTCGAGTAGACCTCCGCGCGTTCTCGATCGGCCAGAAGCCCTTCGTGGTCTCGTACGTTGTGATCGGCTCGAACAGAACGTGCCCGACGTGACGTAGTCGCTGCTCGCATCTGCATGGCGAGCACTCCCCGAATCGCCGGACCGCCCGTTTCGCGCGAAGTTCCCCACGAAGTCGACCCCGGTATCCGGCGACGTCGGTACACCGGATCCAGCACGCCTCCCCGACACCGAACTCGAAGTGGCCGAGCGCCCACGCGGGCGCACTCCACCCGCGACGATCAGCGATGGAGACACATGCGCGAACAACTCCTCATCGTGGTCGGGAAGATGAAGAGCAGTCGTCCGCGACCATGCGCAACTAAGCCTGCCCGCAACTGCGGCGCGTGCGCATCCTTCCACGTCGTTGCGACCGCGACGCATCGCGTCGAGACTGCAGGGGCCCGCGCCGGCCGCGCTCCAGTCAGCCAGACGAAACAGTAGAGCGCCGCGTCGAGGCCGCCGTTCTGGACGGCCGCCCTTGGGTTGGTGGAACTGGAAGTAGGCGACGGCCATTTCTCCGGCGCAGGAACGCGACCGGGCGGGTGAAGAGCCCGAGCAGCCGCGCGCCCGTAGACCTCGAGCACGCCGCCCAGCCAGATCCTGGGTCCCGAACGCCGCGGTCGCTCCGCCCGGCATGGCGAAGCCGAACAACTTCATTGCGGGGGTAGATGAAAGAGCGCCGCGACCATGTGCCGGAAGCTGGGGCCCCGCGTCCTTCCACTCGTTCGATCGTTCCCGCATGCACATCTCCACAGTTGCGTAGGTTCCCCTTCGTCCGGCCGGCGAGCATGCCACGGGCGTGTCTGCACCGTTCCATGAGGGCGAAGACTCGGCCACCGGCCCAGGTGCGGGCGAAAGAAACCATTGCGCCGGCCTACCTTTTCTCGCGTGGCCGCGTTCGCGCGGGGAAGCACGACGGCCCGCTTGGCTGTGGCCATCACGTGTTCCCGTCTCATCATCGGTGGCCGCCGTCGCGCTGCTATGCTCCGCGACGACGCGCACCGCCGTCGCGGCCTCCGCCTCGGCGACCGTCACCGTCACCGTCGCCGACTCGAGCGAATCGCGCTCCGCGAACGCGTGGTCCGGCGACTTCGCGCTCCCGCCCGCTCCGCTCGAATCCGTGCGCCCCGCCGACGTGCTGTCGCTGCTTCCCCGCGTGCGACGCACGACGCCGACGAGCGTCACCGGCGCCGCCGGTTCCTCGGCAACTGGAGCCTCGTCGGGCCGCAGGCGTGGAGCAGCGCCTTCGCCCGCGGTGATCGTGGACCCGCCGCGCCAGCGCCTGCTCTCGTTCGGCGGCGCGGACAGCGCCGTGACCGCCGCCACGTGGGCGTTCTCGTTCCGCGACCGGATCGTGGGCGCCGCTCGCCACGGCCGCCGGCACGCCTCCGCCCGCGCGGCGCTGCACGGCGCGGTCTACGATTCGAACGCGGACCGCATGCTCGTCTTCGGCGGGCTCGGCGGTGGAGGTTGCTGGACGACGTCTGGCAGCTCTCGCTCTCCGGCACGCCCACCTGGTCGCAGCTCTCCGTGACCGGCACTCCGGGCGCCCGCGCGGCGTTCGCGTGCGCGTTCGACGCCACGGCGAACCGCATGCTCGTCTACGGCGGCTACGACGGCGACACGCTGACTTTCGGTGCCGCTTCCGATGCCTGGGCGCTCTCGCTCGGAGGGACGCCGGCGTGGACCGAACTGACGCCCGCTTCGCCGGGACCGCCGCCGCGCTTCGGCCTCACCTCCGGATGGGACGGCGCGGGCCGCGCGCTCTACGTGTTCGGCGGCGAGGACTCCACGCAGAGCGGCGAGCTCTGGAAGCTGTCGCTCGCGGGCGCTCCCGCGTGGAGCCGCGTGCTCTCCCTGAGCGTCGCCGCGCCCGTCGCGCGCGCCTGGGCGGCCGGCGGGTTCGATCCGGTGTCGCAGCGGTTCGTGCTCTACGGCGGGCTGAGCGTCGCGCTCGACTCGCTCGGGGAGCACCTCGTCCCGACGACTCACGGCGACGTGTGGTCGATCGCTCCCGGAGCCGGCGCTCCCGAGTGGACGGAAGTCACGCCCGACCCCGACATCCTCCCGCGCTGGGGCGCGGGCGCCGCGATTTCGCCGGCGGGCGACCTGTTCGTGTGCGGCGGCGTGACCGAGCACTACCAGCTGCTCGGTGACGTGTGGAAGCTGAACGTCGCCAACCCGGCCGCGTGGCAGGGGTTCGAGGACCTGTTCCCGCCGCGGCTCCAGGAAGTCATGGTGCTCGATCCCGCGCGTCACCGGCTCGTCGCGTTCGGTGGCACGGACGGCTCGTACCGCAACGACACCTACGCACATTCGCTCGACTCCGGCCGCGGCTGGGCGATGCTCGCTCCGACCGGGACGAAGCCCGCGCCGCGCCGGCTGCACACCGCGATCTGGGACGCGCCGCGCGACCGCATGATCGTGTTCGGCGGATTCGACGGCACGTTCTACAACGACGTCTGGTCGCTTTCGTTCGCGGGCGCGACGCCCGCGTGGACCCGGCTGCTGCCGGTCGGCACGCCACCCTCGCCACGCGCGGGCCACGTCGCGATCTACGATCCCGTCGGCCAGCGCATGATCGTCACGAGCGGCTACGACGGCGTGACGCCGCCGTACAACCGCGTGAACGACACGTGGGCGCTGTCGCTCTCCGGCGCCCCGGCGTGGACGCAGATCCCGGCCACGAACGCCCCGGTCGCGCGCTCGAGCGCTTCGGCGATCTTCGACTCGGCGCGCAACCGTCTCGTGCTGTTCGGCGGCACGAGCCCCGCGTTCCTCGGCGACGCATGGGCGCTGCCGCTCGACGGACCGCCGGTCTGGACCGCGGCCGCTCCCCTGGGCGCCATCCCTCCGCGGGAAGAGCATGCCGCCGTCTACGACGCCGCGCGCGACCGCATGGTGGTCTTCGGCGGCTACGACACGCCCACGCCGTACTCGCACAACTTCGACGACCTCTGGTCGCTCGACTTTCCGGACACCCCGGCGTGGAACTCGCTCGCTCCCGGCGGCACGACCCCCAGCCCGCGCTGGGGCATGAAGGCCGTGTACGACGCGAACGCCGACGGCCTCTGGATGTACGGCGGCTGGGACTGGACGTACTCGCAGCAGCTCTGGTTCCTGCAGTGGGCGAAGCCGGTGGCGCCCGCCGCCGTGACGACACTGCAGGCCTTCGGCACCGGGGATCGAGCGGTGCTCCAGTGGAACCTGCCCGAGCGGGCGCGTCCCGCGGCGCTCGTGCAGAAGAGCAGGGACGGCGTGCGGTGGTCGCCCGCGGGCCGGCTGCTGCCTTCGGGACTCTCGTTCGGATGGAGCGACCGCCACGTGACGCCCGGGGCGTCGTACGCGTATCGCACCGTCGTGACCGCGAACGGCCGCAGCATGGCGTCCTCACCGGTGTGGGTCACGATCCCGAACGGCTCCACCGGCGTGACCCCTCCGGCGGTGGCATTCACGCTGCGGCGATCCGGCTCCGCCTCGCGCGCGGGTGCGGTCGCGCTCGCTTGCTCGATCCCCGACGGTGCGCCCGCGCGGCTCGACCTGCTCGACGTGAGCGGCCGCGTGCTCGACTCGCGGCGCTGGACCGGAGCGGGAGAGCGCCGCGTCGAGCTCGGCGGCGGTCTCGCGCCGGGGATGTACTTCGCGAGGCTGGCGAGCGGGTCGCGCTCGGCCTCGCTCAAGTGCGTCGTGCTGCACTGACCGCGAGCCGCTGAGGCGGTCGCGAAGCTCCACGCCCCGGCGGAAACGTCCCGCCGGGGCGTGTTCTTGCCGCGTCCGCGCGCCGCCGGTTGCTTCACGCGCCCGCGCATCGCTACGGTCGCGCGCCGCTCCCATCCGATCCGAGGACTCCGCCATGGCCGCGCCCCGCCGCTTCGCCATTTCGTTCGCATGCCTGCTGCTCGCGGGTTCGTCCGTACCCGCGAGCGCGGCCGCTCCCGATTCCGTCACGCTGCCGGTGCTGCGCAGTTCGATCCGCGCGATCGACGTGCGCGAGAACGGCATCCTCCGGCGCGGCGAGTGGCTCGCCGACCCCGCCATCGCGCTCGACGAGTGCGACACCGGGCCGGTCGCCGGAGCCGCGCGGGTGACGTTCGTGTCGGACCGCGACTCGCTCTCCTTCGCAGTCGCACCCGGGCGTCCCTTCGACTTCGTCGTGCTGCTGGGCGATTCCGCGCGCTGCCGGACGCGCGTCACCTGCCGCGCCGGGCTCGCGCGCACCGACGGCGGTCACGGGCCGGTCGAAGTACCGCTGCGCTGGAGCCGCAACCGCAAGCCGACGATTCGGGCACGCATCAACGGCTCGCGCGAGCTGAACCTGCTGTTCGACTCCGGCGCCGCGGACCTCACGCTCTACCGTTCGGGTGTGCGCAAGGTGGGGGGCGTCACGACCGACGGCGAGACCGTGAACGCCGCGGCGGGTGGCACCGCGGTTCGGCGCACGCGGCGCTCGAACACGCTCGAGATCGGTCCACTGCGCGGCGAGGGCATCCCGCTCATGGTCGTCGAGTCGCAGCCGGAGCCCGTGGACGGCATCGTGGGTTACCGCGCCTTCGCGGACCGCACGCTCGAGTTCGACTTCGAACGGAAGGTGCTCGTCGTGCACGACTCGCTGCCCGCGCTTCCCGATTCCTTCGCGCGGCTGCCGCTGCACTGGAGCGGCACGCTGCACGCCGTGGATGCGCGTGTCCGGACGGCGCAGGCGACTTACGACGTGCGCTTGATCGTGGACACGGCGCTGAACGGCACCTTCAACCTCGGTGCCGCGACGGCGGCCCGGCTCGGGCTGCCGGCCGGTGTGAAGGCGATGGGCTGGTCGAAGGGCAAGGGGCTCGGCCCGAAGGCACTCCGGCTGCAGCGCCTGCGCTTCGGCGCGCTCGAACTCGGCGGCACCACGCTGCCGGAGATCCCGGGCTTCGCCCTCGCGGCGAGCGACACCGGCGCGGTCATGGGCGACCTGCTCGGCTGCGAGGTGCTGCGCCGATTCCGATTCTTCCTCGACTATCGCGGCAACGCGCTCGTGCTCGCCCCGAACCGCGATCTGCGCAAGCCCTACCGCCGCGGCGGCGGCTCGGGCTCCTCGGCCGCGGTCACGATCGCGATCCTCACGGCGCTCTGGGCGAGTTCGAACGCGGCCCGCAACCGCAAGCCGCGGGAGCTTTGACACCCTCGCGGAGGCACGGCTACGGTCGCGCGCCCCGGCGCCGCGCCGGGGCCCACCGCAACGGAGAGAGGCGATGCCCACTTCGGAACACTGGCAGATCCCGCGTGTCGTGGACGCCATGGCCTTCGCGAATCCGGCCAGCGTGCTCGACGTCGGCTGTGGCTACGGCAAGTACGGCGTGCTCGCGCGCGAGTACACCCCGGCCACGCGCGTGGACGCCATCGACATCGCGCCGCCACGCTACCCGGTCTACGACCATTTCTACGAAGGCGACCTGCGCAGCCTCGCGACGCTGATCCCGAAGGACACGCCGCGCTACGACCTCGCGCTCTGGCTCGACGTGATCGAACACCTCGAGAAGGAGGAGGCCTGGTCGGTGCTCGACCAGCTCGTGAAGGTCTCGAAGACCGTTCTCATCACGACGCCGTTCGGGTTCCGTCCGCAGGAGATTCCCGGGCTGCCGTTCGAGACGCATCGCTCCGGGTGGTACCCGTGGGAGTTCGGCAAGCGTCACCGCGTCGTGCGCTCGCAGGTGTTCCCGGGACACTTCAGCAAGTACCTGCGCCTGCCGCGGCTGTGGCAGGTGCTCGTGCTCGTGTCCGGCCGCTAGAGCATGCCGCGCCTCGTCGTCCTCGACGCGCTCGGACTGGTCTACCGCTCGTACTACGCGTTCATCGGCCGCCCGCTCAAGAACAGCCGCGGCGAGAACACGTCGGCGATCTTCGGCATGGGCAACGTGCTGCTCAAGCTGCGCCGCGACCTCGCGCCCGACCGCTGGGCGCTCGCGTGGGACGGCCCCGGCCCGACGTTCCGCCACGAGATGTACGGCGAGTACAAGGCGCACCGCCCGCCGATGCCCGAGGACCTCGTGACGCAGCTCGACCCGGTCGAGGAACTCGCGCGCTGCCTCGGCCTGCCCGTGATCGAGAAGCCGGGCATGGAAGCGGACGACGTGATGGCGACGCTCGCGCGCGAAGGCGCCGAGGCGGGCTACGACGTCGTGCTGGTCACGGGCGACAAGGACATGCTGCAGGTGGTCAACGACCGCGTGCACGTGCTCGCGCCGGCCGGCAAGGGCGACGAGATGAAGCGCATGGACATCGCCGCCGTGCGCGAGAAGTGGGGCGTGGGGCCGGAGCACATCCGCGACGTGCTCGCGCTCATGGGCGATTCGTCGGACAACATCCCGGGCGTGCCGGGGGTGGGCGAGAAGACCGCGGTCGAACTGCTGTCGCAGTTCCACTCGCTCGAAGACCTCTATGCGCGGCTCGAGGAAGTGAAGAAGCCCGCGCTCAAGAAGAAGCTGGCCGAGAACCGCGAGATGGCGTTCCTCTCGCGCGACCTGGCGACCGTGCGCGACCGGCTCGAACTCGGCGTGTCGCTCGACCAGCTCGCCGTGGCGCCCGTGCGCCGCGACGACCTGATGGCGTTCGCGAAGCGCTGGGAAGTGCGCCGGCTCGAGAGCGTCGCGCGCGACCAGGGGGTGAGCGCCGCCGAGGCGGGCGAGAGCGCGCCCTCGCGCCCGCCCGAGCGCCGCGGCACCGCCGCCGAGCAGCCCGAGCGTGGTGCGCCGGACCCGGGCGGCGACCTTTTCGCCGCGCCCGTTCCCACGATCGAACGCGCGACCGCGCCGCTCCCGGCGGCACTGCGTGCCGAGCCGCAGGGCGATCTTTTCTCGGCGGCGGCCGCCGAAACTCAGGAGGCCGCGGGACCGACGCTCGAGCAGCTGGAACTCCGCGTGCACGAGGTGCGCGCGCGCGCCGCACGGGCTCGCGGTCGTGCCGGTCGTGTTCGGCGAGGAGCCGCGCCACGCGGCGCTCGTCGGGCTCGCGCTCGCGGCGCGCGACGGCACCGCGGCCTACCTGCCGCTCGCGCACGAGGGCGGGCCGAACTTCACGATCGACCAGGTGCGCGGCTGGTTCGCGCTCGTGCTCGCCGATGCGCTCGTGCCCAAGGTGGCGCCCGACCTCAAGGGCGCGGGGCACACACTGCGCGCGCACGGGCTCGAGTTCGAGGGCGGCGCGTTCGACCTGCACGTCGCGTCGTTCGTGTGCGACCCCGAGCGCGACCATTCGCTCGAGCGCCTCGCCGCCGACGTGCTCGGCGTGTCGCTCGCGTCCATCGAGCCGGCGCAGGTGCGCGGCCGTTCGCGCACCGGTCCCGGCGCGACACCCGTCGCGCACGCGGCCGCCGCGGGCGAGCGCATGGCCGCGGCGTGCTGGCCGCTCGAGGCGGCGCTCACGAAGCAGCTCGAGGCGCGCGAGCAATGGAAGCTCTACGCCGCGCTCGAGCAGCCGCTCGTCGAGGTGCTGTCGCGCATGGAGCGCGCGGGCATCGCGCTGGACGTGCCGGTGCTGAAGACCATGAGCGAGGACGCCTCGCGCGAGATCGCGACGCTCGAGACGAAGCTGCACGAGATCGCCGGCGAGCCGATCAATCTCGCGAGCGGCCCGCAGCTCGGCCGCGTGCTGTTCGAGAAGCTCGGCCTGCCCGCGAAGAAGAAGACGAAGACGGGCTGGTCCACGGACTTCGAAGTGCTCGACGAACTCGCGCTCCTGCACGAGTTCCCGCGCCTGCTGCTCGAGTGGCGCGCGCTGACGAAGCTGCGCTCGACCTACCTCGACGCGCTGCCGCTCGCCGTGGACCCGGCCGACGGGCGCGTGCACACGACGTTCGAGCAGACCGGCGCGGCGACGGGACGGCTGTCGAGCTGGAACCCGAACTTGCAGAACATCCCCATGCGCACGCCGCTCGGCCGCGCGATCCGCAAGGCGTTCGTCGCCGCGCCCGGGCACGTGCTCGTCGGCGCGGACTACTCGCAGATCGAACTGCGCGTCATGGCGCACCTGTCGAAGGACCCGCAGCTCATCGAGGCGTTCCTCGGCGGCGAGGACATCCACGCGAGCACCGCGCGCCGCATCTTCAAGATCGAGGGCGACGTGCCGGGCGAGCTGCGCGGCCGCGCGAAGGTCGTGAACTTCGGCGTCATGTACGGGATGGGCGCGCGCAGCCTCGCGCAGCAGATGGGGATCGAGCTGAAGGAAGCGAAGGAGTTCATCGAGAGTTACTTCTCGGTCTACGCCGGGGTGCGCGCGTTCCTCGACCGCACGGTCGAGGTGGCGCGCGAGCGCGGCTACGTCGAGACGCTGCTCGGCCGCCGCCGCTGGCTGCCCGCCCTCCGGCACGGGGGCGGTCTCGAGCGGAGCATGGCCGAGCGGGCCGCCATCAACACCCCGATCCAGGGTTCGGCGGCCGACCTCGTGAAGCGGGCCATGCTCAACGTGCAGAACGCACTGCGGCTCGGGTCCCGGGCCCGGCTTCTTCTGCAGGTCCACGACGAATTGCTGCTCGAATGTCCCGAAGCTGAGGCATCATTCGTCACGAGAGAGATGGTGCGGCGGGAGATGGAGGGCTGCTACGCTCTCGACGTCCCGCTGCTGACCGTGTCCGCCGGTACCGGCCGCACGTGGTTCGACGTTCACTGAGACACGCCACGAGGCCCTCGGCATGTCCGACGCCCCGAAGCCACGCCGTGCCCGCGCCACCGACGAGCTGTTCATCGTCGGCCTCGTCGGCCGTGCGGGCAGCGGCAAGAGCACGGTGGCGCGCGCGCTCGGCGCGACCGGCGCGGTGGTCGTGGACGCCGACGAACTCGGGCACGAGATCACCGATCACGACCCGGACGTGCGCGCCGCGCTGCTCTCGGAGTACGGCCCGGCCGTGTTCCTCGAGGACGGCACGCTGCACCGCCGGCTCGTGGCGACGAAGGTGTTCTCGAATCCCGCGGCGCTCGAGCGGCTGAACTCGCTCGTGCATCCACGGATCCTCAAGCGCGTGCGCCTCGCGATCGCGAAGCTGGCCGAGACCGGGCCATCGCGGCGCGGTGATCGTGGACGCGGCGCTCATGCTCGACTGGGGCTTCGAGCGCGAATGCGACGCGGTGCTCGCGGTGATCGCGCCCGACGAGCAGCAGGTCGCACGACTGGTCGCGGGACGCGGCTGGACGGAGACCGAAGCGCGGCGCCGCCTCGCGGCGCAGAAGCCGAACGAGTACTTCCAGGGCGTCGCGGACGAGACGCTCGACAACCGGGGCACGGAAGCCGAACTCGCGCAGTCCGCACTCGCAGCGCTCGAGCGCCTGCAGGCGGCGCGCGTCCGCGTCTCGGGGTAGCGCATGTGGCAGCGCGTTCGTGAATACCTGCGCGAACTGCTTCGCGCGCTGATCGGCCAGCCCGCGGGCACCTGGGCCGCGACGCAGAACGCCACGCAGCGCGCGGCCGAACTGCTCGCGCAGGCGCTCGGCGAGGACGACCCGGCGCGGCGCGTGACGCTGCTGCGCGAGGCGCTCGCGGCCGGCGAACGCCTCGGCGGCGAGAGCGGCGACATCGTGGTCATGGAGGCGTCGCTGCACCTCGGCGAACGGCTCCGCGCGGCGGGCGAGCGCGCGCAGGCGATCGCGCACTTCACGCGCGCGGTCGAGCGCAGCTTCCGCGTCGGCGACCCGGTCGGTCGCCAGCGCCGCGCCGGCGTGCTGTCGCGCCTCGGCATCCTCGACCAGGAAGCGGGCGATCTCGTGAGCGCGCGTTCGCGCTACGAGGAGTCGCTGCGCATCGGCTCGGACACCGACTCGGCGCTGCTGCTCGGCATGCTCACGCAGGCCGCGTTCAACCTCGGGCTCATCCAGAACTCGAACGGCGACGACGACGGCGCGCAGCGCAGCTGGAGCAAGGCGATGACGCTCGGCATGCGCGCGGGCCACCCGAGGGGCTAGGACCCCGCCGCGATCGCCGCGTTCAACCTCGGGCACCTCTACGAGCGCCGCGGCGATCACGGCCGCGCGCGAGACGACGCTGCTGCAGGTCGGGCGCATCGCCGAGCCGGCGGCACGCCGGTCGGGCTGATGGCGTCCGCCAAGGCCGCCATGGCGCTCGCCTCGCTCGCCGAGGGCGAGGGCCTGCCGGGCGAAGTCGAAGCGGCGGTCAGTTCGCGCGCGCCTGCGAACTCGGGCGCGCGAGCCGCACCACGGAGGGCGCGCTGGTCGCGGTGCAGTCCGCGCTCGCGTCGCCGAGCACGCCGCTCGCGCTCGCGAGAGCACGCCGCGGTCGCGGGCGTCGTGCTCGCGCTCAGGCAGCGCGCGCCGGCTCGAGCAGGCGATCGAATGGTCGGCCTCGTGCGAGCGCGCGGACGTCGCGCGCAACGTCGTGCTCGCGCTCATGCGCCTCGGGCAGGTGCTCGCCGAATCGGGCGAACAGGCCGCGCGGCAGAACGCCTCGCCGAGGCGTACGCCCACGGCCGCGAGAGCGCCGAGCCGTGGGTCGAGGATCGCCGCGCAGTCGGCCTGCAGCCTGCACCGCACGCTGTGCGCGCTCGGGCGCTGGGCCGAGGCGCGCACGCTCGCCGAGGACGCCGTGGCGTTCGCGGGCGGGCTCGACTCGGCGATGGGGCGCGGCCTCGCCGCCGCGGCCGCTTACGCGCAGGCGTTCCAGAAACTGCACGACGGGGACCAGGCGGGCGCACGCGCGCTCCTCGCCTCGGTCGCCGACCAGGGGCTCGCGAGCGGCGCCGAAGTCGGCGAGCGCGTCGCGATCGACGCGCTGCTGCTCGCCGGGCATCTCGACCGCCAGGCGAAGCGGCTGCCCGAGGCGCTCGCGCAGTTCCAGCGCGCCTCGCGCACGCGATCACGAAGGAGCGGAGTCCGCCGGCCTGTCCGCGATGGCGTCGCTCAGCACCGGTCACGTGCTGCTCGCGCTCGAACGCGAGCTCGAGGCGCGCTACGCGTACGAGAAGTCGCTCGAGTTCGGGCGGCTGAGCGGCACGTCCACCGGACGCGCCGCGGCCGCGAACGCGGCGCTCAACCTCGCCTCGATGCTCGAGGACGAAGTGGACGAGGCGAAACGGCGCGAGTGGTTCGGCGTCGCGATCGCGCTGGGCAGGTCGAGCCGCACGCCGCTCGGTGCGGACGTCGCGCGCAACGCCGAGAAGGGGCTCGCGCGCCTCGACGGCAAGGGCGGCGCCGAGGACTGAGCCGCGCCGGTGTGAAAGCCGCCCGGCGCGCTTTTGCGCCCCGGGCGGTTTCGCCTCAAGGTACGTCGCGCGTTTCGATTTCCGTCTTCCCACCCGGCGAGACCGCTTACCATGGTCGCTCCACTACCGCCGAACTCCACAAGCGCCTCGAGCAGACCACCGCCAGCCTCGACGGTCTGCGGAGGTATCTTTGACATCGAGGCCTGCGCGCAGCGCGTGCCCGAACTCGAAGCGCGCATGGCGCAGCCCGGCTTCTGGGACCGGCAGGAAGACGCACAGAAGGTCGTCGCGCAGCTGAAGACGACGAAGAAGACGCTCGACGACTTCGGCTCCCGCGCCTCGGCGCGCGAGAACATCGCCGACTTGCTCGAGCTGGCGGAAGCCGAGAGCGACGAGAGCATGCTCGCCCGAACTCGAGAAGGAGCTCACGCAGCTCGAACGCCAGGTCGCCGACCTCGAGACCCGCAGCCTGCTCTCGGGCGAGCACGACCGCCTCGGCGCCATCGTGAACATCCATCCGGGCGCCGGCGGCACCGAGTCGCAGGACTGGGCCGAGATGCTCATGCGCATGTACCAGCGCTGGGGCGAGCGCAAGGGCTACAAGGTGACGCTGCTCGACCTGCAGGAAGGGGACGAGGCCGGCATCAAGGACGCGACGCTCGAGATCGACGGCGAGTACGCGTACGGCTACCTGAAGGCCGAGTCCGGCGTGCACCGCCTCGTGCGCATCTCGCCGTACGACGCGAACCAGCGGCGGCACACGTCGTTCGCGAGTGCCTCGGTCATGCCCATGCTCGACGACACGGTCACGGTGAGCCTCGCGCCCGGCGACGTGCGCGTGGACACGTTCCGCGCCGGCGGCGCAGGCGGCCAGCACGTCAACAAGACCGAGTCGGCCGTGCCTCTGACGCACATCCCGACCGGCATCGTCGTGCAGTCGCAGGGCGAGCGCAGCCAGCACCGCAACAAGGACGCGGCCATGAAGATCCTCATGTCGCGCCTGTTCGTGCACTACGAGGCGCTCGAGAAGGAAAAGACGGCCAAGATCGCCGGCGTGAAGAAGGACATCGACTTCGGCAGCCAGATCCGCTCGTACGTCATGCAGCCGTACACCATGGCCAACGACCATCGCACCGAGACGAAGATCGGTGACGTGCACGCCGTGCTCGACGGCGACATCGACGCGTTCATCGACGCCTACCTGAAGCAGAAGGATCCCCAGTCATGATTCCCGGACACATCTTCCGCGAGTACGACATCCGCGGCCTGCACGAGACCGAACTGACGAACGAGACCGCGGAGGCCGTCGGCCACGCGTTCGCGACGGTGATCAAGCGCGAGGGCGGCACGCGTGTGGCCCTCGGCCGCGACGTGCGCCCGAGCAGCGTGCGGCTCGCCGAGCACGCGAAAGGGCATGATCGCGGCCGGGCTCGCGGTCGAGCGCGTGGGCACGGTGCCGACGCCGGCGCTCTACTACGCGGTCGCCTCGCGCGGCCTCGACGGCGGCATGCAGATCACGGGCAGCCACAATCCGTCCGAGTTCAACGGCTTCAAGATGGCCAAGAAGAAGCTGCCGCTCTACGGCGCCGAGATCCAGGCCATGAAGCAGATGATCCTGAAGGGCGACCTCGAGAAGGGCGCCGGCAGCTGGACCGACAAGCCGGTCCTCGACGCGTACCAGGACATGCTCGTCGAGCGCTGCAAGTCGGCGAAGGGCCTGAAGGTCGTGATGGACTGCGGCAACGGCTGCGCCGGCACGGTGGTGCCGAAGGTGTTCGAGCGCATGGGGCACCCGATCATCCCGCTCTACTCCGAACTCGACGGCACGTTCCCGAACCACCTGCCGGACCCGACCGTCCCCGCGCTGCTCGTGGACCTGCAGAAGAAGGTCGCCGAGACGGGCGCCGACCTCGGCATCGGCTTCGACGGCGACGCCGACCGCATCGGCGCGATCACGGGCTCGGGCCGCATCGTCTGGGGCGACCAGCTGCTCGCGCTGTTCGCGCGCGACGTGTTCACGCGCCTGCCGGGCGCCGAGATCATCTTCGACGTGAAGTGCTCGCAGGGCCTGATCGAGGACATCCTCGCGCACGGCGGCAAGCCCACGATGTGGAAGACCGCACTCGCTCATCAAGTCGAAGCTGCAGAGACGGGCGCCCCGATCCAGAGCAGGAATGGGCGGCCACATGGTCTTTCCAGCGAGGGCTTCTTCGGCTTCGACGACGCGCTCTTCGCCGCGGGCCGCCTGCTGCGCTACGTCGCCTCGGTGACGGGCACGCTCAGCCAGCGTCGCGAGCATTCCGCAGTACTGCTCGACGCCCGAGACCCGTCTCGCGTGCGACGAGGACAAGAAGTTCGTGATCCCCGAGACGCTCAAGGCGGAGTTCGCCGGCCAGTACAAGGTGATCGACATCGACGGCGCCCGCGTCGAGTTCGGGGACGGCTGGGGACTCGTGCGCGCGTCGAACACGCAGCCCGTGGTCGTCGTGCGCTTCGAGGCACGCACCCCGGAACGCCTCGCCGAGATCCAGGCCATGATGATGGGCCCGCTCAAGCGCCTCGGCGTGGGCGAGGCGACGGGCCACTGAAGCGCGGCACGCACCGGCCGCTGCCGCGCGCGTTCTACGCGCGCGGCGCGGTGACGGTCGCCCGCGACCTGCTGGGGCGCGTGCTCGTGTGCGATGCGGGCGGCGC
>JBGANH010000050.1:0-18822 GCA_044222365.1 Candidatus Eiseniibacteriota bacterium
GAGAAGCTGCCCATCCTGAGCAGCACGGGCCAGATCCAGGTCGCACACAAGCGCATGCTCGTGATCTTCGGCCTCGCGAAGAAGGGCAACAAGCCCATGACCGTCGCCGTGGACACCGAGACCGGCGAGATCAAGTGGCAGCAGGAGCGGCTGTTCGAGAAGCCGCTGCTGCTGTTCGAAGTGAAGGGCAGCGGCCGCATGTTCAAGCGCTTCTCGATCGCCGGGAACCAGCCCGCGACGTTCCCGGACGAGAACAGCATGGTCGTGTGGCTGTCCGAGGACGGCCCGATCAAGATCAACCTCGAGACCGGCGCGAAGGAATGGGCGTGCGTCGGGCTCAAGGGCAAGACGCCCGCCGCGATGAACTACGGCTTCTGCGGCATGCTGAGCGCCGACGGCGTGATCTACGTGCCGTACGAAAAGAGCCTGCAGGCCGTGAGCGCGAAGTCGGGCGAGCTGCTGTGGAAGAAGGAGAAGGATTTCCGCGGCCGTCCCTGCCAGATGATGATCGTGCAGCAGGGCATCGTCGTGCGGGGCGCCTCGTTCATGGACGGCGACAAGCCGAAGGGCAAGCCGTTCGTGGACGTGCTGAACCCCGCGACGGGCGAGTCCGTGTGGAAGAAGCCGTTCAAGGACCTCGAGGACGCGACGTCCTTCGACGTGGACGGTGATCGCGTCTACATCTGCGCGGACAACGAAATGCACGCGGTCGCGCTCGCCGACGGCACGGACCAGATCCTCGCGAAGTTCAAGTTCAAGGAAGGCGAGGTGCCCTCGTCGCTGACGCTGCGTGACGGCGGCTTCCTGCTCACCTCCAGCCAGTCGCTGCTCAAGCTGTCGAAGGAGGGCAAGGAAGAGTGGCGCGCGTACTACGCCGCTCCCGGCCAGGCTGGCTGGATCAAGGTGCTCAGCACCGCGGCCGTCATGGCGACGAACGCCGCGGCCGCGGGCGCCGCGTACGACCGCGCGCAGCGCTACGGCGGCACGCAGACCTACTACGTGTCGGGCAATCCCGAGCTGTCGCGCCGCTTCAAGGCGACGACCGCCGGCGTGGACTTCCGCTACATCCTCACGAGCGTCGAAGAGGGCGGCAAGAAGCGCCCGGGCCTCGTGAAGGTCGCCAAGTCGGACGGCAAGATCGTGTCTTCGGTCCAGCTCGGCGACAAGACGCCCGAATACGAAGTGGACGAAATCGAGGGCATCCTCTACTTCAAGAAGTCCGACGGCGTGATCGAGGCGTACGCGCTGTAGCGGCTCGCCGCACGGAGTCACGAACGGCCCGGAACCCCCGACGGTTCCGGGCCGTTTCGCGTGTTGGACAGGCCGCGCCGCGCCGCCTAGCTTCGCCCCCCATGCGCACCCTCCAGGCCATTCGCTACGTGTCGCCGCTCAAGGAAGGCGGCTCGCTGCCCGCCATCGTCGAAGCCTCCGACGGCCGGCTGTGGGTCGTGAAGTTCCGCGGCGCCGGGCAGGGCGCCCGCGCGCTCGTCGCCGAGTGGATCTGCGGCGAGCTGGCGCGCGCGTGCGGCTTCGCGGTGCCGGAGCAGGCGCGCGTGGATCTCGACGCGGCCTTCGGGCGCAACGAACCCGATCCCGAAATCCGCGACCTGCTGCGCGCGAGCCACGGCGCCAACCTCGGGCTCGCGTTCCTGCCGGGTGCGCTCACCTACGACCCGATCGCGCCGCCCGAAGTGGGCGAAGCGCTCGCCTCGGAGCTCGTGTGGTTCGACGCGATGACGCTCAACGTCGACCGCTCCCCGCGCAACCCCAACCTGCTGCTGGCCGGAGGCCAGCTCTGGCTAATTGACCACGGCGCCGCGCTCTACTTCCACCACTCGTGGGCGACGGCCGAGAAGAGCGCGCAGAGCCCGTTCGCGCCGGTGCGCGACCACGTGCTGCTGCCGCGCGCGAGCGCGCTCGCCGCGGCGGGGGAGCGACTGCGCGCGAAGCTCGCGACGGTGGACGTGAGCGCGCTGCTCGCGGCGCTGCCCGACGAGTGGCTCGCGGCGGCGGACGCCCCCGGCGATCCGGCGGCGACGCGCGAGGCGTACGCGCGCTGGCTCGCCGCGCGCATCGCGGCCCACGAAATCTTCACCGCGGAGGCGGACCGTGCCCGAAGCGCGCTCGTTTGAGTACGCGATCGTCCGCGTCGTCCCGCGCGTCGAGCGGGGCGAACGTTTCAACGCGGGCGTGATCGTGTGGTGCCGCTCGCTCGACTGGCTGCGCGCCGGCATCGAGCTGGACCGCGCGCGCCTCGCCGCGCTCGCGCCCGGCGCGGACGTCGCGCTCATCGAGTCGCACCTGGACAGCCTCGCGCGCGTCGCCGCGGGCTCGGACGACGCGGGCCCGATCGGGCGCCTGTCGGCGGCGGAGCGTTTCCGCTGGCTCGTCGCGCCGCGCAGCACGGTCATCCAGGTGTCCGAGGTGCACGAAGGACTCTGCGAGGACCCCGACGCATTCCTCGCGCATCTCATGGCCACGCTGGTCCGCACTCCCTCCGCACGAGGCACCGCGGGGCCGGAGGCCCCGAACCGATGACGGAAATGCTGCTCGTCCACACGACTTTCGCCAACGAAGACGACGCCGCCCGCGTGGCGCGCGTCCTCGTGGAAGAGCGCCTGATCGCCTGCGCGAACATCCTGCCGGGCGTGCGTTCGCTTTACCGCTGGGAGGGCGAGGTGAAGGACGAGCGCGAGGTGGTCGTGCTCATGAAGACGCGCAAGCAGGACTGGACGGCGTTCGTCTCGCGCCTGCACGAGCTGCACCCGTACGACACGCCCGAGTGCATCGCCACGCGCATCGCGACGGGCTCGCCGCGCTACCTGCAGTGGCTCGACGACTCGCTCGCGCCGGAGCAGGCATGAGCGCGCGCCGACCCGAATCGCTCGTGCTCGGCATCGAGACGTCGTGCGACGACACGTCGGTCGCCGTGCTCGAGGACGGCGTCACGCTGCGCGCGCACCTGATCGCCGCGCAGGACGTGCACAAGCTCTACGGCGGCATCGTGCCCGAGCTGGCGTCGCGCGCGCACCTCGAACTGCTGCCGCGCATGGTGAAGAGCGCGCTCGGCGAGGCGAACGTCGAGCCGGCGGAGCTGACCGCGATCGCGGTCACGCACGCGCCCGGGCTCGTGGGCTCGCTCGTCGTCGGGCTCGCGTTCGCGAAGGCGTACGGCGCCGCGCTCGGCATTCCCGTGATCGGGGTCAACCACATCGAGGCGCACCTGCACTCGGCCACGCTCGAGCACGGCGAGCCGCCGTACCCGCACGTGGCGCTGATCGTGTCGGGCGGCCACACCGAGCTGGTCGAGGTGAAGGCGTTCGGCGAGTACCGCTGGATGGGCGCGACGCTTCCTCGACGATGCGGCCCGAGTGGGTGTACGACAAAGTCGTGTTGCTGGCTTGGCCTCGATTCCCCGGCGGGCCGGTGATCGATCGCATGGCGGCCAACGGCCGCGCCGACACGTTCGCGTTCCCGCGCCCGATGCTCGACCGGCCGGGCTTCGACTTCTCGTTCTCCGGGCTCAAGACGGCGGTCGGCACGGCGCTCAAGCCGCACGGCGAACCGCCGTACCCAGACGCGCTGGTCGCCGACATCGCGGCGTCGTTCCAGGCGGCGGTCGTCGAGACCGTGGTCGCCAAGTCCATGCGCGCCGTGGACGAGGTGGGCGCGAAGGCGCTCAGCCTGGGCGGCGGCGTCGCGTGCAACCGCGCGCTGCGGGCGGCGCTCGCCACGGCGTGCGAGCGGCGCGGGATCGCGCTGCGCATCCCGTCGCCGCGGCTGTGCGCGGACAACGCGGGCATGATCGCGCTGGTCGGAGCGAAGCGCCTCGCCCGCGGCGAGGTGTCCGGGCCCGAGCTGGATGCGTTCGCATCGCTCGAGGCCTCCGGGCTCGATCTCGGCTAGGGCCTTCGGCGCCGGCCGGCCCGGGATCCCCCTTGCGGGTCCGTCGTCCGACCCGGTCCGGAACGAGGCCCCGACCCACCGGGATCGTCCCCGCGCCCGGATTTCCACCCGGAAAGTGGTCCCTTCAGCTCGCTCGACCGATGGGTGTCCGAACGCCGGAAAAAGCCGCAAGTCCGTGCGGCGGGCCGCCGATAACGACCGCGAGCAACGGTTCGTTTGAACCCGGGTGCCCCTCACGACGAGGGACGTCCGATCCCCTGCATTCGAACCGGATGTGCTTCCAGGGAGCCGGAGTGGAACGTCCTCGCATCCTGATCGCGGAAGACGAGCCCGAACTGCGGACGGTGCTGCAGATGCAGCTCTCGCTCGCCGGATACGACGTGCTCGAAGCCGCCGACGGTCTCGAAGCCATCGAGATCGCCGAAGAAAAGCAGCCCGACGTGATCCTGCTCGACGTGATGATGCCGCGCCTGGACGGTCACGAAGCCTGCCGCCGGCTGCGCCGCTCGTTCACGACGAAGCACATTCCCATCCTCATGCTGACCGCGCGCACGGACCTCGACAGCAAGGTGCACGGCCTCGAGGGCGGCGCGAACGACTACATCACGAAGCCCTGGTCGAAGGACGAGCTGCTCCTGCGCGTGCGCAACGCCGTCTCCTGGAGCGCGCAGCAGCGCGCGGCGAGCCCGCTCACCGGCCTGCCCGGAAACCATTCGATCAACGACGAGATCCGGCGCCGCCTCGCGAACGGGCATCCGTTCGCGCTGCTGCAGCTCGACGTCGACCACTTCAAGGCGTTCAACGACTACTACGGCTACGCGCGCGGTGACGAGGCGATCCAGATGCTCGCGCGCATCCTGACCGAAGCCGTGCAGCGCCGCGGCGGCCCCGAGGGCTTCGTCGGCCACATCGGTGGCGACGACTTCGTGGTGCTGACGTCTCCCGAGTACGCCGAGGAACTGGGGGAGGACATCCTCGAGTGGTTCAACACCTCGGCGCGCGAGTTGTACGACGCGGAAGACCGCGAGCGCGGCTTCGTGGAGGTGCTCAACCGCCGCCACGTGGTCGAGCGCTTCCCGCTCATGAGCCTGACGATCGCGATGGTGAGCACCGACCGCGTGCCGGTGACCCACCTCGCCGAGCTGATCGACATCGCGCAGGAACTGAAGGCGCACGGCAAGGGCATCCCGGGCAGCGTGCTCGTGGGTGAGCGCCGCCGTCGCGCGGAAGCCGGCGACGAAAGAAGCGTCGCCTGAACTCGGGAGAATGCATGGACGCGAATCAGCGCGGAACGACCCTGTTGGAACTGCCGGGTGAGGCGCTGGCCTTGTTGGCCGAGGCCGTGCTCGCCATGCGCACCACCGGGGATCTCGGCGTGTCGTGGGGCATCGCGTCGGCGAACGCGATGCGCGCGCTCGACGCCGCCGACGCGCGGTTGCTCCGGCTCGACCGGCGCAGCGGTGCGCTGTTCCGCTACGAGGAGTCCGGCGTCGAGACGCCGTACCTCGCCGAGCACGGTGGTCCGGTCGAGTGGGTCATGCGTCACGACCGCGCCATGTTCGACGACGGCGCCGCGGGACCGCACGCCGCGCGCGAGACGCTGCTGTGGCAGCGCCCGCCGCAGGCGCTCGTCACCGTGCCGCTCGAGGCCGGCAACACGCACTACGGGTTCCTGCTCATCGCGTTCGACGGGCCGCGCGCGCTGAGCGCGCCGGAGCGCCTGCTCGTGCAGTCGCTCGCCGACGCGCTGGCGCTCGCGCTCGAGCGCATCGACCTCATGCACGCGCTCGACCAGGAGCGCGCCCGCGTCGCCGCCGCCGAGCGCCGGCTCACGTCCGCTCAGGACGCGGCCTCCGGGCTCATGTCCATTCTCGCGCACGAACTGCGCAGTCCGCTGTCGAGCATCAAGGCCTACACCGAGACCGTCGCGAACAACCTCGACAACGAGCGCGCCCCGCGCCGCCGCTTCCTCGAGGTGATCGAGGAGGAGTGCGACCGGCTCTCCGGGCTCGTCACCGACGTGCAGGATCTCTCGCGCATCGAAGGCGGCGAGACCACGCTGCGCCTGACGAGCGTGTCGCTCGTCGAGCTCGGCCGCGCGGTGTGCGTGGAGCACTCCGACGACGCTTCCAAGCGCGGCATCACGATCGCGCTCGAAAGCGAGTCCGACGCGCGCATCGACGTGGACACGGCGCTCGTCCGCCGCGTGCTCGGCAACCTGATCCAGAACGCCATCCAGTTCTCGCCCGAGGGCGGCACCGTGCGCGTGCGCTTCGGCCTGCGCGGCGAGGAGTGGACGTGCGCGATCACCGACGACGGGCCGCCGCTTCCGGCGGAGGACCTCGCGCTGGTGTTCGAAGGCTTCTATCGCGCGCGCCGCCAGCTGCCCGGCGGCCAGCCGTCGCACGAAGGCACGCGCCTCGGCCTCGCGATCGCCCGCAGCATCACGCAGCTGCACGGCGGCCGCATGTGGGCCGAGCAGCCGCACGTCTCCGAAGGCTCCGTGCAGGGCGCGCGCTTCTGCGTCGCGATGCCCATGCACCAGGTCGCATCCTCCCGCGCGCGCCGCATCGCGCGCCAGACCGCCGGCCGTGCGGACCTCGCCGAACTGTTCGACGCGATCGTCGAGATGGTCGCGGCCACGCTCGACGCCGGCATCGTCTCGCTCGTGCTCGTGGACCCCGACCGCGGCGACCTGTTCCTCGCCGCGTCCGTCGGGCTCGACCCGATGAGCGTCGAGGGACGCCGTACCACGCTGCGCTCCGGCGTCGCGGGCGCGGTCGCCGCGTGGGGCCGCCCGGTGCTCGTCGAGAACATCGAGACCGACCGCCGCTTCCGCCGCCTCAACCACCCGCAGTACCACACGAAGTCGCTGCTGTGCGTGCCGCTGCGCGTGGAAGGCGAAGTGATCGGCGTCGTGAACGTGAACAACAAGCTCAACGGCGAGGCGTTCGAGGAGGACGACCTGTCGCTGCTCGTGATGCTGTCCGAGCGCGTGAGCAGCGCGATCGAGCGCGCCTGCGCCTACCCGGACAGCCGTCGCGTGGTCGAGGACGCGCTCGAGGCCGTGCGCTGCATGACCAAGCTCAAGCGCGATTTCTCGCTCGGCGGACGCCGCCAGATGAAGCGCGCGCGTTCCGTCGCCCGCGAGCTCGGCATGTCGCCCGCCGACGTGGACGTGATCGGGTATGTGGCGAGCATCCACGACGTGGGCATGGTGCGGCTCGAGGCCGAGACCGCGCACCCGGGCCGGCTCGACGAGAAGCAGCGCAGCGCCGTGACGTCGCACCCCGAAGTGAGCATCGAGATCCTGCGCCCGCTCGAGTACCTGGGCGTCGTGCGGGACTACATCCTCGGGCACCACGAACGCTGGGACGGCACGGGCTACCCGCGCGGACTGACCGGGGACTCGATCCCGCTCGGCAGCCGCATCCTGGCCGTCGTGGACGCCTGGGAAAGCATGACCACGCCGCGGCCCTTCCGGGCGCCCCGGGACGCGGCCGAAGCCGCCGCCGAACTGCGCCGGGAGTCCGGCACCCAGTTCGACCACGAGGTGGTCGAGGCCTTCCTGAAGGTGCTGGAGCGGGAAGGGGAACTGCGCGAGGCCGCATAGGAAGAGGGCAACTGGCACTCAAGGTCGCAACCTGCACGGCCGATACCGGGCACGTATGCGGACCGCCGGGCATACCCGGCAATGATTTTTCGACCGCCGGTCACGGAACGGACCGGCTCAGGAGGTGACGGGCATGGCGAAGGGCAAGATCCTGGTCGTGGATGACGAGATCTACATCGTCCACATCCTGGACTTCAGCCTCGGCATGGAAGGCTACGAGGTCCTGACGGCGCTCGACGGCGAACAGGCTTTCGAGAAGGCGCGCGCCGAGAAGCCCGACCTCATCGTGCTCGACATCATGATGCCGAAGCTCGACGGCTACGAGACCTGCAAGCTCCTGAAGGCCGACGAGACCACGAAGCACATTCCCGTGATCCTGCTGTCGGCCAAGGGCCGCAACGTGGACCAGAAGGTGGGCTTCGAAGTCGGCGCGGACGACTACATCACCAAGCCGTTCAGCCCGCGCAAGCTCGTCGAGCGGATCAACGCCATCCTGGGTCAGGGCACCGCGCAGCAGCGCATGCAGGCCTGACGCACCCGAGTTCTGGGGTCACACCACCCGAGCCTCGCTCCCGAAAGGGCGCGGGGCTCGGGTGTTTTCGCGGCGACCGCGTGCGTTTCGGGCGCGGGCGTGACCACGGCCTCGCGTCTGTGCCACATTGCGCGCCCCGGGCCGGCCGCGACGCACGCGGCGCCCGGCACACGCGCCCCCGCCGGACTCGACCCATGTCCTTCGCACTCGTCGCCCTCTCGGTCCCCGCCCGCCAGCTCTTCACCTACCGCGTCCCCGCGGAGCTGGAAGGCGCCGCCGTGCCCGGCGCGTCCGTCGAACTGAAGTTCCGCAATCGGCGGATGCGCGGCGTGATCGTCGAGCGCACGAAGACGACCGAGCTGAACCCGGACAAGGTGAACCCGATCGACAAGGTGCTGGGCGCGCCCGTGCTCACGCCGCACCTGATCGCGCTCGCGCGCTGGGTGGCCGAGTACTACCTCGCCCCTCCGGGCGAGGCGGTCGCGGCCGCGCTGCCGGGCGGGCAGGACGGGCTCGCGCGCAGCCGCGCGCGCAAGGGCGCGGTCGAGGACGCGAAGGTGGGCATGGCCATGCCCGAGCGCGTCACGCTGACGGCCGCGCAGCGGGCGGCGACCGCGGCCGTGGAAAAGGCCGTGGCCAAGGGCGGCTTCCAGCCTTTCCTGCTGCACGGCGTCACGGCGAGCGGCAAGACCGAGGTCTACCTGCGCGCGGCGCGTGCGGCGCGCGAGGCCGGCGGCCAGGCGCTC
This sequence comes from Candidatus Eiseniibacteriota bacterium, assembly GCA_044222365.1. Classification (GTDB taxonomy): domain Bacteria; phylum Eisenbacteria; class RBG-16-71-46; order RBG-16-71-46; family RBG-16-71-46; genus CAIXRL01. The sequence continues at coordinate 8,798 of JBGANH010000050.1, forward strand.
GTGCTCGTGCCCGAAGTGGCGCTCGGCTCGCAGATCGTCGAGCGCTTCCGCACGCGCTTCGGCGGCCGTGTGGAACTGCTGCACTCCTACCTCGGCGTCGGCACGCGCCGCCGCAACTGGGAACTCGCGCGGCGCGGCGCGCTCGACGTGGTGGTCGGGGCGCGCTCGGCGGTGTTCGCGCCGCTGCCGAACCTCAAGGTCATCGTCGTCGACGAAGAGCACGAGGGCGCGTACAAGCAGAGCGAGAAACTCCGCTACCACGGACGCGACGTCGCGGTGCGGCGCGCGCAGATGCTCGGCATCCCGGTCGTGCTCGGCTCGGCGACGCCCGCGCTCGAATCGCTCGCGAACGCCGCGCGCGGCAAGTACGCGCGCCTCGCGCTGCCCGACCGCGTGGACAAGCGCCCGCTGCCCACCGTGAGCATCGTGGACCTGCGGCGCGAGAACGCCGCGAGCGGACTCGTCAGCCGGCCGATGCTCGCGGCCGTCACCGAGCGGCTCGAGCGCGGCGAACAGTCGCTGCTGTGGCTCAACCGGCGCGGGCATTCGCACCACGTGCAGTGCCGCGGCTGCGGCTGGACCCCGGAGTGCGAGCGCTGCGACATCACGCTCACGCTGCACTCGGACCCGCTCGAGTTGCGCTGCCACTACTGCGATCACCGCCAGCCGGCGTTCCAGCAGTGTCCCGAGTGCAAGATGCCGCTGCTGCGCTTCGGCGGCGCGGGCACGCAGCGCGTCGAGCGCGAGCTGGCGCAGAAGTTCCCGAAGGCGCGCGTGCTGCGGCTCGACACCGACGTCGCGCGCGGCGACCGCGACGAGCCCGCCAAGATCCTCGAGGCGTTCGCGCGCGGCGAGGCGGACATTCTTCTGGGCACGCAGATGATCGCGAAGGGGCTGGACTTCCCGAACGTCACGCTCGTCGGCGTGCTCGACGCCGACGTGGCGCTGCACCTGCCGGACTTCCGCGCGGCCGAGCGCACGTGGCAGCTGCTCGTGCAGGTGTCCGGGCGCGCGGGCCGCGGCAAGCGCCCGGGCGAAGTGCTCGTGCAGACGTGCACGCCGGACCATCCCGCGATCGCGGCGGTCGCGACGGGGGACACCGCGGCGTTCGTGAAGGAAGTGCTCGCGGAGCGGCGCGAGGTCGAGTACCCGCCGTTCTCGCGCATGGTCGCGTTGCTCGTGTCGGGGCCGGACGAATCGGAAGTGGAGTCGGCGGCGAACGCGCTCGCCGAGCGCGCGCACGCGGTGGCGGACGAGTACGGCGTCACCGTGCTCGGCCCCGCGCCGCAGGCGCTCGCACGGCTGCGCAACCAGCACCGCTGGCACCTGCTGCTCAAAGGTCACGACGCCGCGCGTGTGCGCGCCGCGGCGGCCGCGGCGATCGCCTGGGCGGAAGAGCCCGGTCGCAAGCTGCGCGTGCGCGTGATGGCGGACGTGGACCCGGTCGAAGTGCTGTAGCGCGCCCCGGCGCGTGCGCTACTCGCGCCCGAGCAGCAGGAATCCCGCGGCCACGATCAGCGCCGCGCCCGCGACGCGGACGAGCACGCGCTGCTCCTTGAACAGCGAGCCGCCCGCGAGCGAGGCGTACACGATGGACGTGCGCTTGGTCGCGAGCACGAGCGCGACCGGCCCGGCCTTGGTCGCGAGCAGCTGGAACCAGCGGTAGCCGAGCGTGAGCAGCCCGATCGTGAGCAGGAGCGGCCAGTGCTCGCGCGTGCGCGCGGCGAGCGCCGCGAACGTCGTGCGGCGCACGGCGAGCATCGCGCCGAAGAGCGCGACGTACACGACGTGCTGGTGGAACAGCACCACGAACGGCGGCACCTTCATGCCGCTCACGAGCAGCTTGTCCGCGATCGCGCTGAACGCGAACAGCGCCAGCGCGCCGCCCACGTAACGGTGACGCCCGTCGCGCCAGGCCTCGCGCCACGACTGCGCGAGCGCCGCGCCGGCGCGCGATTCGAGCAGCGTGGTGCCGGTCACCATGAGCGCGAGCGCGCCCCACTCGGCGCCGCGCAGGGGCTGGTGCAGCACGAACTGCGAGAGGACCGCGACGAGCGCGGGCGTGAGCCCGAGCATGGGGAGCGCGTTCGACAGTTCGTTGCGCTCGAGCGCCTTCATCACGAGCAGGAACGCGATGCCACTGATCACGCTCTTGAACGCCAGCAGCGCGAGCGTGCGCGCGTCGAACGCGAACACGTCGAGCTTCGCGGGCACCCACGCCGACAGCGCCAGCGTCACGACGCTCACGAGGAACGCGAACTCGAGCGCGGCGGTGCGGAAGAGCACGCGCTTCTGCGCGACCGCGGCGGCGGCCGAGAGCAGGGCGGAGACGGTGGCGAGCGCGAACCAGTTCACGGCAGCTCCACGGTGAGCGAGGCGTGCACGTTGCGGCCGGGTTCGAGCTTGACGACGCCGCGCAGCGTGGAGAGGTGCTGGCGGTAGGCGCGGTCGAAGGCGTTATCCACGCCGCAGCGCAGGTGCGCGCGGGCGCGGCCCAGCGGGATCGGCGCGCTCGACCACGCCGCGTTCCACGCGGTCCAGCCCGCGGTCACGGTCTCGCCCGGGCCGGGGTGGCGTTGCTCGTGCGACGCGACGCACTCGACGCGCCACGTGCCCGCTCGATGCGCGTCGGCCTCGATCGCGCCGCGCGCCGAGAGCGGCGCGACCTGGGCGAGTTCGGTGTGCGCGGTGAGGTCCTCGCCGCGCACCTGCGCGAGCGACGCGGACAGCGCCACGCGTTCGGCGAGGCGCTGCTCGAGCGACAGCTCGCCGCCGTAGAGCCGCGCGCGCCCGATGTTGCGTTTCACGAACGCCGCGCGGCCCTCGAACGTGCCGGGCTCCTCGGCGACCATGTCGGCGAGCGAGTTGAAGAACACGTCGGCGTCGAGCGCCGTGGCCCCGGCCTCGAAGCGCGCCCCGGTGTTCACCGTGAGCCCGCGTTCGGGCGCGAGCGCGGGGTTGCCCACGCGCAGGCTGCTGCCGAGGTCGAGGAACTGGAAGCGCTCCTCCAGCGAGGGCGTGCGATAGGCGCTCGCGACGAGCACGCGCGCGCCCACGTGCGGCGTCGCCTGCACGTGCAGGCCCGCGCTCGCGTCCCACGACGCGTCGTGCACCACGTTCGCGGGCCACAGCTCCACCTGTCCGGGTACGGGCACCTGCGGCACGCCGCCCACGGTCACCCATTCGGGGTTGATCGTGCGGTCGTTGCGCGTGCGGCTCCAGTCGGCGCGCGCGCCGAGCGTGACGCGCACGTGATCGGGCAGCGGCGACCAGTCGTCCTGCGCGAACGCGCCCGCGCTCGTGTGCGAGGCGTGCGGCACCGGCCGCTCGCCGATCACGCGGTTCTGCGTGGAAAGGCGGCGTTCGCGGCGGCTGTCGAGCACGCGTTGCCACGCCTCGGCGCCGACGGTCAGCAGGTGCCGCGGCGACGGCTGCAGCCGGGCCTCGACCTGCGCGCTCGTGGTCCTGTGCGTCGCGTGCGGTGTCACGGTCACCGTCGGGCTCTGCACGATCTCGACGTTGCGCGCGATGTCCTGGTGCGCGGCACGGAGCGTGAGCATGGGCAGCGCGCGCGCGAGGTGCGGCAGCGCGTACTCGAGCGCGAAGCGTTCGCGCCGGGCGAGCCGGTAGGTGGCGGTCGCGGTCGCGGCGATGGGCGTGCCGCCCGTGATGCCGGTGTTCTCGGCCTGCGAGCGCTGCCACGACGCGAACAGCGACTGCGCGCCGCGCGTGCGCACGCCGAGCGAGGCGTTGCCGCTCCAGTCGGTGTATTGCGAGTTCGGCAGGTCGCCGCGCGGCGTGGCGGTGAGTCCCGCGTCGCGGTACGAGCCGCTCAGGCGCAGCGCCGTGCGCGCGGCCGAGCGTTCGAGCGATGCGTGGTGCGCGACGCCCTCGTCCACGCTCGTCACGGCTTCACTCCACGCGCCGCTCCACGCGGGCGCCGCCCCGAAGGGCGCACGGCGCGTGATCAGCTGGATCGCTCCTCCCAGCGCGCCGGTGCCGAACAGCACGGATCCGGGCGTCTTCATCACTTCGACGCGCTCGAGGTCGGCGTCGTTCACGAGCGACAGCGCGCCGGCTAGGTCCTGCGCGGTCTCGATGCGCGTGTGATCCACGAGCGACACGATGCTCGCGCGGCCCATGCCGCGAATGGAGACGTTCGTCTGCCACGCGCCGTCGCGCACGAGCGCGACGCCCGGCAGCACCGCGGCCTGTTCGGCGGGCGTGACGGCGGCGCGTCCGCCGAGTTGTTCCGTCGTGCGCACGCCCGCGGGCCAGGGCGCGTGCCGCAGCGTGAACGACGTGCGCGCGCTCTCGACGATCACTTCGTCCGCCGGATGCACGGCGGGGCGCAGCGCCAGCACGAGGTCGGCGCCCGGCTCGTCCAGCACGAGCGCGCGGGCTTCCTCGCCCCACGCGACGTGGCGCACGGCGAGCGTCCAGTGCCCGGGAGCGAGGCGCTCGAACGCGAACCTGCCGTCGGCGGCGGTCCGCACGGCGGCGCCGGTCTCGGCGAGACGGACGAGCGCGCCGGCGATCGGGGCGCCGCCGTCGTGCGCGACGACGCGGCCGCGCAGAGTCGCGGCGTGCGCGGTGAAGGCGGCGAACGACGAAAGGAGGAGGAAGGAAGCGCGAAAGGAAGCTCGGGGGGAACGCATGCAGCCTCGGCGAACCGCCCGGCCGTGGCGTGCGCGGGAGCGCGATGTGCCGCGCGAGGTGCGCGCGGGCGCAGGGTGCCCGCCCGTGCCGCCGCGAGGGGCGCACGAGCCCGAGCGAGAAGGAAAGTCGATGGTGACGTCTTCGTCATCGGCGCGTTCGCCGCTCCGCCACAGCCTCGCGTCGCGCGTCTCGCGCCATCGGCGAACGTATCAGCGCGTTCACGAAGTCACCACGAATCGTTCGCGCATTTGCATCGTGCACGACCTCGGAACACGAGACGTTGCGATTGCCGGACACGCGTCACGACCGCGCCAAATGCGGAGATTTCGCATCCCGCGAGAGAGTCTCGCTTTGACGCTGCTCGCGCGAGGCCGATAACGTTCGTGGCGTGACGGCGAACAGCAGGCTCACGTGAGCGTGCGCGCCGTCCACGAGTGAAGCGCCTTCACCGGGCGCTCCACCACACTCGCGGCGGCGCGAGAGGTTCCCCTGTCACACCGGCGATTCGCCGGCGCCTCCCGCCCGCCGTGGCGGCCAATCGGCCGCGAGGACTGGCTGATGGCTCGCGTGAGGTACGGGGTGTGGGACGGGATCGTCCACGATCATCGTGGGCGGGCGCCCGAGTCCGTGCCGGAATGGCCGGAGCTTCGGGACTTCGAGCACTTCAACGACGGCAATCCCATTCGTGCGTTCTTCGGCGACCGCGGATTCCTCGTGTTCGACGAGAGCGCGCACCTGACCGACGCGCTCTGGCACTACCTCGACGAAGCCGCCGACCAGTCGTGCGGCAAGTGCACGCCGTGCCGCATGGGCACCGCGCTCGTCCGCGACGCGCTCGGCCGCATCCGCCGCGGCGAGGGCGCGATGCTCTCGTTCGACGAGATCGAGGCGCTCGGCGCGCAGATGGCCGAGACCAGCCTGTGCGGGCTCGGCCGCACGTGCGCCGTGGCGCTGCTCGGGGCGCTCCGCCACTTCCGCGACGTGCTCGAACGCGAGCGCGAGGAAGCGCCGGGACCGCGCCAGCACGGCATGACCTACCTGACCGCGCCGTGCATCGAGGCGTGCCCCTCGCGCGTGAACGTGCCGCGCTACATCGACTACGTGCGCGACGGCAAGCCGGCGCACGCGCTCGGCGTGATCCTGCAGAAGTACCCGATGGCCGCGACCTGCGGCCGCGTGTGCGTGCGCTTCTGCGAGATGGCGTGCCGCCGCAACCTGGTGGACGAAGCGGTCGGCATCAAGACGCTCAAGCGCTTCGTGGCCGATCAGCAGAAGGGACCGGCGCCGCTCGAGTTCAACCGCGAGATGGTGCAGGCGCCACTGCCTCCCGAGATGCGCGTGGCGGTCGTGGGCGCGGGGCCCGCGGGAGTCTCGTGCGCGTACCACCTGCTGCTGCACGGTTACCACGTGGACGTGCTCGAAGCGATGGAGGTCGCCGGCGGCATGGCCGCGATCGGCATCCCGAGCTACCGGCTGCCGAAGGACGTGCTGCGCAGCGAGACCGGCACGCTCACCGCGCTCGGCGCGCGCATGCGCTACGGCGAGGAGCTTGGCCGCGACTACACGGTGGACGACCTGTTCGCGCGCGGCTATCGCGCGGTCTTCCTCGCGCTCGGCTGCCAGCAGGGCTCGCGCCTGGGCGTCGAGGGCGAGGACACGTCGCTGAAGGGCTACGAGCCCGGCATCGCCTTCCTGCTGCAGGTGCACGATCACGTCGCGGGACTGCACGCGCACGCCATGAAGGGCGAGGTCGTCGTGGTCGGCGGCGGCAACGTGGCGATGGACTGCGCGCGCTCCGCGCTGCGCATGGGCGCGTCGCACGTGCACGTGGTCTACCGCCGCACGAAGGCGGACATGCCCGCGGACCACACCGAAGTCGAAGCGGCCGAGCAGGAAGGCATCACGTTCCACTTCCTCACGAACCCCGTGCGCATCCTGTCCGAGGACGGCCGCGTGACGGGCGTCGAGCTGACGGACATGCGCGTGACCGAACCGGACGCCAAGGGGCGCCGCGGCGTCGAGGCCGTGCCGGGCAGCGGGCGCGTGCTCGCCTGCGACACGCTCATCGCCGCGATCGGCCAGCAGGTGCGCAAGGGCGCGCTCAGCGAAGCCGACGGCGTCGCGTTCGACCGCTGGAACTGCATCGAGGCCGATCCCGCCACGCTCGCCACGTCGCGCACCGGCGTGTTCGCGGGCGGCGACTGCGCGTCGGGGCCGTCCACGCTCATCCACGCGATGGCGGCGGGGCTCAAGGCGGCGCGCAGCATCGACGACTGGCTGCGGCACGGGCACATCCGGTTCGCGCCGCGCTCGCGCATGCGCCAACTGCTCAACCGCCACGCCATGCTCGCATCGGACAGCGTCGAGTTCCCGGTGCGGCCGCAGTACCGCGTGCACCACCCCGAGCTCGATCCGGAAGTGCGCAAGCAGATGTTCGAGGAAGTCGAGCAGACGATCTGCGCCGAGGACGCCTATCGCGAGGCGCGCCGCTGCCTGCGCTGCTACCGCGTGTACTCCGTCGTCACCGCGCAGCCCATTCCGGAAGGAGCGGCCTGAGCCATGTGCGCCACGTTCACGCCCGCCCCGGTGCTTTCCGGACGCACGTTCCCGATCACGCTCAACGGCGAGGCCGTCGAGGCGCGCGAGGGCGAGACGCTGCTCGCGTGCGCGCGCCGCCACGGCGTGCACGTGCCGACGCTGTGCGAGCTCGACGATCTCGATCACACGCCGGGCACCTGCCGCGTGTGCCTCGCCGACGTCACCACCGCCGGGGCGTCCGCCCCGATCGTCGTGACGACGTGCAACACGCCCGTGCAGGAAGGCATGGACGTGCGCACGCGCTCGCGCCGCGTGCGCGAGATGCAGAAGCTCCAGGTCGAACTGCTGCTCGCGGACCATCATCAGGACTGCGCGACGTGCATCCGTCACGGCAACTGCGAGCTGCAGGACGTGGCGCAGTACGTCGGGCTGCGCACGAACCGCTTCTTCACGCCGTCGCGCGTGGCGGCGCGGCCGATCGACGACTCGTCGCCCGCGCTGATTCGCGACATGAGCAAGTGCATCCGCTGCCAGCGCTGCATCGCCATGTGCCGCGACGGGCAGGGCGTGGACGCGCTCGTCGTGACGGGCACGGGGCAGGACACGGCGGTCGGGCTGCGCGACGGGCTGTCGCAGCGCGAGTCCACGTGCGTCACCTGCGGGCAGTGCGTGCTCGTGTGCCCCACCGGCGCGCTCGGCGAGCGCGACGAGGTCGAGAAGGCGGTGGACTTCCTCAACGACCCGGACGTGGTCACCGTCTTCCAGTTCGCGCCGGCGCTGCGGGTCGGCTTCGGTGAGGAGTTCGGACTGCCGCCGGGCACGAACGTCGAAGGCAAGATCGTCGCGGCGCTGCGCCGGATCGGCGCCGACGTCGTGCTCGACACGAACTTCGCCGCCGACGTCGTGATCATGGAGGAAGGGACCGAATTGCTTCGCCGCCTCGGCGAGGGCCGGCGCCCGACGTTCACGTCGTGCTGCCCTGCGTGGATCAACTTCGCCGAGACGCATTACCCCGAGATCCTGCCGCACCTCTCGTCCACCAAGTCGCCGCAGCAGGTGCTCGGCATCCTCGCGAAGACGTGGCTGCCCGAGAAGATGGGCCTCGACCCCGACCGCGTGCGCGTGATCTCGCTCATGCCCTGCACGGCGAAGAAGGACGAGGCCGTGCGCGCGCAGCTGCGCCACGGCGAGGTGCCCGAGATCGACCTCGTGCTCACGGTGCGCGAGTTCGTGCGGCTGTTGCGCCGCGAGGGTGTGGACTTCGCGGCCCTCGAGCCGTCGGTGTTCGACAATCCCTACATGAGCGACTCGTCCGGCGCGGGCGTCATCTTCGGCACGACGGGCGGCGTCATGGAGGCGGCCGTGCGGACGATGTACCACGCGGTCAACGGCACGGAACTCGACCCGGTCGAACTGCAGGCGCTGCGTGGCTTCGACGGCGTGCGCTGCGCGACGCTCGATCTGGGCGGCGCGATCGGGACCGTGAAGGTGGCCATGGCGCACGGGCTCAAGCCCACGCGCCAGGTCGTCGAGGCCGTGCTCGCGGGCACGGCCGACTTCGACTTCGTCGAGATCATGGCCTGTCCCGGCGGATGCGTGGACGGCGGCGGCACGCTGCGGTCCAAGAAGGCGTACCTGCCGCACGCGCTCAAGCGCCGCGAGACGCTCTTCGGCATCGACCGCGCGCGTCCGCGGCGGCAGAGCCACGCGAATCCCCAGGTCCAGGCGCTCTACCGCGACTTCCTCGAGCGGCCGTATTCGGAGAAGGCGCACTACCTGCTTCACACGTGGTACCAGGACCGCCGTCGCGTGATGACGCGGACGGTCCAGGACATCTGGAACGACATCACGATGAGCACCAAGGTCTACTGACCCCGTTTCGGCGGGGACCGAGTGTCGCCGTGAGCACCACCTTCATCACCACCGTCACCGAACGCTGCCGCATGTGCTACGCGTGCGTGCGCGAGTGCCCGGTGAAGGCGATCCGCATCACCGACGGTCAGGCGCGCGTCATCGCCGAGCGCTGCATCGCGTGCGGCAACTGCGTGCGCGTGTGCTCGCAGCACGCCAAGCTGCTCCGCAGCAGCGTCGAGGAGGCGCGCGCGCTGATCGCCTCCGTCCGCGAGGTCGCGGCGATCGTGGCGCCCAGCTTCCCGGCCGAGTTCCCGGGGACCGGAGGCGCGGCGCTCGCCGGCACGATGCGGCGGCTCGGCTTCACGTACGTCGCCGAGGTGTCGTTCGGCGCCGACCTCGTCGCGCGCGAGTACGCGCGGCTGCTCGCCGAGGACGGCGAGCGGCGCTGGATCTCGACCACGTGCCCGGCGACGGCGCGCTACGTCGAGCGGCACGCGCCCGCGCAGACCGGGGCGCTCGCGCCGATCGTGTCGCCGATGATCGCGATGGCGCGCGTGATGCGGAAGCTGCACGGCCCGGCGCTCGCGATCGTGTTCGTGGGGCCGTGCATCGCGAAGAAGCTCGAGGCGCAGGACCCGGAAGTGGCGGGCGAGGTCGACGTCGTGCTGACGTTCGGCGAACTGCGGCAGATGCTCGCCGAGGACGGCGTCGCGGTGGGCGACGCGCCGGCGCGCGACTTCGACCCGCCACACGGCGGGCTCGGCGGACTGTTCCCGGTGAGCCGCGGCATCGTGCGCGCGGCCGGCATGGACGAGGACCTGCTCACGGGCGAGGTGATCGCCACGCAGGGCCGGCGCCACCTGGTCGAGGGCGTGCGCGAGTTCGCCGCGGGCGACCTCGGCGCGCGGCTGCTCGAGGCGCTGTGCTGCGAGGGCTGCGTGTCGGGCCCCGGCATGACGAGCGAGCGGTCGCTG
>JBGANH010000051.1:0-18458 GCA_044222365.1 Candidatus Eiseniibacteriota bacterium
CGTTGAGCACGATGCCCCGCCCTTTCACCCAGACGAGCGTGTTGGCCGTGCCCAGATCCATGGCGACGTCGGTCGAGAAATAGCCCATCAGGGGATTGAGGAACGAGAACATCCCTGCCTCACGAAAGGAGATCCGGGTGGATGCGAGCGTCCGAGTGCGCGCGCGAGCCGGCGGGAGGCGGGACCGAGATGGGTGGCTCGGCAAGGCCTCCGTGCCCTGCGAAACTGCCGCAAGCTAGCATCGGAATCCCCGCTGCGGCAAGCCATTGGCGACGGCTTCGGCGCGACCGGCCCGGCCTCGTCGCGCCGGGCGCGACGGCACGGAACCGCTCCGGGTCCGCCTCGGCCGGTCCGGTCCCGACGAAGATATTTGTGCGGGGCCGAACCCGCGGGGGTATGGCATAGTGCGGCGGCACGCGTCGTGCCATGCACGGTGTGCGTCCGTACCCGATCGCCCGATTCCCCACCGCGGAGCACCTCCCGTCCCGGCATGCGTCGCCCCACCCGCCTGTTCCTGCTGTTCGTCCCGCTGGCGCTTTCCCTGGTGCTGTCCGCGCTGCCCGGCCGCGCGCAGCAGGCGCCTTCGGTGCGTTTCGCGTTCGCGGACACGACGCTGCTGCGGGACACGCTCGACCTGCACTTCGACGGCATCTTCCAGGTCGCCGACAGCCTGCAGATCACCCCGGACACGCTGCGGGCGCTGATGGTGCGCTACCGCTACTCCGTCCCGCGGATCCTCCACCTCTCCGACAGCCTCGGGATGACGGTGGACTCGGTCGGCGTTTTCATGAAGCGTCAGGAACTCAATCCCCTCCTGGGCCACGGTGGACCCGCGGCACGCACGAGGAACGACTTCAGCTACACGAGCGGCTACGACGTACAGCGCACCAGCTCGATGTGGACGAACGGTTCGCAGTACCGCGCCTACCGCGGGGCGCTCTACCTGACCAACTCCACCAACATCGAGCTGCAGCGCATCACCTCCGGCTCGCAGGTGAGCCTGCGCCAGAACCGCACCGCGACGACCGAAGCCGGCCTGAACGTCTCGAAGAAGCTCGCGTTCGGCGCGCGCTCGTACCAGCTCAAGTATTTCAGCGCCGACCCCGGATCGTCGATCGACCAGAACGAGAACAAGAACGAGTACGGGCTCACCGCGCGCGGCGTGACGACGGGCCGGCTGCTGAGCACGGAGCTCAACCTGCGCTCGGGCTATCTCGACGACGTGAGCGCGGTGTCCATCAAGCGCGGCCTCTCGGGCAGCGCCGACGGCCGTATCCGCATGAACAACCCGAAGTACTTCACCCACGACCTGAGCGGTTCGTTCACGGGCAACCTTTCCCACACCCGGCCGCCGAACGTGCCCGTCGAGCTGAGCACACACGACCTGGCGTCGAACCTGCGCGGCACGCTGGTGCTGCTGCCGAACGCGCCTGCGCGACTGAACGTGAGCTACGGCTTGCGCAACTCCCGCGTCGAGTCGCCGATCGACACGTTCCACGTCAACCGGCTGCTCAACCGCAACAACTCCGCCGACGCGACGCTGCGGCTGCGCGCGAGCACCGACCGCTACCTCGACCTGAACGGGTCCGTGAGCCAGACGACCGGCTACACCGGCACGAACCGCAACAGCGGCGGCAAGGCGACGCTGCGCTGGACGGTGTTGGGCTGGGCCGTCGACGCGAACTACTCCGACTCTCGCGGGACGTCGAAGTACATCCGCCAGCGCGGCGGCGGCGGCTACGACTCGCACGACGTCAACCGCTCCGCCGACACGCAGTGGCTGCGCAACATCGGCCCGAAGTTGATCGGCAAGGTGCTCGCGAACATCTCGCTCGACCGCAACCGGTACGTGCTCCACTCCGACTCGGCCGCACAGACGCCGCGCGACTCGTACCGGCAGTCGTACCGCACCGAGCTCGTGTACAACCCGTCGCAGCGCCTCTCGAGCGGCTTCGCGCTGCAGGTCTCGCTCGCACGCTCGATCAACCTGCCGGCCGCCGCGACGAGCTCGAACACCGACACACGCTCGTACCGCGCGGAGTGGCGCTGGAGCTACCGCGTCGCCAAGTCGCTCACGGTGACGCAAAACAACCAGCTGCAGGCCGACTACCTGCAGTATCCCTTCTCGCCCGACCGCAACACGCTCTCGCTGTCGTACAACAACAGCACGCAGCTCTCGGCGGCGCTGCCGGGCAACCTCTCGATCGACGTCACGCACAACGCCTCGCAGGCCCCGCGCGGCTCGTACACGATGCAGGCGGACGGCGGCAACGCCCTGCTGCTCTCGGACGAGTCCCGCAACTACGTGCTCGGCGCCGCGGTGCGGTACGCACCGTTCGCGGGCATCTCGATGCATGTGGAGCCGCGCTACCAGGCGAGCGATCGCTCCGGCACCTCGAACGGCGTGGAGAGCAAGCAGACGAGCGACCGGCGGCTGGACGTCTCGGGTGGCGTGGATCTGAACTGGCGCGTCGGCCAGCGCGGCATGCTGACGGGCCGCATGGGGCGCACGCAGTCCGACCAGCGCACGATCAGCTACAAGAACAATCTGCCCACGCCCTCCGACCCGGTGCGGAACGACTACTGGAACGGCAGCCTCCAGTTCACGTGGACCCTGTGATGCGAATCCCGCGCAAAGCCACGGCGATTCTCGCCGCCCTCGCCCTCCTCGCCGGCGGGTGCACGAACCCGTTCACGCCCGCGAGGCCCGAGCCGCCCATCAGCGGCGGCATCGTCGAGCGCTACTCGACGCCCGACGAGACGCTCAACACGATCGCCGAAGCGTTCCGCGTGCGCGGCGTCGCCGGCCAGCGTGCGATCAACAACGCGCTCGGCGACAACGCCACGAACGCGGCCGACTCGGCCTTCTACGCGAAGCCGTCGCTCGAGGCGCAGGCGGCGTGGCTGGCCGAGCATCCGGGCGTCTCACCCACCGATCCGTGGACGCGCAAGGAAGAGCGCACCTGCTTCGACTACATGGCCAGTTCGTTCTCCGGCTACACGTACATCCTCAACTGGACCGCGGACAACTCGCGCTCGGACCCGGACACCACGAACCTGCCGCCCAACGTGAAGTACATCCGTCGCCACTACGAGCTCGAGGTGCGCGACGGCAACGACGACGTCGTCACGATCGCCGCGATCGGCAACGCCGACCTCTGGTTCCAGCTGGTCGGCACGAAGTACCTGCTGTACCGCTGGGACGACTTCTACGACCTCACCGTCGGCCTCAGTCCGTCCAACTCGGACGAGGTCAGCATGACCGTGCGGCGGCTCGAGTCGGTCGGCAACTGAGGGCACGGAAACCCACCATGCGACGCCTTTCTCTGATCCTCCCGCTCGCATTGCTCGCCGCGACGCTCGCGGGCTGCTTCAACCCGTTCTCGCCGCGCGTCTCGACGCAGCGCGTCGCGTCCTCGCCCCCGCCCTCGCCCAGTTCGCCCGCGAATGCGGTGCGCCTGTTCGTGTGGTGCTGGAAGAACCGCGACCCGAACCGCTACGCCGAGGTCTTCACCGAGGACTACCGCTTCATATTCGCTCCCAACGACTCGGCCGGTAACCCGTTCCGCGACGCGCCGTGGATCCGTGAGGCCGAGATGGACATGGCGCGGCACATGTTCGTGGGCGGCGGCGACCAGCCGCCGGCGAGCGACATCTCGATCACGATCGACAACTCGCTCGTCGCCCGCGACGACACGCGGCCCGAGCACCAGAACAAGTGGCACCGCACGATCCGCACGCACGTCGACCTCAAGGTGACCGTCACGGACGCGAGCGGCACGCCCTCGGTGACGCCCGTCGTCGGCAACGCGCTCTTCTACCTCGTGCGCGGCGACTCGGCGGTGATCCCGAGCGAACTGTCCACGCGCTTCAAACCGGACAGCACGCGCTGGTGGATCGAGCGCTGGGAGGACGAGACGATCGCCACCGGCAGCCCGAACAAGGCCTTCCCGGTGGCCGGTCCGTACGCTTCGCAGCCGGTGCTGCAGCCCGCCGTGACGTTCGGCCGGCTCAAGGTGCGCTGGGTTCCCGGCACCGACTGACGCGGCCCGTGACGGTCGCGAACGCGCGATCGCCCGCCGCTCGCACACGCCGCTCGCCACGGTTGTTTCCCCGCGAGAGTGCTGGCTATACTGCCGCCCGCTTCGACACGCACCCGTTCACTTCGCTCCGCCGCCGCCCGGTGACGGAGCGTTCTTACAAGGCGCGCGGACGAACCGCGTACGGAGGACTGCATGGCGGCCGTTGCCGGCAACAACCAGCTCAATCCCCTCGAGAACGCGGAACGCCAGTTCGAAGAAGCTGCCGCGCGGCTCGGGCTCGACGCCGGCACCAAGGAGATGCTCAAGAAGCCGCGCCGCGCGACCATCCAGAACCTGCCGGTCGTCATGGACGACGGCACGATCCGGATGTTCACCGGCTACCGCGTACAGCACTCGATCGCGCGCGGCCCCGCCAAGGGCGGCATCCGCTTCCACCAGGACGTCACGCTCGACGAGGTCGCCGCGCTCGCGTCGTGGATGACGTGGAAGTGCGCGGTGGCCGACATCCCGTTCGGCGGCGGCAAGGGCGGCATCGTCGTCGATCCGCGCAAGCTCTCGCTGGGCGAGCTCGAGCGCCTGACGCGGCGCTACGCGGCGGACCTCTCCGACATCTTCGGCCCCGACAGCGACGTGCCCGCGCCCGACGTGAACACCGGCGAGCGCGAGATGGCGTGGTTCATGGACACGTTCTCGATGCACTCCCGCTCGACCGAGCTCGCGGTCGTCACGGGCAAGCCGCTCGAGGTCGGTGGCTCGGCGGGCCGCCGCGAAGCGACGGGCCGCGGCGTGATGATCTGCATCGAGCAGATGTGCAAGCACCTGGGCATGCCCTTGAAGGGCGCGCGCGTCGCCGTGCAGGGCTTCGGAAACGTCGGCGGCGTCGCGGCCGACCTGCTCGTGCGCGAGTGCGGGGCGAAGATCGTCGCCGCCTCCGACGTGAGCGGCGCGCTCGCGAACCCCGACGGCCTCGACGTCACCGAGCTCCTGCAGTGGGCGGCGGCGCACAAGGGCATCGCGGGCTTCCCCGGCGGCCAGCCGCTCGCGACGTCGATCCTCGAGGTCGACTGCGACATCCTCGTGCCCGCGGCGCTCGAGAACCAGATCACGGGCGAGAACGCGGCGCGTGTGAAGGCGAAGATCATCGCCGAGGGCGCGAACGGCCCGACGACGCCGGACGCCGACAAGGTGCTCGACGCGCGCGGCGCGTGGGTGATCCCCGACATCCTGTGCAACTCGGGCGGCGTCACCGTGAGCTACTTCGAGTGGGTGCAGAACCGCACCGGCTTCTACTGGATGGAGGACGAGGTGAACGGCCGGCTGCGCGAGAAGATGGAGCACGCGTTCGCCGACGTGCTCGCGACGGCCGTCCGTGAGAAGTGCTCGCTGCGCATCGCCGGCTACATGGTGGCGATCCAGCGCGTGCTGCGCGTGCACCAGCTGCGTGGCATGTACGCCTGAGCCACGGCACACGACGAAGCGGCCCGGGAGCTCGCGATCCCGGGCCGCTTTCGTTCGCCTGCTCGACGGGCCCGGTCAGAAGCTCATCTTGAGGCTCATCTCCACCGTGTCGTCGAACCAGTTGCGCACCGGGCGCCACGCGAGGTCGACGCCGATGTGCCCCGTGTCCCCCATCCGCATCACCGCACCCGCGCCGAGCGAGTAGCCACTGTAGATCTGCTCGCCGATCTGCAATCGAGAGACCTCCTCGCCCGTGAACGCATCGACGGTGCTGTGGAACGAGCCGAACCAGGCGCCGCGGAGCTGGAACGCCTCGCGGTAGTTCCACTCGGCACCGGCCCGGATCACATCGCCGGTGAAGTTGTTGTTCTGGAACGCGCCGAGCACGGTCACCGTGTGCTGCGGCCGGCGCATCGCGGTCATGCTGCCGGACAGCGTGAAGAACGACGGCATCTCGAACGGCGCCGTGGTCCAGCGGAAGTTGCGGTTCGCCGCCGTCGGGTCACCGCCACTGGGCTGCATCACGGTCTCGAGGCCCTCGCCCGAGTACTGCATGCTCGGGCCGATATTCTTCATCACCATGCCGAACCGCAGCCCGCGCCAGTCCGTGAGGTACTGCACGCCGAAGTCGAACGCCACGCCGCCGGCGCCGACGTTGGCCACGTGCTCGTTGACGAAGTTCATCGTGCCGCCGAACAGCACGCGGTCCGTGAACTGCTTGGACCACGTCGCTCCGAGCACGGCGAACGTGGGCGTGATGATCTCGCCGGTGCCGTCGGGCGCGTCCTCGGTGGTGACGATGACGTCCCCCACGGAGAGCACCTTGGCGTTGATCCCGAGCGCGCCGAAACCGCCACCGAGCTTCGTGACGACCGCGACGTAGTTCAGGTTCATGTCGGCGAAGTAGTTCGTGTGCGTCAGGAGCACCTCGTTGTGCTCGGTGCCCGCGATGCCAGCCGGGTTCCAGTAGATGGCTTCGGCGCCGGTGACGTCACCCACGACGGCACCGCCGAGCGCCGAACCACGGGCCCCGACGGGAATCTGCAGTTCGAGCGCTCCGTCCGTGCCGCGACGCAGGTCGGAACCCGCGTGCGCGACCGCCACCAGTCCCGAGAGGAGGGCCATCGCGGCGATCGCGCGCAGCGCGAGCGTCCACGCGGGAACGGCCCTCATGTGCGCTTGAAGTCGATGCATGGTCACTTCCTCCTACAGGCTGTTGAGCCGTTCCTTTTCCATGAGCACGACGAGCCGGCCGTAGGTCGAACCGACGCCCGGCGAATCCACGTGGTAGATGTACACGCCGCTGGCGACCGGCAGCCGGTTCTCGGTCAGCAGGTCCCAGTCGAGGATCGACGTGTTGCCGTCGGTCTTCTCCAGCGTGCGCACCAGCTCGCCCGAGAGGTTGAAGAGGCGGATCGTGCAGCGCTCGGGCAGGTTCGTGAACCGCACCACGCGATTGAACTGATTCAGCTCGTATCGCGAGTGCGCGTAGTACGGGTTGGGCACCGCGCGAACCATGTTCAGCTTCGACTTGGCGAGCGCCGTGTTGCCGCGCTGGATCGCCGTCGTGCCGAACACGAACTCGTCGTTCGGGCCCGGCGGCACCGCGTTCCAGACGAAGCGGAACACGTCGCCGGGATTGACGCGCGAGTCCACCGTCAACCGGCGCGCGTACAGCATGTACAGCGCCGGCATCTCGTAGATGCCCTCGTCCACCGCGAAGAGGGGATCGGCCGTCGTCGAGTATGGCGTGCGAACCGGGAAGATCATCTCGCGGTCGCCGTCGTAACTCGTGCTGGGCAGCCACTGACCGTCGTACGTCGGGACCTGGTCCCCCGCCGGCGCGATGTTGCCGTCGTCGTCGGTGACGACCTTCTCGAGGAACGCGACCTCCATCTGCCGGTTGTGGTCCGTGTCCCACGCCGTGAACGGCACGTCGACGAAGCCGCCGAACGCCGGGCCGCGCCCGACGTTCGCGGGCGCGCTGCCGTCCGAGAGCTGGCGCCGCAGGAAGCGATACGCCTTGCCCGAGGGCCCGGCCGTGAAGCGCACCTCGACCGTGCAGAATGAATCGGGATCCGCAGCCGGATCGAGCGGGCTGTAGAGGTTCCACGCGTAGTCGACGCCACCCGTGAACACGGGGCCGCCCCAGCCGGAGTAGCCCTCGATCGGCGAATCGGGACGGCACAGCCACCCCGCCTCGGCCAGCTCGGGCTTCGGCTTGTACGTGCCCAGGACGCGGACGCGCATGCCGCGCACGACGCGATAGTCTTCGTCCTCGCTCAAGTTGTACTGGTTCTTGAGCAGCGTGTCGGTCGTCGTGCTGTCGATCAGGTTCCAGCCGACGAGCACCGTGTCTCCCGTCGTCGGCAGGATGACCGGCGAGGGCAGCGGGCCGAACGTGATCTTGTACGTGCGGTCGAGCGTCGAGTCGGGATTGACGACCTCGAGCGTGACCCGCGGCGTCGCCTTCGGCTGGCTCGTGTCCTTCTGCCGGTAGGACGCGCAGATCGTCCGTGCCGTGGCCGGATCGGTGCCGGACGCCGGACGCTGCGGGATCACCTGGATCACCGACTGCGCGTTCTCCAGCACCTTGGGCAGTCCGTCGGGCCGGTACGAGTACGCGGTCACGGCGAAGTAGTACGGCGAGCCGTTGTGCAGCGCGCCACCCTTCACCGCGTCCTGCGTGATCGTGTGCGAGTACTGCACGCCGGCGTCGGAGCCGTACGCCACCGGATACGACGGCAGCTGCTGGCCCGTGGAGGAGTCGAACACCTTGTCGAAGATCACGGTGATCGAGTTCACGACGTCGTACGTCGCGATCAGGCGCCACGGACCCGAGCGGCTCTCGCCCTGGTACACGTTGTAGCCCTCGAACGCGTAGCCGGCGGCGTTGTCCTCGGTACGCGGATAGTTGAAGCGCGACTCCGAGTCCCAGCTCAGCTTCACCTGGCCGTCGCCGGTCGAAACCGCGACCTTGGGCTGCGGCGGCGGGCTGGGCAGCTGGAAGTCCTTGTAGAACGCGTCCTGCGCGAAGATGTCGGCGAAGCGCAGTCCCGACACCGACGAGAGCCGGTCGCGTCCCTGCGCGATCATGAGCGCGGCGATGACGATCTGCGTGTCGCCGGGCGCCATGCGGAACGGGCCGGCGGACATCATGAAGCGGCGGTCGGCCGGGTTGGTGTCGAGCCAGCCACTGTTGGTCACCGGGTCGCCGGCGTTGAGGAACTTCGTCTCGACGCCGTGCGGATCGGTGACGACGTCACCGGTGCCGGTGAGGCCGTTCATGTAGTCGTACACCTCGTCGGGGCTCGCCGGGTCCGTACCGTTGATGTACTTGTTGAACGACGTCATGCCGAGCGTGTCACCGCTCGCCACCGGCCCCTTGAGGAAATCGTAGCCCAGGGCCGGCGGCTTCGTGCCGTAGAGCTGGTCCTGGTTGGTGGCGTTGTACACGTAGCCGAGCGAAAGCGTCGTGTCGCAGCCGACGAGGTCGTCCGTGAAACCACCGAGGTCGGGATCGCACCAGAGCGCCACGAACATGCTGTCGATCTGGTTCCCGCCTTTGTTGATGAGCTTGTAGCGAATGAACGCCGTGTTTGCGAGGGAACCCGAACGGTTGAAGCCGAACACGCTCTGCTGAACCTCGACGCCGAGCGGATCGGTCGCGGGCGTGAAGTCCCCGCCGTGGTTGTCCGGATCGGCGTCGTTGAAGACCGTCCACATGAACTGGTCGCCGAGCATGTCCGGACCCGCGATCAGCGTGTCCGTGCCGCGCGCCGTCTGGAACGCGTACCAGCGCCACGGCGCACCGTCGGGCACGGCCCCGTTCATGTACTCCCGCCACGAGTGATGCACGAGCGGATCGAGGTTCGGATCGAGCCCCAGTTCGTCCGACGTGCGCTCCACGTGCGCCGTGTCACTGGGATCGCCCGTCCAGCGGGCGACCTTGTACACGACGTAGCGGCCGAGGTCGGGCGTGAAGGTCCCTCCCGACATCGGGCCCGGCACGAAGTCCTGCGTGTACTCCGCCACCGCGATGCGGGTCTGGCCGCCCACCTGCCCCGCGAGCCAGAGACCGGAGGCGAAGATGGCCGTGTTCGTCGTGCCCTTGGGCCAGATCAGTCCGGGATTCGGATCCGCGAAACCGATCGAGCCGATGTTCCAGACCCAGAGATTCATGGCGTTGACGTCGGCACGGCGGTCGACGTCGACGGTGTTGATCTGTGCGGGGGGCTGGATGCGCGCCGGGGCGGCGCGCCGCAGCGCCGAGGATGCCGGCTCGGCCGCGGTCGCCGCGATCGCGCAGAGCAGCGCGAGCGCGAGTCCCATCGGGCGGAGTCGCATGCTGAACCTCCTGTCGTTCGCCGGTGACATGACTAGAAGCTCGTCCGCACGCCGAAGCGAACCAGGCGCGGGTTGGAGAAGTTGCTGGGGTCGTTCTGCGCGAGCTTGTAGAGCGACGCGTAATCCTTGCCCTTGTCGTGCGCGCTGGCGACGGACCCGGCGCCCTCCTGGGTGTCGAGGAAGCCCGTCGTGGAGGCCGAGCCCGTCGACGTGAACACCTGGATCGCGTTGTGGTTGTCGAACGCGTTCAGCACGAGCACGTACGCCGACAGGTCGAGCGATCCGAGCTTGAACCCGCGCTCGGCCTTCAGGTCCAGGCTGGACGTCCACGGGCCGTACTCGGAGTTGATCGCGCCCGAGGGCTGCGAGCTGACGTTCGCGAGCGTGACCTCGTTGTAGACGAACGTCGGCGTGTACGGCGTGCCGCTCGCGACGTTGAACAGGGCGTTGATGCCGAAGTGCTCGAGCGGATGGTGTCCGCGGACCTCGATGCCCTGTCCCTTGCCGAGGCGCCAGTCGATGTTCAGCGCCAGCTTGTGCCGCTGGTCGAAATCGAGCGGCGAGGTGAGCTTCGGTGTGCGGGCCGCGTTCCACGCCATGTTGCGCTGCGTGTTGGAAACCGAGCCCGTGCCCTGCGCGAACGCGAGGCTGTAGGACAGGCTGCCCGAGAAGTGGTTCACGGGCCGCAGCGCGAAGCCGAGGTCGACGCCCTTGATCGTCGCGAAATCGCGGTTGCGGTACGTGTTGAAGCTCTTCGGGCTCGACGGGATGTTGGTGATCTCGACGAGGTCCTTCACGTCCTTGTAGTAGGCCGTGACGTCGAGCCTCACGCCGTCGGCGATCTGGCGCTGCAGGCCGACCTCGTACGCCGTCGTGCGCTCGGGGCGCAGGTTCGGGTTGCCGAAGCCCACGAAGTAGCCGCCGCTCTTCACCTTGTATTCGAGGAAACGGTACGAGGTGTAGAGGTCCTGCAGGTTCGGCTGCTGGAAGAACTGGCCGTAGTTGAAGCGCAGGATCGTGCGGTCGTCGACCGGGAAGGCGATGCCGAGCCGCGGCGAGACGCGCTGGTAGATGCGGTTCTTCGTCAGGTCCTGAGAATCGAGCGAGCTGTTCGTCGAGTCGCCGCGCGGGCCCAGGGGGTACAGGTCGTTCCGCAGGGCGTACGTGTCGGTGTTCAGGAAGTCGTAGCGCAGGCCGGCGTTCACGATGACGCCCTCGCGCTCGTACTTGTCCTGGAAGAACAGCGAAAAGTCGATCGGATGCTTCGCGCCGTCCCGGCCGCCCGACTGCTCGTCGATGTGCGCGCCGCGGACGACGGGCACCGTGACGAACGAGTCACCCGACTGGTCGTAGTACGTGTACGTGCCCCAGTCGAAGTTGAGGTCGTAGCCGTAGCCGTTCCAGTCCTTCGTGTTCGGATCCTGACCGCCGATCTCGTTCACGGCATAGTGCTGGAAGAAGCGCAGCGTGTGGCGCTGGAAGTCGCCACCGAACTTGAGCTGGTTGTGCGGATCGACCTGCGAGGTCATCGAGGTCTGGGCGCCCCAGTAGCTCGACTTGCGCTGGATGAAGCCCGGGACGACGCGTCCGGAATTGAAGAACAGGGGGACGTCCTGGTCGAACCGCGGGTTGCTCGCGGCCGACGAGTCGGTGCCTCCGGTCGCGAGATACTCGCCGTAGAAATCATCGAAGAAGACCCCGTCGCCCCGCTTGCGTTCGGTCTGGAAGAAGCTCACGCCGAAGTTGTAGAACGTCTTCGCGCTGAGCACGTGGTTGAAGACGCCGGTGTACGACAGGTTGCGATCCGTGTACTTGGGCGTGTGCGGCAGGTTGAACAGGTAGGCGTGCGTGTACTCCTGCCAGTCGTCCGCGGAACGGATGCTGCCGAGCTTGACGTTCATCTTGTCCGTCGGGGCCCACGCGAGCTTGGCCTGGTAGGTGTATCCACCCGAGCTGTTCATCGGCTTGTAGTCGGAGTTCAGCCCGAGATCGCGGTACTCGCTGCGCAGCGCGTCGGACATGAACGACGGCGAGCGGTCCCGCTGCCAGCGGCGTTCACCCGACACGTAGAACGTCGTGCGGTCGTGGCCGGGAACGAGCGGCCCGCCGAACGAGCCGTCGTAGACGTTGTAGTCGGTGCGCGCCGTCTTGATCCAGTCGCCGGCGCCGTTGTCGGTCAGCGCCTCGAGCGCGCCGGAGTACTTCGAGCCGCCCTCACGGGTCACGACGTTGACCGCGCCCGACATGATGCGGCCGTATTCGGGATTGAATCCGCCGGTCATGACGACGACCTCGTCGATCGCGTTGTTGCTGATCGCCGTGCTCGAGGTACCCGTCAGAGGGTCCTGCTGCGAGAAGCCGTCGACGTAGTACGCCGTCTCGTTGGGGCGGCCGCCGCGGATGATGAGCGTGTTGCTGTTCTGGGTTTCGTTGTCGATGTTCCGGGCGAAGTTCACGACGCCCGTCTGCTGCGCCGCGGCGTCACGATAGCCGCGGGTCGGCAGCTTCTGGATGTCGCTCGCCGCGAGGAAGCGCGTCGTGCCCGTCGCATCCTTCTGGAGCAGTGGCCGCGTCGCGTCGACGCGCACCTCGCCCAGTTGCACGGCCTCGGTGCCCAGGGTCGCGTTCAGCTCGGTGGTGAAGTCCGGCGAGAGCATCACGTTGTACGCGACGAACGCCCGGAAGCCGACGAGGTTCATCCGCACCGTGTACGTGCCGGCGGGAACACCGATGATGAAGTACTCGCCCTGGTCGTCGGTGATCGCGCCGAGACGCTGACCCTCGATGCGGACGTTCACGCCCGCGAGCGGCTCCTTTTTATCGCCCACGATTCGCCCCGAGAGCTTGCCGGTGGTACCTGCGAGCGCGACCGGGGCCAGGACCACCATCAGGATCGCAAGCCACGACCCGATGGCCCCGAACAAACGCCTGGACATGGGCACATCTCCTTTCGCGGACCCGAAACGACGAAGCCCAGCCACGCGAACCGCGCGACTGGGCATGAGGCGTTGACGGCCAGGGCAGGACGAACCCGAACGGATTGCGCGCTCCATGAAACCTCCCGCTCCACCGATGAGACGTGGGGGCTGCCTTCCCATGGCGTACGAGCACTTCGACTGCGGTGGACCCGTGCGATAAAATTTAACTCCGTGTTGCCACTTTTAAACTCGAGAACCACACCGCGCCACGTTTCGCCGGCGACAAGCCCCGGGGTCCCCCCCCCCCCCCAACGCGAAGGCCGGGAGCACCTCGCGGTGCGGTGCTCCCGGCCCCGATGCTGCGAACGGCCCGACTTACCAGGTGTAGGTCGCGGACACCTTGGCGAACGGGTTGCTGTTGTTGCCGCGGTAGCCACCCATCAGGTCGCCGAACGGGTTGTTGAAGAAGCCCGAGGCGAGCACCGAGTCGAACTTCAGGCTGCCGAGCTTGACGGTCGCGCCGGCGTTCATCTCGAACGGCGAGTCCTTCAGCGTGATCGTGTCCTTGGTGCGGTTCAGGCCGACGCCGTTGTAGGCCTCGAGCTTGGTCGTGTGGAACACGGCCTTGGTCGCGCCCATGCGGAGCGAGAGCCAGCTGTTGACCTGCGTCTCCAGCGCCATGAACACCTGCGGCATGATCGTCTCGGTCACGGTCAGCGTGTCGTTGACGCCGTTGAAGTCGGCGAGACCGAAAAGGTCCCACTGCTGGTCGACCTTGTTCGACCCGAGCGTGGCGCCGAGGACGAACAGGTCGTTCGTGCCGAGCGTCCAGTTGCCGGCAATGCCGAGCTGGAAGCCGCTCAGCGTGTTCTCGGTCTTCTCCGTCGAATCGTGCGTCGCCGTGACGCGGTACGTGTACTTGTCCGACAGGTCGTACTTGTAGAACTTCGCCACCGGAATGATCGTCAGGTTCGGCTGCGCCTTCCACATCGCACGGCCGCCGACCAGCAGGTTCATGCCGCCGTCATCCGAGTAGTTGTACGGCGAGAAACCCGTGCCCGTACGGCTGTCTTCGAACGTGCGGCTCTGGAACTGGAACGCGAACTCACTCGACAGGTTCTGGCTGTGCTCCATGCCGACGCCGACACCGACGCCGAACAGGTTCCGGCGGAGGTGCTCTTCGTTGAAGCCGTAGGCGATGGCGCTGTCCTGCTCGAACGTCCACGTCGTGCCCGGGATTTCCTCGACCAGCGAGTTGAACGACCGGGTCAGCGTGATGCCGAGCGACGTCGTGCCCTTCTTGACGCCCCAGCCGAGATCGAACGACTGGTTGGTGTTGCTGTTCGGGTCGGCACCGAACCAGCCGGGGTTGGCACCCGTCTGGTTGTCACCCTGCCCCCACGCCGGCGTCCAGGAGCGAAGGTGGATCGCCCACACGCCGTACTTGCCCGCGCACAGGTTCGGGAGCACCGCGCCCATGCCGAGGTCGTTCTGAGCGGACTTGAGGGTCGAGCCATTCGGTCCGAGCGTGTTGCCGAGCTCGCCGTACACGAGGTTGCTGACGCCGGTAATGCTCGACGGCCAGCTGTAGATGTTCGTGTAGTCCGACGTGTAGTCGCCCGGCAGGGTCATGCCCTCGAGACGGCTGGTCGAAGCGGACGCGACGACCGGAAGCACGGCGAGGGAAGCGACGGCGAAGAGAATGCTGAGCTTGCGATTGAACATCGTGTTCTTGCCTCCTTGCAGGTGAGCGGTCAGAGCTGCGAAACGAGGTGGGTGGTCCGGCCAATGCGGCCTTCACCCGGTATTGGTTCCGAGCTCCACCTCCTTTCGCCGCGCGGATGCGCTGCGACAAATCCGGACGGGGGACACACCAAAAGCCCCATCGCATCCCAGTGATGGAGCTCGAAGAAAAAGGCCAGGCACACACAAACGCCGGACCCTGGCACTCGCCCGTGGACGAACCGTAGGTAGGTCGGCCCACCCCTGTCAAGGCCCGAACGCGGGCCAGGAGACCTCGTTGCCCCGGCTCCGGGGGCGAGACCGGGGGCGCCCCCAGCCGACGAACTGCGGTGCGAGGTCGGCTTCGAACAGCTCGCTGCCGGGCTCGAGCGTCGCCAGGCGCACCCGCCCGCGACTGTGGACGAACCAGCTTCCGCCGAGTCCCAATCCCACATGCCCGATGGATTTGCCCGGGGCGGCAAAGAACGCGAGGTCGCCCTCGCGCGGCGCTTCACTGGCGCGCAGGGGCCGGCAAGCCCCGTGCTGGTCGCGGGCGTCGCGCGGCAACGCAATGCCCTGCTCGCCGAGGATCGCCTGCACCAGCGCCGAGCAGTCCACCCCCGCCGCCGTCCGGCCGCCCCAGAGGTAGGGCGCGCCGAGCAGCGATGTCACTCGATGCTCGATCGAGGGCGGAGTCTCTCCCGTCCGCCGCAGCGCCGCCTCACCCACCCAGCCGCGGCGGCCGTCGGGTAGCTCCAGTTCGACTCGCCCCGACCTCACCGCACCGGGGATCGCCCGCGCGCCGAGAAACAGCGGGCTCACCGCGACGCCGCCTCGTGGCCTCGCGCTCGCCACGAGCATCGGCTCCGAGACCGTCGCCGTCGCGCGCTTACGCCCCCGCCGAGCGCGCTCGGCGCTCGCGAGCACGAGCCCCCAATCACGCACCCAGCCCTCGTAGCCGTCCGCATCATTGCGCACCCGACGCCAGCCGCCCCGCGGCGCGTTCGGGAGCAGTCGCACCGTCTCGCCCATCAGCAGCTGCGACGCCAGTTCGGCACGGTGGTCCGGCGCCGGACGCAGGTCGAGCGCCGGCAGCGTCACGACGCCGTGCGTGGGGCGGGCCGGGCTCATTCGACCGAGGGCGTGACGAGGATCCAGCGGCCGAAACCGTCGCGATCGGCGAACACGAAGCGCCGGCTCGGAGAGTTGTAGTACCAGACCTCCATCGGCGGCGTGGACGACGTCGCCGGGCGCGACTCCGTCTGGTCCGGGGGACCGAACTTGACGTAGATGCGCCCCATGTCGCTGCGCCAGCCGTTGCCGAAGCCCTGGAAGTGCTGGTCGGCGTAGTGCAGCCGGCGGAAGAACTCGAGCTCGAACTCGTTCCGGGGCGTTTCGGGAGTCGGGTCGCGACGACGCCAGAACCGCTCCCACGCCTCCGCCTGCTGCTCGGGCGTGAGCTTGCGCATGCCGTCGACTTCCTCCTGCGGCGCAATGTAGGCGAGTGCTTCGAGCATCGTGTCGAACGCGCGCCCGTGCGGCGGCCCGCTCTCCTCGACCTGGAAGCGGCGCGAGGTGCGCCACCGGCTCTTGCCCTCGATCCGCTCCAGCTCGAGCGTGTAGTCGCCGATGAACAGCTCTCCGACGGCCGGCCGCATCACCACTGGCTGCGTCGCACGATCGAAGCTCACGACCGTGTCCCCCTGAGCCTGCAGGTTCGACTCGGCGTCGAGCACCCGCCAGTGCAGCGTCGACGCACGCGGCCACGTGCCTTCGCGACGGTCGAAGCTCACGACGCGCAGTCCCAGCCGGTCCGTGTCGTACCCGAACGAGCGGTCGGGCACCGGCAGGAAGGTACCCAGCGAGTCGAAGATACCGAGCTGCAGGTCCGCGAACCCGACGGGCAGCTTTGCGAGGTTCTCGAGCTCGAAGTCCTCGACCGCCTGGGACTCGCGCTCCGTCGACAGGTCGCGAACGTGGATCCGCAGCCGGTAGCGCCCCGGCGGCACGTCGAACGTGCGCGTCTCGACGAGGCTCAGGCGGCCGTCGCGCGTGCCCCCGTAGCCGGGCACCAGGAGCCGCCGCTCCCATGCGTCGCCGTAAAGGCGGTCCGAGCGCCCCGGCTCGAACTCGACCGAGAATCCCAGCCCGGACGCGTACCCGTCACGGGTCCGGCTCCAGCTCATCTCCGCGTAAGGAACCGTGATCGTGATCGAGACGGACGAGTGCATCAGCGAATCGACCGACACGGCCGCGTCGGCGGCGAACGACGGCGATCCGAGCGATCGCAGGGGCTCGAGGTCGGACGCCAGCGAGGCGCTCACGCCCGCGAGCAGGAACAGGCCGGCGAGTGCGGAAACGAGCTTGTGCAGGGATTCGGGCAGCACCGTCGGCACGCTATCACACGGCGTGACCGAGGTCGCATCCGCAAAATGGTTCTTGACGACGGTCGCCCCGATCGAGCCAAATGACGTCCCGGCCGGGCATCCACTTCACCGGGAAGAGACCCTTCAGCACGTGCCTCGAACCCTGATCGCCCGAAGCCTGCTCGCCCTGACGCTCGCCGCCACTCTCGTGGCGCCGGCGCGGGCCACGATGCCGCGACTCGACGGAACCATCGCTCCCGAGGTCACCGCGGCCTTCGAACGTGGGGACTTCGTCGTGCCGGATCGCAACGCGCTGACGACGTCCTCCGCCAGTTCGATGACCGGGTGGTTGCTCCCCGTGATCATGGTCGAGTTCACCGACAGCACGCTGGTGCATTCGGGGAGCGAACTGCAGACGGCCATGTTCGACACGACGGGCTCCACCGCGACCGGCTCGGTCGTCGACTACTGGGCCTGGACGTCGGGGAACCGGATCCGGGTTCGCGGCGAAGTGGTGGCCCGCGTGACGCTGCCCCATCCCGAGGACTACTACGCGAACTCGGCGTACGGACTGAACGCCATCGCGACCCCGCGCAACGACTGGGGCCTCGTCCACGACGCGGTGGCGGCCGCCGATGCGAGCGTGAACTGGAATCGTTTCGATCGCGACGGCGACGGCTTCGTCGACATGCTCTGGATCGTGCACGCGGGCCTGCCCGCGGAAGGGACGACCAGCCGCACGAGCCTGTGGTCGGTCACCTCGAGCATGAGCGGCACGTGGAGCAACGGCGGCGCCTACGAGACCGCCGACCCGGTACCCGGCGTCAACGGCCGCAAGGTGCGCATCGATCGCTTCACGATGCTCCCCGAGCTCTCGATCGCGCACCCGGGTGCGCTCTCCGACATCGGCGTCTACTGCCACGAGTTCGGCCACGCGCTCGGCCTGCCCGACCTCTACGACACCTCCTCGCTCGGTGGCGCCGCCAACGTCGGACCGGGCAACTGGTCGCTCATGAGCACGGGCGCCTACGGCGGCGACGGCGGTTCGCCGCAGACCCCCACGCACATCGGCGGCTGGTGCTCGCTCTATCTCGGTTTCGCGAGCGCCGTCGCTCCGACGCGCGACACCGTCGTCACGCTCGCCCCGCTGAGCGGCGGCGGCACGATCATGTCGCTGAGCTTCCAGGGTCAGTACAACCCCGAGCACTTTCTCATCGAAGACCGCGCCCGCGAGGGCTTCGACCGCAACCTGCCGTCGAACGGACTGCTCGTCACTCAGGTGGACGACATCACGATCAGCCTCGGCCTCGCCTACAACCGCGTGAACGCGGGGCTGACGCCCGGCCTGCGCGTGCTCGAGTGCGACGGCGATTTCGACATGACGCGCGGCGCCAACCACGGCGACGCGAACGACGTGCTGCCGGGAGCGCTCAACGTCACGTTCCTGAACGAGAGCACGCTGCCGCCGCTGCGGCGCTTCAGCGGCACCGGGGCCGGCGTGTCGATCGACGCGGTCGAGCCGAGCGGCACGTCGATGCGCGCCCGGCTGCGCGTTCGGCCACAGGGCTGGTTCTCGACCGAGAACACGACCGACCCGGGCTACC
>JBGANH010000052.1:0-18344 GCA_044222365.1 Candidatus Eiseniibacteriota bacterium
GGTGCGCAGTTCGGCGAGCGGGTCGCGCACGGGAGGCTTCGCGGGGGCCAGCTGGTCGAGCGATTCGAAGGCGAACGCCTCCGCGCCGAACTGCCGCCAGTCGCGCTGCAAGGAGGCGTTCGGGTGCGAGCCCATGTCGAGCTGGAACCGCTGCCGGTTGAGCATCGCCGGCACGTCGAGCGCGACCCCGAGGAACCAGCGGCCGGTGTCCTTGTGCGAAATGCGGAACACGCCCATCGGGCGCTCGCTCTCGACGTAGGTGCGCTTGAGGGCCTTGCGGTCCGCGCCGCGCGGATCGCTCACGCGGCGTACCGCAGCACGGCCACGAAGTGGCATGCCGTACCGGCCATGACCGCGAGGTGCCACGCGAAGTGCGCGTAACGAAGGCGCGGCGCCGCGTAGAAAGCGACGCCCGCCGTGTACGCGAGCCCGCCCGCGAGCAGCCAGGCGATGCCCGCCGGCGGCATGTGCGTGGCGAGCGGCTTCGCGGCGATCACGACGAGCCAGCCCATGAGCAGGTAGATCGCGGTGGACAGCTTCGGCCAGCGCATGCCGAGCGTGGACTTGAGCGCGATCCCGGCGATCGCGAGCATCCAGATGACCGCGAGCAGCGACCAGCCCCACGGTCCGCGCAGCACGCCGAGCGTGAAGGGCGTGTACGTGCCCGCGATGAGCAGGTAGATCGCCGAGTGATCGAGCACGCGCAGCACGCGCTTCGCGCGCTCGTGCGTGATCGCGTGATAGAGCGTGGACGCCAGGTAGAGCAGCGCGAGGGTCGCCGCGAACACGGCCGCGCCGGTCACCGCCGCGGCACCGCGCGGCATCGCGTTCACGACGAGCACGGGCAGCGCCGCGATCGCGAGCACGAAGCCCACACCGTGGCTGACGCTGTTCGCGATCTCCTCGCCCACGGTCTGCGGGCGATGCACCTTCCGTGAAGCGTCGGACACCGGGCACTCTCCGAGGGGAAACGGCGGCTCCGCGCGGGACGCGCGGCGTGCCACGAGGCTACCACCGCACGGCGCGTGCGCGCGAAACGGCGACGGCCCCGGTCACCTCGCGGTGTCCGGGGCCGTGCGTGCTTGCGATCGAACGGGCGTCAGACCTTCGCGCCGGCGCCCTGCAGGCGCTTCTCGAGCGAGGCGAGCTCGTCCTTGAGGCCCTGCGGGAGCTTGTCGCCGAACTTCTCGTAGTGCTTCTTGAACTCGGCGAGCTGGGCCGTCCAGCCGTCCACGTCCACCTTCGTGAGTTCGTCCATCGCGGCCGCGTCCACCTTGAGGCCGTTCGTGTCGAGAGCGCCCGGCGCCGGCAGGCGGCCGATCGGCGTGTCCACCGCCGTCGCCGTGCCCGTCACGCGCTCGAACACCCACTTCAGCACGCGGCTGTTCTCGCCGTAGCCCGGCCACAGGAACTTGCCCTCGGCGCTCTTGCGGAACCAGTTCACGTAGAAGATGCGCGGCAGCTTGGCGCCGTCGGCCTTCGCGCCCACCTTCAGCCAGTGACCGAAGTAGTCACCCATGTGGTAGCCGCAGAACGGCAGCATCGCGAACGGGTCGAAGCGCAGCGCGCCCACGGCGCCCGCGGCGGCGGCCGTCGTCTCGGAGCTCATGATCGAGCCGAGGAACGTGCCGTGCTGCCACGAGAGCGCTTCGTTGACGAGCGGCATCACCGTCGCGCGGCGGCCACCGAACAGGATCGCCGAGATCGGCACGCCGGCCGGGTTCTGCCACTCGGACGAGATCACGGGGCACTGGCTCGCGGGAACGCAGAAGCGCGCGTTCGGGTGCGACGCCTTGCGGCCGCTGGTGGGCGTCCACGGACGGCGGAGCCAGTCGGTCAGCTCGGCCGGCGGCGTGTCGGACATCTCTTCCCACCAGATGTCCTTCTCGGGCGTGAGGCCGCAGTTCGTGAAGATCGCGTTCTTCTCGATCGACTTCATCGCGTTGTAGTTGCTCTTCTCGCTCGTGCCCGGAGCGACGCCGAAGAAGCCGGCCTCCGGGTTGATCGCGTAGAGCCGGCCGTCCGGACCGAACTTCATCCAGGCGATGTCGTCACCGACCGTCTCGACCTTCCAGCCCGGAATCGTGGGCTGCAGCATCGCGAGGTTGGTCTTGCCACAGGCCGACGGGAACGCCGCGGCGACGTAGATCTTCTCGCCCTTCGGGTTCGTGATGCCGAGGATGAGCATGTGCTCGGCGAGCCAGCCCTCGTCGCGCGCCTGCACCGAAGCGATACGGAGCGCATGGCACTTCTTGCCCAGCAGCGCGTTGCCGCCGTAGCCGGAACCGTACGACCAGATCTCGCGCGTCTCGGGGAAGTGGCAGATGTACTTCGTCTTCGCGTTGCACGGCCACGGCGAATCCTGCTGCGTCGGGCTCTCGAGCGGCGCGCCGACCGAGTGCAGCCCGCGCACGAACTCGCCGTCGCCCAGCGCCTCGAGCACCTTCGTGCCGACGCGCGCCATGACGTGCATGCTCGCGACGACGTACGGCGAGTCCGTCAGCTCGACGCCGATCTTGGCGATGGGCGAGCCGATCGGGCCCATGCTGTAGGGGATCACGTACATCGTGCGCCCCTTCATCGAGCCGGTGAAGAGCGGCGTCAGCAGCGCCTTCGTCTCCTCGGGGGCCTTCCAGTTGTTCGTCGGGCCGGCGTCGTCCTTCGACTTCGAGCAGATGAAGGTGAACTCCTCGACGCGCGCGACGTCGGCCGGATCGGAGCGCACGTAGATGCTGTGCGGGCGCTTCGCCTCGTTCAGGCGGATCGCGGTGCCGGACTGCTCCATGAGGTGGAGCATGCGGTCGTACTCGGCCGGCGAGCCGTCGCACCACACGACGGCGTCGGGCTGGGTCATCGCCGCGACTTCCTTCACCCAGGTCTCGAGCTGCTTATTCATGACAAGAACCGCCTTTCGTTCTGGAGAGGTCGGTGTCGCTGGAACTCTTGTTTCAGTGAAGATCGCACCGGGCGGCCGCGTGGGGGCCGGTACTCGGACGGCGGCAGTCTATACCCTCGCCCGAGGGCCTCGCCACGCGTGCAAGCCCCGGTTCCGCGCCGCCCCCCAATCGTGACAAGCCCCGGACGCGGGATCAGGAGTCGTCAGGCCCGCTTTTCGCGGCGCTGTCCGCTGGTCCATACTGCGCCGCCCGCGAAGCACTCTCGACCACCCCGGAGCGGTCCCCGCATGTCCGCCGACTGGCTGCAGCTGCTGTCCCCCGAACGCCACGGGGCACCCGAGGAGCAGGCGCCCGCGCGCTCGCCTTTCCAGCGCGACTACGACCGCGTGCTGTTCAGTGGTGCTTTCCGCCGTCTCGCCGACAAGACGCAGGTGTTCCCGCTCCCCTACGACGACCACGTCCATTCGCGGCTCACGCACAGCCTCGAGGTGGCCTCGATCGGGCGCTCGCTCGGCACGCTCGTGGGCGGCCGCGTGCTCGCCCGCGAACCGAAGCTCGCCGGCCGTCTCGACGCGCGCGACTTCGGCGACTGCGTCGCCGCGGCCTGCCTCGCGCACGACCTCGGCAATCCGCCGTTCGGTCACGTCGGCGAGGACGCCATCAAGGAGTTCTTCGAGGTCCACCGCCCGCTCTTCGACCGGCTCACACCGCGCCAGCAGGCGGACCTGCTGCAGTTCGAGGGCAATGCCCAGACGTTGCGCATCGTGACGCGCCTCGAGCGGCCCTCGGTCGGCGGCGGCCTGCAACTCACGAACGCGACGCTCGGCGCGCTGGTGAAGTACCCGTGCACGTCGCTGGTCGCGCACAAGAAAGCGCCGGAGAAGGGCGCGAAGAAGCCGGGGCTGTTCGACTCCGAGATCCCGACGTGGGCCGCGGTCGCGAACGCGCTCGGCCTGCCGCGCGCCAACGACGACCAGTGGCAGCGTCATCCCCTCGCCTACCTCACCGAAGCCGCGGACGACATCGCCTACCTGCTGCTCGACTGGGAGGACGGACGGCGCCTCAAGCAGGTGCCCGAGCCGGTGTTCCTCGAGATGCTCGCGCCGTTCTGCAAGGACAGTCCGCGCTGCCCCGACCTCGCGCCCGAGGCGGGCGATTACACCTCGCGCATGGACCGCGCCGACCAGCTGCGCGCGATCGCGGTGAACACGCTCGTGCACGACGCGGCGGATTCGTTCGACCAGGTGTGCGACGGCATCCTCGCGGGCACCTACGTGGACGAGCTCAAGGCCACGATGAAGCACCGGCAGGCGATGAACGACCTGCAAGGACAGTGCGTGAAGCGCTGCTACCAGGCGCGCGACGTGCTCAAGATGGAGCTCGCGGGCGCGGAGGCGATCCAGGGCCTGCTCACGGTGTTCGTGAACGGCATCCTCGAGCCGGGCTCGCTGCGCGGCACGCACCTCGCGAAGCTCTACCCGAGCCAGTTCCCGAAGCCGGGGACCGGCGCGCCGCTCTCGCCGTACGAGCAGCTGCAGCGCCTCACCGACCACATCTCCGGCATGACCGACCACTACGCGGTGCGGCTCTACCGCGAAATGCGCGGCATGCGTTACCCGGGCGGACGCGACTGACGAGGCGTACCCGCGGGGCGTCCGCGCCCCGCGTCAGTCGCCCTTCGTGATCCTCGCACCCTGCGCGATCCACGCGCCGAGCGTGTCGCGCTCCTCCTCGGTGATGCCGGTGAGGTTGCCGAGCGGCATGGTCTTCGTCTCGACCGCGCGCACGCGGATGCGCTCGGTGAGCGCCGCGACGCGCTCCGGATCGTCGAGGCGCACGCCCGCGGGGGGCTCGGGGAACGAAGGGTTGGTCGGGTGCGCCGAATGGCAGGTCCAGCAGCGCCGCTCGAGGATGCCGCGCGCCGAGGCCCACTCGACCGGGCCGATGGCCGCGGCCGCCGCGGCGGAAGCCGGAGTCGCCCCCGGACGCTTGGCGGGCGACGCGGTGAGCCCGAGCAGCGCGAGCAGCGCGAGCGCGCCGGCGCCCTGCACGAGGATCGGCGTGCGGCCGTGGAAGTTCATCCAGTACTTGAACGCCGCGCCGAAGATCACGAACAGCGTCAGCACGAGCGCGGGCTGCGCGTGCCCGTACATGCTCGGGAAGTGGTTGCTCAGCATGCAGAACACCACCGGGAACGTCAGGTAGTGGTTGTGCGTGCTGCGCTGCTTGGCGCGCGCGCCGAGCGCCGCGTCGGCCTTCTGCCCCGCGCGCGTCGCGGCGAGCATCTGCGTCTGCGCGGGCACGATCCGGCGCCACACGTTCGCCGCCATGATCGTGGCCATGGACGCGCCCGTCTGCAGGAACGCCGCGCGGGCCGAGAAGGCGTGCGTGAAGCCCACGATCGCCGCGACCAGCAGCGCGAACGAGACGAGGCCCGCGAGCACCGGCTTCTTCGAGAGGGGCGACATCCAGAGCGCGTCGTACACGAGCCAGCCCGCGACGAGCGAGCCCGCGCTGAGCGCGACGGCCTGCCCGACGGTGAGCGAGGAGACCGCGTTGTCGAGCAGCCACGCGTGTCCGCCCAGCCAGTAGACCACCGCGAGCAGGGCGATTCCGGACAGCCAGGTCGTGTACGCCTGCCACTTGAACCAGTGCAGCGTCTTCGGCAGTTCGCCGGGCGCGAGCGTGCGGCGCTTGACCAGCTCGTAGAAACCGCCGCTGTGCACCATCCACAGTTCGCCCGTGACGTCGCCCTCGCGCGGACGGGACGGCTCCTCGAGATGGCGGTCCATCCACATGAAGAGGAACGAGTCGCCGACCCACATGATCGCGGCGATCAGGTGAGTCCAGCGCAGCAGGATGTTCAGCCACTCCGAAAGGATCGCGGGCATGTGATACTGGCTCCGAGCGGGACGACGGGGATGGAAGGCCGGAGAGGATAAGCGACGACATGCGCGATGCTCCACAGCAGACTGACGCCCGGGAACGCGACCTCGCGGGCGCGCTCTCCTACCACGGGCACCCGGACGCTCCCGCCACGCTGCGCGTGCGCGACTGGTCGCCCCCGGAGCGCACCTCGCGGGCCGTACGCGCGCTCGCGACGTGCTGGGCCCTCGCCGTGGCGGCCGTGTTCCTGCCGGTGCTGCACTTCGTGCTCGTCCCTTCGCTGCTCGTGGCCGGCCCGGTCCTCGCCCTCTCGCGGCTGCGGGAGCACCGCACCGTGCGGGGCGCCGGCGGCACGTGCCCGGCGTGCGGGGCGGCCCAGGTGTTCGCGGTGAGCGGCGCGCTCCGCGAACTCACGCCCGTGCGCTGTGACGCGTGCGGGCGCGCGATCTCGCTTCGCGCGCCCGTCACGACGGCACCGGAGTAGTCCGGATCTCCTACATGCGGCGGCGGCTGCGGCGGTCGTCCGCCTTCGCGGGCCGGCGGCCGTGCGCGGGCGCCTGCGGCGCGGCCGGAGCCGCGGGACGCGACGACGATTCCGATCGTCCGCCACGCGATCCGCCCGAACGTCCGCCGCCCGATTCGCGCTCGCGCTCGCGGAAGTGCATGCCCGGCTCCGGCGCGGCCTGGCGGCGGCCGTAGTCGAAGTCGGGAATCTGCACGCGCAGGATCGAACGGCCGAGGAAGCGCTCGATGCCTTCGACGTCGCGGCGTTCCTCCGGGCTCATGAGCGTGAACGCGTCGCCGGTCGCCTCCGCGCGGCCGGTGCGGCCGATGCGGTGGACGTAGTCCTCGGGCGTGTGCGGCACGTCGAAGTTGATGACGTGCGTGATGTCGTCCACGTCGATGCCGCGCGAGGCGATGTCGGTCGCCACGAGCAGCTGCACGCGGCCCCGCTTCAGGTCGCGCAGCGCGCGTTCGCGCTGGCTCTGCGTGCGGTTGCCGTGCAGCGCGGCCACGGAGTGCCCGCGCCGCTCGAGCTGGCGCGCGAGCCGGTCGGCGCCGTGCTTCGTGCGCACGAACACGATCACGCTGCCCATGGACGTGCGCTTGAGCACCTCGTCGAGCAGGTCCGTCTTGAGGTGCTTCGGGCACGGATAGACGGCCTGCGTGATGCCGGCCACCGTGCGCGTCGCGGGCGCGAGGTCGATGCGCACCGGATCGATCAGCGCCTGCCCGGCGACCTTGTTCAGCTCGGGCGGCATCGTCGCGGAGAACATCAGCGTCTGCCGCTTCTTCGGGAGCAGGCGCAGGATGCGCTGCAGGTCCGGCGCGAAGCCCATGTCCACCATGCGGTCGGCCTCGTCGAGCACGAGCACTTCGATGTCCTCGAAGGCGACACTCTGGCGGCCGTGCAGATCGAGCAGGCGGCCCGGCGTGGCGACGAGCAGGTCCACGCCCTCGCCGCGGAGCATGCGTTCCTGCGGCTCGATGCGCACGCCGCCGTACGCGACGCCGACGCGGAGCTTCGTGTAGCGCGCGTAGTCACGCGCGGCGGTCTCGACCTGGGCGGCGAGTTCGCGCGTCGGGACGAGCACGAGCGCACGGAGCGCGTGAAAACCCTCGAGCAGCCGCGAGAGCACCGGCAGCACGAACGCGGCGGTCTTGCCGCTGCCCGTCTGCGCCGCGCCGACGAGGTCCTTGCCCTCGAGGATCACGGGGATGGCGCGGTTCTGGATGGGCGTCGGGGTCTGGTAGCCGGCGGCGCGCACGCCGCGAACGAGCGGTGCGGGCAGGCCGAGAGCAGCGAAAGGCACGGAACCTCCAAGAGTACGTGGCGGCGCGGACACGCCGCGTCGTGCCCGGCCCGGCGGGCAAGTGCACGCGGGGCGGAGCGGCCGGGATGATACGCGAAAAGCCGCGCGGGCACCCCATCACCCCGGGGGGCCGGACGGCCCCCTCCTTTATATGACGCCGTGGGCGTGCGCCGCGGGGGGGCTCGCCGCGAACTCGATCCACCGGGAGCGGCCGTCGGGCAGGACCTCGATCGCCTCGCCCGGCGCCTGCGCACCGCGCAACGCCCAGTCGAGCTCGCAGCCGGTCAGCGCGACGAGAAGCGCGCGGTTGAGCGCCTGATGGGAGACGACGGCGACGACGTCCCCCGCGAGCGCGTCCGGCTCCGAGTCCAGCCAGCGCCGCGTCCGCTCGAGCACGTCGGCATAGCTCTCCCCTCCCGGCCAGCGGTGCTCCCAGCGCCCGCGCGCACGCGCCTCGAGCATGGCCGGAAACCGTTCCTCGCATTGTCCGAGCGTGAGCCCGGCGCACTCCCCGAAACTCATCTCGGCGAGCGCATCGCGCACGGCCAGCGGCGCCGAACAGGCGGCCGCGACCTGTTCCGCGGTCCTGCGCGCGCGGCCGAGCGGGCTGCACACCACCCGGCGCACGCCGCGCGAGGCGGTCCACGAGGCGAGCGCGGCCGCCTGCTCGAGCCCGCGTGCGGTCAGCGGGGAATCGTCGCTGCCCTGGAGGCGGCCGAGGACGTTCCACTCGGTTTCGCCGTGGCGCAGCAGCAGCAGGGACGAGGTCGGTCGGGAGTACATGCGGTTCTCGAAGGGACGGAGGCTCCACGCGCATCGTGCGCGACCGCGGACAGTAGGGACCGGGCCTCCGGCCGGCAAGCGCGCCGGCCCGGTACGCGTGAGGGGAGCGCCCGGACCGGGCGCTCCCCTCCTCCTCGATACGCCGAATGGCCGCGCGCTACTCGAAGCTCACCCTCAGCAGCGGCACCCAGGCGTTCGCCACTTCGGACGTCATGCCGGGATGCTGCACCCACTGCAGGCCGGGCGTCACCGCCCAGTGCTCGCCGAGCCGGTACTGGTACCCCGCCTCGACCACGCGCTCGAAGTCGGGCAGCACGCCGGTCTCGCCGTCGCGCTCCCAGGCGTCGAGCTGCGCACGCTGCGCGTCGCGGCTCACGTAGGCGGTGGCCACACCGATGCCGAAGACGTCGTCGTCACGCCCCGGAAGCAGCCCGGCCCAGTTGAAACCCGCATCCGTGCACCACTCGATCGCGCTGCGATTCGCCGGCGCGCCGGCGACGCGCATCCACGCCGTCAGGCCCTGGCCCTCGGCACCCTTCTCGGCCCACACGCGGTGCTCGAGCGAGCCGTACCAGCCGCGGTTGCCGCGGTGCACCGCCGGTTCCAGGCCGCTGAGCGTGAACGACTGGCCGTTCGCGTCCGCCCAGTTGTCGGCGAAGTCGGCGGTGTGACGCCACACGCCGAGCTTGAGCGTGCCCGGCATCGGCGCCGCGCCGCCCTCGCCCTTCCACTCGCGCGCGACCTCGCCGATCTCGAAGCGGCCCTGCGAGGAGCTCATGCTGAAGTGCAGCCCGTGCTGGTTCACGCGCGGATCTCCCGCAGGGCTGTCGAACGAATCCCCGTCGTAGAGCGCCGCGCGCACCGTCCAACCCTCCGCGGGCTGGATGGCGACGCGCGCGCCGGGCGCGGGCGAGTAGTAGATCGGTCCGCCGTTGACGATGTTCGCACCGACGCCGGCGGTCCAGCCGAACGCGCCGTTCAAGAACAGGCCGCCGCTCTCGGTGCCGGTGAACTCCTCGTCCGCCGCGAGACTGCCCGCGCGCAGCGAGACGCGCCCTTCGGCGAAGTCCTGCTGCAGCCAGGCCTGGTAGAGCCGGATGCTGTCGTAGCCGTCGAGATTGCTCACCGTGAGCGCGTCACCGACGAAGTACCAGCTCGCGCTCTTGCCGCGGATCCAGTACAGGTCGACGCCCGCCGTGGCGCCCTTCCAGGCGCCGGTGAACTTCTCGAGATCGGCCTCGGCCGAGAGGACGCCGAGCGTGTTGTACACGCCGCCCTTCTCGAGCCCGCCGGCGACGTTCCCGATCCACAGTCCGTTCGCCGACGCGGTGCTCGTGATGCCGCGCGCCGCGAGCTGCTCGTGCCAGACCGCTCCACCGGCCACCGGCTCCGCCTGCCCGAGCGCGGGCAGGAGCAACGCGAACGCCGTCCATGCGATGTGCGATCCCCTGCTCTTCATGATCGTGCCCTCGTCGTGGCGTGATGCGCGGGCGCGCGCGCATCGCGCGCGCCCGTGGCCTCCTAGAACTCCTCGAACGCGTCTCCCGAGGTGCCGGTCGCCGCGACCGGGGCCGGCGCGGGGACGGCCGTCTCGAACTTCGGGTGCGACGCGATCGGCGTCGGCGACCGGCGCGCGGCCTTCGCCGGCCGCGGAGCCGCGCCCTGCCGGCGAACGGCGGTCGCGGCGCGCGAGCCGTGCGACGGCGCACCCGAATCGCTGACCTGGAAGCGGGCGACCTGCGCCTGCACTTCCGCCGCCTGATCGGACAGCTGCCCCGCCGTCGCCGAGAGCTCCTCGGTCTGGGCGGCGTTCGACTGCGTGAGCTGGTCCATCTGCGTCACCGCGCGGTTCACCTGCTCGATGCCGATGGACTGTTCGCGCGAGGCGGCCGCGATTTCGGACACGACGTCCGTCACCCGCTTCACCGCCGTGACGATCTCCTCGAGCGTCGTGCCCGAGCGGTTCACGAGCGCGGCGCCGGACTCGACCTTGTGGACGGAGTCCTCGATCAGTCCCTTGATCTCGCGCGCGGCCGTCGCCGAACGCTGTGCGAGCGAACGCACTTCCGCGGCGACCACCGCGAACCCGCGTCCCTGCTCGCCGGCGCGCGCGGCTTCCACCGCGGCGTTCAGCGCGAGCAGGTTCGTCTGGAAGGCGATCTCGTCGATCGTCGTGATGATGTCCGCGATCCGGCGGCTCGACGCGTTGATCTCGCTCATCGCCGACACCGCGTTCGACACCACCGAGCCGCCCTTCTCGGCCACTTCGCGCGCGCTGTTCGCGAGCTGGTTCGCCGTCTGCGCGTTGTCGGCGTTCTGGCGCACCGTGCTCGTGATCTGTTCGAGCGACGCCGCGGTCTCCTCGAGGCTCGACGCCTGCTCCTGCGCGCTGCCGCTGATCGTGTCCGACGCCGACGTGAGTTCGCGCGACGCCTGGGCGACGCCGTCCGCGGACGTCCGCACGTGCGAGATCACGTCGTGGATCTTCGAGACGAATTCGTTGAACGCACGGGCGATGGACGCGACTTCGTCGTCCCCCGACGCGTCGAGACGCTGCGTGAGGTCACCGTCTCCCGTCGCGATGTCGTGCATCGCCGATTCCGCACGGCGGAGCGGCGTGACGACGCCGCGGATGATGGACAGCGCGGCGAACGCGAACAGCCCGGCGCCACCGAGCACGAGCGCGATCATCCCGATCAGGAACGCGCGCTGCTCCGACGTGGCGTGCGCCTCGGCCTTCTCGCCCGCGGCCGTGATGGCGACGCTCAGGTCCTCCATCTCCGTCTCGAGCGCGGAGAACTTCTCCATGAAGGCCGGGAATGCGGCTCGTGCCGCCTGCGGATCACTCGCGGCGAGGTCCACCATCTCCCGGGCCGAGACGATGTACTCGTCCATGCGCGGCTTCGCGCCCGCGAGGGCGGACTTCACCTCGGCGTTGATCGCGAGCTTGTCGTTCTCCTCGATCTGGGTGCGGAAGTTCTCGGCATGTTCGGCGAGGTCCTTCGCGGCCGCCTCGTGTTCCTCGGACGTGCGTGCGAGCATCGCGGCGAGGACGTCACCGCGCAGCGCGTCGTGCATCATGTCCGCGTCGTCGTGGTTCGACAGGGCGTGTCCGGTCACGTTGATCTCGTGCATCGCGCCGCCGAGCACCCGGAATCCCACGATGCCCGTGACACCGAGCGCGATCGCGACCGCGACGCCCGCGATCCCCAGTCCGATCAACTTGTTCTGGATCGTCCATTTCATGCTCGCGACTCCCTTCCGAGCCCCAGAGGACGAGTGGCTCCGTTCGACATCCCCAACCTGTCGTCTTGTGCTGGAGCCTTCGGCCCCGCTTCACGATGTTCGCGTCCCGGCACCCGAGTGAGGCACCGCGACCCGCCCTGCGCCCCGACGGGACGGCGGCCGCTCAGGCGGCGAGTTCCACCGAGGCTTTCGACTCGCCGACCACCCGGTCGATGTCGAGCAGCGTGATGAGGCGGTCGTTGTTGCGTGCGATGCCCTGAAGGATGCTGGTGTCGACCGACGCGCCGAGATCCGGAGACGTCTCGATCGCGTCGTGCTCGACGTCCAGCACGTCCGAGACCGAGTCGACGATCAGCCCCACGACGCGGGCGCCGACGTTCACGACGACGATGACCGTGAATCGGTCGTAGTCCTTGCGCTCCATCCCGAACTTCAGCCGCAGGTCGAACACGGGCACGACCGTGCCGCGAAGGTTCATGACGCCCTTCACGTAGTCGGGCGCGTTCGGGATCGGCGTCACCGCGGAGAAGCCCTTGATCTCCTGCACTCTCAGGATCTCGACTCCGTACTCCTCACCGCCCAAGGTGAAGGTCAGGAACTGCTGGCTGCCTTCGGCGCCTTCCGCTCGCACGTCCTGGACCGGAATGTCGTTCATGCCACTTCCTCCTGTAGGGGCGAGGCGGCGCCGCCGTCTGCGGACCGTCCATCCTCGTCGGGTGACTTTCGGCGCGTCGCGATGCGATGCAGTTCCGCGACGTCGACGATGAAAGCCACCCGGCCGTCTCCGAGGATGGTGGCCCCCATGACTGATTCCACCTTGCGGTAGTTCTTCTCGATGCTCTTCACCACGACCTGCAACTGGCCGAGCACGTCGTCCACGAGCACGCCGAAGCGGTGACCGTCGTTCTCGGTGACGACGACGATGCCCTGCTGCGGGTCCTCGACCGCGCCCGCGACGCCGAACAAGCGCGACAGGCGCACGAGCGGCAGCTGCTCGCCCCGCAGGACGAACACCTCCCCGCGGCCGCCGAGCACCGTCTTGATGTCGGACGGTTCGGGGCGCACGGACTGGCGGATGGACAGCAGCGGCACGATGAACGTGTCGCGGCCGAGCTGGACCGAAAGGCCGTCGAGGATCGCGAGCGTGAGCGGCAGGCGGATCCGGATGCGGCTGCCCTTGCCGGGCGTGCTCTGCACCGAGATCGCGCCGTTCAGCGACTCGACGTTGCGCTTCACGACGTCCATGCCGACGCCGCGGCCGGAGACGTCGCTCACCACGGCCGCCGTCGAGAAACCGGCCGCGAAGATGAGACCGTTCACTTCCTCGTCCGTCATCGTCTGGTCTTCGCGGATCAGGCCCTGGGCGATCGCCTTCGCGCGGATGCGCTCGCGGTCGAGGCCCTTGCCGTCGTCGGCGACCTCGATCACGACCGTGCCGCCTTCGTGATACGCCCGGAGCGTGATGACGCCCTCCTCGGGCTTGCCCGCGAGTGCGCGCTGCTCGGGGTCCTCGATGCCGTGGTCGATCGAGTTGCGGATGAGGTGCGTGAGCGGATCGCCGAGCTGCTCGATCACGCTCTTGTCGAGCTCGGTCTCGGCGCCCTCGATGTCGAGGCGCGCGCGCTTGCCGAGCTTGACGGTCAGGTCGTGCACGAGCCGCGGGAAGCGGTTGAACACCGTCCCGATCGGCAGCATGCGGATCGCCATGACCTGTTCCTGCAGCTCGCGCGTGCTGCGCTGCACGACCATGAGCGCTTCCTCGAGCTCGGGCGTCATCGCGAGCGAGGCGACGGCCTGGTTCACCATCGCCTGCGAGATGACGAGTTCGCCGACGAGGTTGATGAGCCCGTCCACCTTCTCGGTGGACACGCGGATCGACGTGGACTCGGTGCGGCGGTCGGCGGCGGCGCGGCGCTCCGTGCGGACGGCGCCGGGCGCGCTCGCGTCCGGCGCGGCGGCCACGGCTTCCGCGGTCACGTCGAGACGGCAGGCGCCTTCGACGAACATGAACACGTCGCGCAGCTCGTGCGCGGCACGCGCGGTGCGCACGCGCACCTTCCAGCCGAGATAGCAGAGTTCGGGATCGAGGTCGTCGATCGCCGGGAGCCGCGAGCGGCGGCACTCGGACGACAGGACCTCCCCGAGTTCGCCGAGTTCGCGCAGCAGCAGGAACAGGTCCTGGCCCTGGCGGAAGAACTCGAGCTCGGGCTCGAACACGACCGAGTAGACGACTTCTCCGCGCGGGCTCGCCCGAGAGCGCCACCGCCGCGGCCACCGCCGCTTCCGACGGCCGGCCACCGCTCAGCACCGATTCGAGCTCGGGCAGGATGTCGTCGATCGGCACGCTCGCCGCTTCACCGCGGTGCGTCGCGTCGACGACCTCGCGCAGCCGGTCCGACGCGCGCAGGAGGATCTGCGTCAGGTCCGCCGTCGGCGCCAGGAGGTTCGAGCGCAGCTTGTCGAGCACGTTCTCCATGACGTGCGTCAGCCGCACGATTTCCTTGAAGTCGAAGCTCCCGGCGGCGCCCTTGATCGAGTGCGCGGCACGGAAGATCGTGTTCAGGAACTCGTTGTCGGAGCCGCTCTCCTCGAGATGAAGCAGCCCCGACTCCATGGTCGAGAGATGCTCCGCGGCCTCCTCGAAGAAGGTCTCCTGGAATTTCTTCAGGTCGATCTGCATGGACGGCCACCCCACCGGACCTTGAGAACGGCGACGACCGGCCGGACTTCCGGCCGGCGCCCCGGTGTCGTCACCACGCGTCCGCGAGCCCCGCGACGCGCAGCGTCTGCTGAACGGATTCGGGGAGGTTCTGCAGCGTGAGCCGCGCTCCCTGTCCCCGGAGAGTCTCGTTCAGTGCCAGGAGAACTTGAACGCCGGCGCAATCGACGTGCGTCAGGTGCTCGCAACGCACGGCGACCTCGCGTCCTTCCTTCCCCAGCTTGCGCGCGACCTCGAGCAGCCGCCGTGCGCTCGAGACCGTCACCTGCCCCTCGAGGTGGAGCACGCGGCTGTCGCCCGCCGCTTCGGCGCGAATCGGTTCCTTCGTGACCTCCGCCATTTGCGACTCCTTCCTCGCGGACCGGACGCCCGCGTCAGAACAGCACGTCGTCCACGGACTGCTGCACCTGGGCATCGGCCGGGGCCGCCGGGGCGGCGGGCGCCCCGTCCGCCACACCGCTTTCGGTCGCGGCCGCCGGACGCGGCTCCATCCCTCCCCCGACCATCCCGAGCCCGAGCGAGGTCTGCTTCACGTGGAGGGCGACCTGGAACAGTTCGCCGCTCGAGCAGCGGAAACTCGCGGCGAGGTCGAATCCCGTCTCCGCCGATTCGCCCTCGGCGAGCGTGCGGATCTCCGGCAGTCCCATCTTGAGGTCGAAGCCTCGCGACATGAGGCACGCGCGCATGCGCCCGGCGATCGTGTTCGCGAGTTCGCCGACGACTTCGTTGGCGCCCTCCTCGAACGTGATCGGGCGGCGCACGATCTGGCTCGCCATCCGCTCGACCTCGCTCCGGCCACTCATGATGATCGTGCGCAGGCTCACGCCGGA
Source organism: Candidatus Eiseniibacteriota bacterium (assembly GCA_044222365.1). Classification (GTDB taxonomy): domain Bacteria; phylum Eisenbacteria; class RBG-16-71-46; order RBG-16-71-46; family RBG-16-71-46; genus CAIXRL01. The sequence goes on from JBGANH010000052.1 coordinate 15,176, forward strand.
GGCCGAGTCGACCTGGGAAAGTTCGGCGACGATGCCCGCCGGGCAGTCGGCGCCGTCCACCTCGCCGAGTTCGTCGATCTCGCTGCCGATCATGACGCCGATCGTCTGCTGCGTGGCCGTGACGAGCTCGGAACGCAGGCCTTCGCGCACGATGTGACGGAGCCGCTCGTACGGGCTCTGTTCGCGCAGCACGATGCGGCGGAACTCGTCCACGAAGGTCTGCGGAATGAAGCTCTTGCGCACGAAGCCGGCATAGCGCGCGGCCTTGTCCGGCGGCACGTCCCCCGTCTTGGCGAGCAGGAAGAACTGCGGCGGGTTGCTGCCCGACTCGATCGCCATCTTGCGGATGACGTCCACGAGCAGGTCCTCGTTCATGAGCGGGAGCCCCTCGGCGAGGCAGACGACCGTCGGCTTCGGCGAGGCGTCGCGATAGGTGATGGCCGCGCCGGTGCTGGAGCCGGCTTCGAGGATCTCGAAGGTCGAGTCGAGCAGCGGCTTCGCGAAAGCCATGAAGTTCGGATCGTTGTCGACGATGAGGAGATTGTTGATGGATCGGCTCGACTGGCGCTGGCGCCACTGCGCCACGCGGATCAGGAGGTTCTTGATTCGCGGCAGCACCTCGACCGGATTGATCGGCTTGAGCAGGAAGTCGGCGACGCCCAACGCGACCATGCGATGGACGTTCTCGCGCGTGCCGGACGCCGAGATCACGATGACCGGAATGTCGGGACGCACGGGCGACTGCCGGATCGCCGCGAGGCAGTCCGGGCCGGTCAGGATGGGCATGTCGATCTCGACCACGACGAAGTCGGGGTCGGTCTGCTCGAGCGCGTTCAGCGCGATCAGGCCGTTGTCCGCCTCGATCACGTCGACGTTGACGTGGCTCAGCAGACGCTTGACCACGGCCCGCGCGGACCGATCGGGATCGACGACGAGTGCTTTCATGGCCCCGGCCTGCGTGGATGCGGTCGAGAGTTCAGAACAGTTCGATGTCGCCGCTGTCCAGGGACTGCTGCTGCACGGCTTTTCGAACGTCGTTCCGGAGGAGGTCGCGGTGCCGCGCGAGATTCGCGAACGCGGCCTCCAGTTCCACCTCGGTCAAGAAGGGCGGCAGGTGATTCGAACCGGCGTTGAGGATCGACATCTCCTTCGAGAACTGCTGGAGCGCGCACAACCGGCGGTTCACGTGCGCGAGGAGCTGCGACGCCATGTCCTCGAACTGCAGGCTCTGGATCGTCGTCCCCGTCGTGGACGTCATGTTCGACGTGATCTCGCGGATGCGGATGAGCGGGTCCGTCGCGTGCGAGGTCATCGCCTCGTCGAGCGCCGCCTGCATCTCGCCCGTGCCCGTCGTGATCACGCGGAACGTGCTCGACAACTTGCCCGCGGCGTCTCCGAGGATCGCGCGAAGCTGTTCGAGATCGGCGGCGACGATCTGGAACTGTTCGTTGAGCGTGTCGTGCACCCCTTCGCGAAGGCTCTGGAGCCGCTCGATCATGTCGCGCGAGCTCTCGAGGTACTTCGCGATGGCTTCCACCTGAGCGGAGTCCGCCGCTTCGTGGGACTGGCTCACCGGGTATTCCGACATGGTCCTATCCGTTCGAAAAAGGTGGGGAAAGGTCGAGGGAAGAATCGGCGCGCCGGCGCGGGCCGGCCGGTCGTCACTTCGGAACGACTTTTCCGATCACCTGGAGCAGCATCTCGGGGTTGAACGGCTTCACGAGCCAGCCCGTGGCGCCCGCGGCCTTGCCCTGGGCCTTCATGTCGGCCTGGGATTCGGTCGTGAGCATGAGGATGGGAACGAACTTGTATTCGTCGCGCGCGCGGACCGCCTTGATGAACGACAGGCCGTCCATCACCGGCATGTTGAGGTCGGTGATGATGAGGTCCACGGCCTGGCCGGTGAGCTTGTCGAGCGCTTCCTGACCGTTGCCACCGGTCAGCGGCTCGAAGCCCGCCTGCTTCAGCGTGTAGGACACCATCTCCCGCATCGTCGCGGAATCGTCGACTACCAGTGCGGTCTTGCTCACGGGACAACCTCACAATGCGGAGCCGTTGGGCCTGCTTCGGCGGGCCACGTCACGCGTTCCGGCCTGCCCGGGAACGCGAGCTTCCAGCCCGCAGTATCGAAGGGAATCGGGAATCCTTGAGAGCCGGCCGCCGGGCCGGCGCGAGAATCGCGCGGGGCCCGCATCAGCGTTCTCCGTCCGACAGCGTGCGGAGCACGGCCTGCGGCATGTCCTGCAGCGGCAGCGTGTACTCGGCCCCGCCGGCCAGGATGGCTTCGCGCGGCATACCGAACACGACGCACGTCGCCTCGTCCTGCGCGAACGTGTGCGCTCCGGCGCGGCGCATGGCGAGCATGCCCTTCGCGCCGTCGTTGCCCATGCCCGTCAGGATCACGCCGAGCGCGTTCGCGCCGATCGTCTGCGCGCACGAGTCGAACAGCACGTCCACGGACGGACGATGGCGGTTGACCGGATCCGCGCTGAACACGCGCACGGAATACGTCGCGCCGCTGCGCTGCACGCCCATGTGGAAGTTGCCGGGCGCGATGAGCACGTGACCGGGCAGGATGCGGTCCCCGTCCACGGCTTCCTTCACGCGCATCTGGCACTGCGAGTCGAGGCGTTCGGCGAAGGACTTCGTGAAGTTCGCCGGCATGTGCTGGACGATCACGATGCCCGGCGTGTCGGGCGGCAGCGGCACGAGGAACTCGCGCAGCGCTTCCGTACCGCCCGTCGAGGCGCCGACCGCGATCACCTTGTGCGTGCTCTTGAGCAGCGCGCCGGCCGGCGCGTGCGCCATGGGCGTCGCGGGCTTGGGCGAGCCGTCCGGTGCGCGGCGCGTGCGCACGCGGGCGCGCGCGGCGGCCTTCACCTTCTCGACGATCTCGTCCGCGAGGTCGAGCGTGCCGGTCCGCACGTCGAGCTTCGGCTTCGTGACGAAGTCCACCGCGCCGAGTTCCATCGCGCGCAGCGTCGTCGCCGCGCCCTGCTCGGTGAGCGAAGAGACCATGAGCACGGGCATGGGGTGCGCGCGCATGAGCTTCTCGAGGAACGACAGACCGTCCATGCGCGGCATCTCGACGTCGAGCGTGAGCACGTCGGGGTTGAGCGCCTTGATCTTGTCGCGTGCGACGAACGGATCCGAGGCGGAACCGACGACC
>JBGANH010000053.1:0-18252 GCA_044222365.1 Candidatus Eiseniibacteriota bacterium
GCCGCCGTCGTGCTGGCCGCCCTCACGTTCGGAGCCGGCCCGTCGCACGCCGCCGACCCGGCGGCACACGCGTTGCCCTCGCCGGCCTGGGCGGTGGAGTTCGGCATCGCCAACGCCTCGCTCTCGTCCTTCGACGGCGCCACGATCTCGCTGCGCCAGCAGAAGAGTCCGCACGCCGCCTGGCGCTACGGGCTGAGCGTTTCGGCCAATCATAGCCACCAACAATCCACCCAAACTGCGTCAGGCTCGACCGACCGCGGCGAAGACGAGAATACAAACATCAGCCATTCCGAGATCCTCTACATCACGAGACTCTCGTTTCCCCAGCCAGACTCGAAGATCCGACCGTGGTATGGCGCCAGCTTCGAGCTGGGATGGTCCGCGACACACACCCGTCGTGAATCACGCTCCTACAGGAGCACCGGAACGCTGATTGGAGAGCAGGTGAATGAAGACCGAGGCAGTGGGCCCTGGGTGACGTGCCAGGGCCTGTTCGGGCTTGAGTGGAGCCCCACGGAGCGCTTCGCGATGCACGCGCAGTATGGGCAAGGCCTGCGCCACCGATGGTTCCGGAACGAAGGCAACAGCCGACAGTCCTACTCGGGCACCTCGTCGACCTCCCACAGAGAAGGTCCAAGTCGAGAACTGGCGATCTACGGCTCCGGTGTTCGCACGGGCGTCAGCGTCTTCTGGTGACAGTTTTACTCCACCCGCACGCAAAACACCTCGGCCGGCGGGGAGCCCTTCCCGGCCGGCCGATTGCTCGCCGCGAAGCGAACGTGAAGCGTGCTACCGCTGGAACACGATCTCGCCGTCGTCGTTCAGGTCGAACTTCTCGGCGAGCGACTCCTTGGGCAGACCGGGCATGCGCATGATCTCGCCCGTGATCGGAACGATGAAGCCCGCACCGGCCGCGAGCTGGATCTCGCGCACCGTGACGAGGAAGTCCTTCGGACGGCCGAGCAGCGCCGGGTTGTCCGAGAGGGACTGCTGCGTCTTCGCGATGCAGACCGGCAGCTTGCCGAAGCCGGCCTTCTCGAGCTGCAGGCGGTCGCGCTTGCCGCGCGCCGTGTAGTCCACGGCGACGGCGCCGTACATCTCGCGCGCGACGGTCGCGATCTTGTTCTCGATCGAGTCGTTCCAGTCGTACAGCGGCGTGAACGAGGGCTCGGTCGCCGCGACGAGGTCGCGCACGACCTCGGCCAGCTCGGTGCAGCCCTTGCCGCCTTCGGAGAACGTCTTGGCGACGACGGCCTTCAGGCCGAGCGCCTCGCAGTGCAGCTTGAGCGTCTCGATCTCTTCCTTCGTGTCGGTCGGGAAGTGGTTGATCGCGACGACGCACTTCTGCCCGAACTTCTTGATGTTCTCGAGGTGCTTCTCCATGTTCGAGAAGCCCTTCACCATCGCCGCGACGTCGGGCTGGCCGACTTCGGCGAGCGGTTTGCCGCCGTGCATCTTGAGCGCGCGGATCGTGGCCACGAGCACGGTGCATGCGGGCGAGAAGCCACCGTAGCGGCAGTTGATGTCGAAGAACTTCTCGGCGCCCAGCTCGAACGCGAAGCCGGCTTCCGTCACCACGATGTCGGCGTACGCGAGCGCGGCTTTGGTCGCGTTGATCGTGTTCGTGCCGTGCGCGATGTTCGCGAACGGACCGCCGTGCACGAACGCGGGCACGCCTTCGGTCGTCTGCACGAGGTTCGGCTTCACGGCTTCCTTGAGCAGCGCCGCCATGGCGCCGACCGCGCCGAGATCCTTGGCGGTCACGGGCGTGCCGTCGGAGCGGTAGCCCACGACGATGCGGCCGAGGCGGACCTTGAGGTCCTGGATGCCGTCGGCGAGGCAGAGCACGGCCATCACTTCGGAGGCGGCGGTGATGTCGAAGCCGCTCTCACGCGGGATGCCTTCCGTGCGGCCGCCGAGGCCGATGATGATGTCGCGCAGCGCGCGGTCGTTCATGTCCACGACGCGCTTCCACGTCACGCGGCGCGAATCGATGCCCAGCGCGTTGCCGTGGTGCAGGTGGTTGTCCACCATCGCCGCCAGCAGGTTGTGCGCGGCCGAAACGGCGTGGAAGTCGCCGTTGAAGTGCATGTTGATGTCCATCATCGGCACGATCTCGGAGGCGCCACCGCCGGCGCCGCCGCCCTTCATGCCGAACACCGGACCGAGCGACGGCTCGCGCAGCGCGGCCGCGGCGTTCACGCCGATCTTCGCGAGGCCCTGCACGAGGCCGACCGTGGTCGTGGTCTTGCCCTCGCCGGCGGGCGTCGGGGTGATGGCCGAGACGAGCACGAGCTTGCCGCGCCGCGGCTTGCCGGTGAACGCCTTCAACGAAATCTTCGCCTTGTAATGTCCGTACGGCTCGAGGTGAGCCGGATCGATGTCGAGCTTCTTCGCAATCTCGCCAATGGGTTTCATGGTCTCTCTTCTCTCTCCCTCGCCGCGTGGGTCAGGGAAGTCGCGGCACATGGACCTCCGCATCCTCGCCCCGCCGGGAAACGATGGCAACCGGGCCCTTGGTCCCGCTCCCGATCGAAACGAGCGGGGGCAATCGGTTGCGGTGGCCGGAGCCCGCCCCCTACTCTGCGCGACAACCCTGCGCTTCCGACCGTCCCGCGCCGTCCCGCTCGGGGCGGGTCGTTCCTGTCCCCGGCGACGGACCGCTGGCGCCCCCCGGGCCCGCCAGACACCGTCGCGACGAGGTTTGCCGCCGTGACGCTTTCCCCCTTCCGGCTCCCGCTTCGACGCGTCCGCCTCCTTTGTAGCGCCCTCCTCGCCCTGGCCGTTTCGGCCGCACCGAACCGGGCGCATGCCGAAGGCAGCGCCACGCTCATCCAGAGTGGCGGCTTCCGGCCCTTCCTCGAATACCGGAACGACTTCACCGAGAACTCCACGCTCCTGCGCCGCACGATCGTGAAGGTCTACGCCGCCGCCGGCGACACGATCCTCCTCGGCTCGAGCGCGAACGGCGTGGGTGGGGGTCGCATCCGCTGGCGGCAGCCGAACGGCACCGCCGGTGCCGCTTCAGCCTCGATCGGCGTCATCGGGACGCTCGCGCAGGAACAGGCCGGACCGCTCCCGAATCCGGGCGGCTTCCGCCCGACGGCGATCCCGGTCGCGGCCGGACAGGACGGCGTCTGGGAGATCTCGTTCGTGAGCCCGGACTCGACCAGCAACATCAACCCGCCGCAGGTGCCGGTCGGCAACACGTGGACCCAGCGCGCGGACGCCGGCTACGTGTGCGCGTGGGACGTGACGGTGCGCAACAGCGCGGGAGCGACGGTGCCGGGACGGGCATTCGTCACGAACCTCGCGATGAACATGGGCGGCCCCGGGGCGTCGCTCTCGAGCCAGGTGTGGCTGCAGACGCGCGACGGCTTCCGCTACCGCGTGGACGTGAACGGCGCGCAGCCGTTCGGCTTCCACCTGTTCGCGAACAACAAGGGCTTCAAGGACGCGCTCGGCCTGCCGCTCTACCACTCGGTCGAGCTCGCCGGCTCGATCGTGCACAACCCCGATCTCGCCGACACGCCGACCGACGTGACGCACAAGATCTTCTTCAACTCGCCCGCGCTCGACCTGCCGTCCTCGGCGGCGTCGGCGTCCGGCCCCACGTGGCTGCTCACGACACCATTCGTCGCCACGGTCAGCAACTTCCGCTTCGTCGGCACGGACGGCACCCCGGGCCAGGCGGCCTCCGGCATCGGCGGTACCTTCTCGTTCCAGAGCACCGGCGTGGGCAACTTCGTCGTGCGCATCGACCTCGACGGCGACGGCAACTTCACCGGGGCCGTGGATCGCGCGCTCGTCGGCGTCGCGAGCGTCGGCACCAACTCGATCGTCTGGGACGGCCTCGACGGCCTCGGCCGCCGCGCCAGCCCTTCGGGCGATCCTTCGAACGTCTTCGCCCGCGTCACGCTGCTGGGCGGCGAAGTCCACTTCCCGTACATCGACGCCGAGAACAACGTCAACGGCATCGTGATCGAGCGCCAGACGGGCGCCGGCGCGCCGGACCACACCATCTTCTACGACGACCGCCCGGTGGGCGGCGTCGCGAGCCTGCCCCCGGTCGGCGAGAACAGCCTCTCGGGCGGCCACCGCTGGAGCGCCTTCCTCGGCGACGTGCGCGGCATGGACACGTGGGCGTACGTCCCGGGTGCGACGCTCGAGCTCGAGACCGAAGTGATCGTGCGCGACGCCGACCTCGAACTCGTGAGCAAGACGCACGCGCCCGATCCGTTCGTCGCCGGACAGACGGTCGGCTGGACGATCGTCGCGCGCAACAACGGCCCGGACTCGGTGTTCGCGGCCGCCGTGCTCGACACCGTGGACGCCCGCGTCTCGAACGTGACGCTCGCGGGCTCCTCGAACGTGGGCGGCACGATCCTCGGCACCAGTGTCACCGGACAGGTCTTCCGCGCCACGATGAACCTGCCGCCGGGTGGCACGGCGACGTTCCAGCTCGCCGGTACGCTGTCGCCGTCCGCCTCGGGCGCGCTGCTCAATCGCGCGCTGGCGCTGCGCGGTGACGATCAGGGCGACGCCGACGACCCGCTGCGCATCGGCGCCGGCAACAACAGCAAGCGCGACACGGCGCAGGTCATTCCCGCCGCGCCGGACATCGCGCTCGACAAGTCCCACTCGGGCGCGACGTTCACCCTCGGCACGCACGCCACCTGGAACTTCACCGTCACGAACCTCGGCAACCTCGCCACGACCGGCGACGTCGTCGTGCGCGACACGCTGCCCGCCGGCATCAAGGCGACGGACGCTTCGTCGAACGACCGTCACTGGTCGTTCGTGATCAGCGCCGACAGCTCGATCGTGACCGCGACGTACGACGCGCCGGTCGCCATCGCCGCCTCGACGGGTTTCGCGCTCGACGTGTTCGTGTTCGAGCAGGCCGTGCCGTCCGCGACCAACTTCGCCACGGCGAGCACGCCGGGTGACGACGATCCGACGAACGATCGCGACTCGGACACCGTGCCGATCGCGGCGCGCACCGACCTCGCGCTCGACAAATCGCACACGGCGCCCTTCGCGGTCGGCTCGAACGGCGTGTGGACGTTCACGGTCTCGAACCTCGGGCCGGCGTCCTCGCTCGGCACGACGACCGTCGTGGACACGCTCCCGGCCGGCACGACGTACGTGAGCGGCTTCGGCGAAGGCTGGCTCGTCACGCACTCGGGCGGCATCGTGAACGCGCGCTACACGCCGACGATCCCGCCGGGCGAGTCACGCTCGTTCACCGTCACGGTCGCCGTGAACGCGGCCGCCTACCCGTCCGTCACGAACGCCGCGATCGTCGTGAACCCGACCGACCTCGACCCGGACAACGACCGCGACACGGACACCGTGCCCGTCACCGGGCTCGTGAACCTCACGATCGACAAGAGCCACGCGGTGACGCCGTGGCAGTCCGGCTCGACCGGGGTGTACGACTTCGCCGTCTCGAACACCGGCAACATCGCCTCGTCGGGCACGATCACCGTGCGTGACACGCTGCCCGCGGGCCTCACGTTCGCGGGCGCGGCGCCCCAGGCGCCGTGGACGATCACGCACGCGGCCGGCATCGTGACCGCGACGACCTCCGCCGCGATCCCCGCGGGTGGCACGAGCAGCTTCTCGTTCACCGTGAACGTCTTCCCGGCCGCGTTCCCGAGCGTGACGAACGTCGCGACGGTCGAAGGCGGCGGTGACGGTGATCCGTTCGACAACCGCGACGCCGATCCGACGAACGTGCTCGGCCAGCCGGACATGGCGATCGACAAGTCGCACTCCGGCACGTTCACCGCGGGTGCCGACGCGAACTGGCGCGTCTTCGTGCAGAACGTCGGCAACGCGAACGCCGTACAGCCCGTCGTGCGCGACACGCTCCCCACGGGCGTCGCGTTCGTCTCGGGCACCGGCGCGTCGTGGACGTTCGTCGCGGTCGGCCAGGTCGTCACCGCGTCCTACTCCGGCACGCTCGTGCCCAACGCGTCGAGCCTGTTCACGCTCAACGTGCATCTCGACGCGAACGTCCCGACCACGCTCACCAACGTGGCCGCGGTCGCCGTCCCCGGCGACTCCGATCCCACGAACGACCGCGACACCGACGCGGCGAGCGTCAACCAGCTACCCGACCTCACGCTCGACAAGTCGCACACGGGCTCGTTCGCGATCGGCACCAACGGCACCTGGACGGTGACGGTCACGAACCTCGGACCCGGCGCGACGACGTCGGCGTTCGCCGTGCTCGACACGCTGCCCGCGGGCGTCACGTTCGTGAGCGGCGTCGGCGCGGGCTGGACGTTCGCGCACAGCAACGGAATCGTGACCGCCGGTCACACGGGCGTGCTCGCCGCGAACGCGAACACGTCGTTCACGCTCACGGTGCTCGTCGGACAGGCGGCGTTCCCGCAGGTCACGAACGTCGCGGCGGTCATCGACGGCGGCGACGTCACGCCGGGCAACAACCGCGACACCGACACGGTGCCGGTGCTCGGCGCCCCCAACCTGACGATCGACAAACGCCACACGGCGGCCTTCGTGGCGCCGGGCGCGGGCACGTACACGATGGTCCTCACGAACATCGGCACGCTCCCGACGAGCGGCACGATCACGGTGCGCGACACGCTGCCCGCGGGCCTGACGTTCACGAGCGGCACGGGCGCCGGATTCACCGTCGGCGCGGCCGGCTCGATCGTCACGGCGACCACGAACGCGGTGATCGCCGCGGGCGACAGCGCGAAGTTCGACGTCGTCGTCGCGGTGGCGCAGTCGGCGGTGCCCGCCGTCACGAACGCCGCGGTCGTCTCCGGCGGCGGCGACATCACGCCGATCGACAACCGCGACGTGGACCCCACGCCGGTCTCGGGCACGCCCGACCTGGCGATCGACAAGACCCACGCCGGCACCTTCACGCCGGGGCTGCTCACGAACTGGCGTATCGAAGTGCGCAACGTGGGCACGGTCGCGACGACCGGCGCCACGGTCGTGCGCGACACGCTGCCCGCGGGCGTGACGTTCGCGTCCGCCAACGGCACGGGCTGGACGTTCGCCGTTACCGGCCCGGTCGTGGTCGCCACGCACGGCGGCACGATCGCGGCCAACGCGACCACGTTCTTCCTCGTCAACGTGCGGCCGACCGCGCAGGCGGTGCCGTCGGTCACCAACGCCGCCACGGTCACCACGCCGGGCGACGGCAACCCCGGCAACGACCGCGACACCGACACGGCGCCCGTCAACGCGCTGCCCGACCTCGCGCTGTTCAAGCGCCACGCCGGCACGCTCGCGGTGGACGGCACCACCACGTACACGCTCACCGTGCGCAACGTGGGCGCGGGTCCGACGTTCGACATCTCGACCGTGCTCGACACGCTGCCGATCGGCGTCACCTACCTGCGCACGCCCGAGGGCGACGCGGGTTGGACGGTCGGATCGTTCGGCCGCATCGTGAGCGGGCAGTACACGCCCGTGCTCGCGCCCGGCGACAGCGCGTCGTTCACGTTCGTGGCCGCGATTTCGGCGGCGGCCGCGCCCGAAGCGATCAACACCGCCGTCGTCACCACGCCCGGTGACGGCAATCCCACGAACGACCGCGCGGTGGACCGTGCGCCGGTGGACTTCCGTTCGCTGCTCACCGTGAACAAGACCGCGAGTCCCGAACTGGCCCAGCTCGGCGACGTGATCACGTACGCCGTGCAGGTGCGCAACGACGGCAACGTCGCCGTGGGCGACCTCGTGGTGAACGACCGCCTGCCCGCCGGCTTCGTCTACCTGCCCGGCTCGGCCCAGGTGAACAGCCGCACGATCGCCGATCCCGCGGGCGCGCCCGGACCGCAGCTCGCGTTCGAGATCGGCTACCTCGGCGCGGCGCAGAACCTGACGCTGCGCTACCGCGTGGCGGTGGGTGCGGGCGCCAACATGGGCCGCAACCTCAACGTCGCCGTGGCGCAGAGCGTCCAGCGCGACCAGACTTCTCCGCCGTCGTCGGCCGCGGTCGAAGTGCGCGGCGGCGTCTTCGCGGACGAAGGCGTCATCACCGGCAAGCTCTACGTGGACTGCGACTGCGAGCACGACGGCGCGCAGGGCCACGAGGAGCTCGGCATTCCCGGCGTGCGGTTGTACCTCGAGGACGGCACGTCGGTGCTCACGGACGTCGAGGGCAAGTTCCACTTCCCGAACGTCCGCCCGCGCACGCACGTGGTGCGCGTGGACGTGAACACGTTGCCCAAGGGCGCGAAGCTCGCGGCGTTCGGATCGCGCCACGCGGGCGAATCCACGTCGCAGTTCGTGGACCTGCACAAGGGCGAGCTGTTCCGCGTGGACTTCGCCGAGGTCTCGCACGACCCGGCGGTGCTCGCGCAAGTGAAGGCGCGCCGCGAGCGCGGTGAGGTGGGCGGAACGTTCGTCACGAGCACCGTGACGGCGGGCGGCGCCACCGACCACCTCACGGTGACGCGTGACGCGAACGGCGCCACGTCGTCGGCCGGCATGGACCTTCCGGCCGCCGTCGCGGGCGGCGAGCGCACAGTGCAGGTGATCTCCGGTGGCGGCGCCGACGGTGGTGCGCTCGCGTCGGGCGGGGCCGGCGGCGACGAGCATGTGATCGTTCGTGTCGCGAACGAGCACGGCGGCGTGGACACGATGCTCGCGGTGTTCCCCACGCCGAAGCCGAAGTTCCAGATGTCGGGCCTCGTCGAAGGACGCGTGGACTTCCGCAACAAGTCGGACGGCGAACTCGGCGGCTACCCGCGCGACCGGTTCATGGACGCGCTCGGCGACGTCGCGTTCGATTCCGACAGCGGCAAGACCTCGGGCGGCGCGCGCGGCGCGCTGTTCGGCACGGGCGAAGTCGGCCACCTCGGCTCGCTCACGCTGCGCTACGACACGCAGGCCGATCCCGACCGCCGCTTCATGCGCGACATCCGGCCCGACGACGGCTACGACGTGTGGGGCGACGCGTCGCTGCTCGAGTTCGGCGCCCGCAGCCGCAGCCGCCTGTACGCGCGGCTCGACCGCGGCGAATCGTTCGCGATGTTCGGCGACCTCTCGACGCCGCGCACCGAGGCGCAGCAGCTCGGCGCGTTCGACCGCAGCGTGAACGGCGCGATGGGCCGCATGCAGGCCGGCGCGCTCGAGTTCTCGGGCTTCGCCAGCCGCGGCACGAGCCACCAGCAGATCGACGAGATCGCCGGCATGGGCGTCTCGGGTCCGTACGCGCTCTCGCGCACGGACGCCGTGATGAACAGCGAGCGCGTCGAACTCGTGACGCGCGACCGCAGCCAGCCGGCACGCATCCTCGCCCGCGTGCCGATGACGCGGTTCGTGGACTACACGGTCGAAGCGTTCACGGGACGGCTGCTGTTCCGCCGTCCGGTGCCGAGCCTCGATCACGACCTGAACCCGGTGTTCGTGCGCGTCACCTACGAGACCGAGTCCACGGGAGACGAGTACTGGCTCGCGGGCGGCCGCGCGGCGCTGCATGCCGGACCGCTGCACGTGGGCGGCTCGTTCGCCCGCGACGACGATCCCGCGCACGCGCGCGATCTCGCCAGCGTGGACGCGCGCTTCACGCCGATCGCCGGCGTGACGCTCGTCGCGGAGTTCGCGCGCACGGATTCCGCGCGCGGCGGACTCGAAAGCGGGAACACGGACGCGAAGCGCGCCGAGCTGACGGCGGTGCGCGGCGGTTCGAGCCTGCGCGCGTGGGCGCTGCGCGTGGACTCGGGCTTCGACAACGCGAGCGCGGGCGTCAGCCCCGGTCGCGAGGAACTGGGCGGCACGGCGCGCTACGCCGTGGGCGCGAGGACGGCGCTGTTCGCGACCGCGCTCCGCACCCGCGACGTCGTCACCGACGGCCAGCGCCAGGGGCTCGACGCCGGCGTCTCGCAGGTGATGGGCAAGTACCTCACCGCCGAGGCGGCGTTCCGCTCGGCGGAAGAGACGAACATCGCCGCGAGCGCGCTCACCGCGGGCGCCACGCCGAGCGAGACCCGCAGCGTGCGCGGCCGCCTCACGGCTTCGTTCCCGGGCCTGCGCAAGGCGACGGCGTTCGGCGAGTTCGAACAGGATCTCGAGGTGAGCGAACAGCGCCGCGCAGCGGTCGGGGCCGACGTGCCGCTCGTGAAGAGCGTGCGCGCCTACCTGCGCCACGAGAACATCGCGTCGTTCGCGGGGCCGTTCGCGCTCAACGAGACGCAGCAGCAGGCGAACACGGTGGTCGGATTGAGCGGCGACGCGAGCCGTGACCTGTACGGCGAGTACCGCGCGCGCGACGCGTTCTCGGGACGCGACGCCGTGGCGGCGATCGGCCTGCGCCATCGCTGGGAGATCACGCGCGGCGTGCACCTCGACGGCGCGTTCGAACGGCTCACCGCGATCCGCGGCGGCACGGGCAAGGCCACGTCGGCCGCGTTCGGCGCCGAGTACACGCGCGATCCGCTGTGGAAGGGCACGGCACGCGCCGAAGTGCGCAACGCCGTCGGCTCGGACTACTGGCTCGTCACCGGCGGCCTCGCACGCAAGCTCTCACGCGACTTCACGGTGCTCGGCCGCGGTCAGTGGACGGAGACGAGCACCGACGACGAGATGCGCGCGCGTCTCGGCGTCGCGTACCGCCGCACCGACGACAATCGTCTGGACGCGCTCGCGCGGTGGGAGGTCGCCCGCCGTCACCCGACGCTCGACGGAGACTACGTGCACGAACACATCGCGTCGGCGCACGCGGCGTGGCAGGCGAACCGCGCCCTGGCGGTGGACGGCCAGCTCGCGGCGCGCTGGCTCGTCACGCGCACGGACGCTTTCAAGGCGCACACCGCGGTGCAGCTCGCCGCCGGACGCGCGCGGTGGCAGTTCGCACCGCCGTGGGACGCGGGACTCACGGGCCGAGTGCTCACGTCGAATCACTTCGACGAGAAGCAATTCGGCGCCGGTCTCGAACTCGGCCGGGCGCTGGCGAAGAACCTGCGCGCGGCGGCGGGCTGGAACGTGTTCGGGTTCCGCTCGGCCGGCCTCGCGGCCGCCGACGTGACCGACGCCGGTCCGTACGTGTCGTTCGGCTGGAAGTTCGACGAGACGCTCTTCGGCGGTCTCGCGAAGGGAGGGGATGCCAAGTGAATCGCACGCACACGCTGATCCGCTCGCTGTTCACGCTCGGCATCCTGTTCGCGCCCTTCTCGGCGACGCCGGCCTTCGCCGCCGCGAGCGACGGCCTGCCCGCCACGCTCCACCCGCTCGCGCAGCGCACGAGCGACGAAGTGATCGCGGCCGACCTCGGCGCGATCGACGGCTGCCGCACCGCCCTGCAGGCCGCGGTGCAGGTCCACGGCCCGCAGCCGTGGCGCCAGGCGTTCGCCGCCGCGTGGCTCGACGCCGCGCGCACGGAGTACACCGACGACGATCGCACGGGCTTCGCCGAGGGCGCGTACCGCCGCGCGCTCGCGATCGTCCGCGAGATCGAGTCGGGCGCCGCCCCGGTGGACCACCAGTCGGTGCCCGTCGCGGCCGACAGCATTCCCGGCACCGTGCGCGTGATGCCGGAGCTGTGGACGGAACTGCAGCGCCTCAAGCGCCACGAGGGCTTCAAGTGCGCCGAGGTGCAGATCGCGCGCATGGAAGTGCAGCTCGCGTGGACGGGCAACGAGCAGGTGGACATGGGCGACTGCCACTCCTCGCCGCATCTCGCCGAGGCGCAGCGCCTCGCGTCCGAGGCACGGGCGCTCGAAGAGGTGTGCAACGTCACGCCCGTCCCGCCGGCCCCGAAGCCGGTCGTGGTCGAGACGCCGAAGCCCGCCGTCCCGACGCGCGAGGAACTGCGCATCCCGCGCAACGTCCACTTCGCGCTCGACAAGCACTTCATCTCGCCCGAGTCACGCAAGGTCATCGAGGGCATCGTCGCGCTGCTCCAGAAGTACCCGAGCATCCGCGTGCGTCTCGAAGGCCACACCGACTCGCGCGCGAGCGTCGCGTACAACCTGGCGCTGTCGCAGCGCCGCGTGAACGCGACGAAAGCGGTGTTCCTCGCCCTCGGCGTGGACTCCACGCGCATCAGCACCGACTTCAAGGGCAAGGGCGAGCTGTACGCGGAAGAGAAGGACACCCGCGGTTTCGCGCTCAACCGCCGCGTCGAGATGGTGTTCGTGGACTCGGACGGCCGCGACATCAAGGGCGAGCGGCAGGAAGGCGACCTGCAGCTGGAAGGCGCCACGCCGGTTCAGCCGAAGAAGCCCGCCGTGAAGAAGCCGGCCGCGAAGCCCGCGGCGACCGGCACGAAACCGAAGCCCTAGGGCTCGCGAGGGCTCACGCACGAACGGCCGGCGTCCGCCACCACGGCGGGCGCCGGTTCGTCATTTCGCGCCGAACGCCTCGCACTCGCGCCGTGCGGCCCAGTAGACGAGCGAGTCCGGCACCTGCCCCGTGGTGTCCCGCACTCGTTCCGCGATCTCCAGTCCCGTCGCCTTCTCGGCCGGATCGCCCGAAAGCTCCCAGTACACGCGGTGCAGGCGGGCGCGCAGCAGCTGGTCGCGCTGGTAGGCGCGCGGCGTGAGGGCGGGACTGAACAGCGTCCCGTTCGCCACGAGCAGCACCTGCGCCGAGTCCGCATACACGCGGTCGCGCTCGACCCGCGCGCGCTCGAGCATCGCTTCGGCGAGCTGCGACACGCTCTCGCCGTGGCCAAGGACGTACGCGGAGTCGGTGACCGCTCGCTCGGCCCGCCGCGCCGCGCGCGCCGCCTGCAGCACGAGTTCGCGGCGCTTCCCACCGGACGCCCGCTCCGCCTGCGCGAGCAGCACGCGGGCGAGCAGCCGATGACTCTCGGCGTACACCACCGGGCGCTCGGGGCCGCGATAGACGAGCCCGCGCCTCAGGTAGACGAGCGCGCTGTCGAAACCGGCCGGATCGCCACCGAGCTCGGCACAGGCGAAGAACGCCCGGCCGCGCAACGTCACGACCGAGCCGAGCGCCGAGTCGTTCGTGCGCAGCGCGGCACGGCGCGCCCATGCCGAGTCCGTGTACGCGAGCGCCAGGCGCGCCATGTCGAGCGAACGCGAGTACTCGGCGCGGGCGAGGCACGCCTCCGAGAAATCGTTGTAACGGAACACCCAGGGTTCGTTCTGCATGCCCTTCGCGTCGGCGCCGAGCGGCCGCGGCGGTCCGTACTGCCGCCGCGTGATCGCCATCGCGGACATGCGCTGGAACCACGAGTCGAGCAGCGGTTCCGGCCGGCCACCGAGTTCGGCCTGCTGCATGCTCACGCCGCCGAGCAGCGACACCGTGTTCGCGGCGTTCAGTTCGCCGAGCAGGCCGATGACGCCGCCGTTCGTGCAGTCCCGCCCCCAGTCCCCCACCTCGTCGTCGAACTTGAGGGACTCGGCCCGGATCAAGTGCACGCGCGCCTCCTCGAACTGGGTCACGTCCCAGTTCCACTCGGCCTGCACGAGCCGCGCGGTGCCGAGGTAGAGCTCGAGCGCGTGCTCGAGCCGCTTGCGGTGGCTGCGCGCGGGCAGCGAGCGGATGCGCGACAGCGCCGACTCCATGAGCCGCGCGCCTTCCTCGACGCGCTCGGGCACGCGCGGGATGCTGTGGATGAGCGGATAGCCGCGCACGAGTTCGTCCTCGGCGCGGTGGTAGGCCATGTCCACGTCGAGCGCCAGCGGCGACACGCTCCGCCCCCACTGCCACGCGGCGGCGAGCACCGCGAGCAGCGCCGCGCCGAGCACGAGCGCGGCCACGACTCGGCGGCGGCGGGCGAAGCGCAACGCCCGCAACGCGAGCCCCGGGCCGCGCGCGTGCACCGTGCGCCCGGCGAGAAGGCGCCGCAGGTCCGCGGCGAGTTCGCCCGCGTCGGCGTAACGCTCCGCCGGCTGCTTGTGGATGCACTTCGCGATCACGCGCTCGGCCGGCCCGCCGAGTTCGCGCGACAGCGTGCCGAGCGCGGGCGGATCCACCGTGAGGATCGCGACCACGGCGCGGTGCAGCGACACGCGCGACGCCTCGTAGGGCACGCGCCCGGAGAGCAGCTCGTAGCCGATCACGCCGAGCGCGTAGACGTCGGACGGCGGACCGACGAGTGCGGGCTCGGCCTGCACCTGCTCGGGGCTCATGTACTGCGGCGTGCCGACGAGCCAGCCCGTGCGCGTCATGCGCTCGGTCGGGCGTTCGTCGCCCTCGACGAGGCGCGCGACGCCGAAGTCGAGCACCTTGGGCTCACCCGCCGGGGTGACGAGGATGTTCTCGGGTTTCAGGTCGCGGTGCACGACGCCCTGTGCGTGGGCGTGCTGCACGGCGTCGGCGATGCGCGCGAGCATGGTGATGCGCTCGCGCGTCGAGGGTGCGCGCTCGGACGCCCAGCGCCCGAGCGGCACGCCGTCCACGAACTCCATGACGAGGTAGGGCGCGGCGGCACGGCCCTCGCCGTGCTCTCCCGTGTCGAGCACGCGCGCGATGCCGGAATGCTCGAGCCGCGCGAGGATGGCGGCCTCGCGCCGGAACCGCGCGCGGCCCTCGGCGTTCAGCGACTGCGCCGCGATGCGCTTCACGGCGTAGCGCGAACCGTCCTCGCCGTCCTTCTCGCAGAGGTACACCTCGCCCATGCCGCCGCGGCCGAGCAGGCGAACCGGCCGGTACGGGCCGAGGCGCTCCGGCAGCGGCTCCTCGCGCAGTTCCTCGAGCGCCTCGCGCAGCCCGATGCCGGCTTCCAGCGTCGCACCGCCACCGCGTTCGAGCCGCAGCAGTTCCTCGACCTCGGCGCGCATGGCGGCGTCCGAGGCGCAGCGTTCGCTCAGGAATCCGTCGCGTTCGGATTCGGGAAGCGCCAGCGCGGCCAGGAAGACGGACTTGATGCGCCGGTGGCGCGTGGGATCGGGCGGGGTCTCGGCGGCCATGGACTCACGGGAAATCGCGGAACTTCGGTCGAGCACGTCGCCTTCGGGGGACGGGGAACATACAACAGCCGCGACCCGGCACCGCCGGCGAAGCGCCGTGCATCCCGCCACTTCGGCCGGGCAAAGTGCGATTGACCGCTAAAGCTTTCCCACCTGCCGGCCCGATACCGGACGTGGCAGGCATCCGACTCCCGGCTTACGGCCCCTCAGCCAAGCGTCGGGTGATCGACACCTTGGGAATGCCCACTCTGAACCGCCGGAGCCTCGCCATCGGTCCGTCTCGATCCGTGCCTTGGGGCATGGCGAGCGGGCTCGTGTTCGTCCGTTTCGACGGACCTACCAGGGAGGTTTCGGAGATGCGCGCATTCCTCACGCGCGGCCTTGTGGCCGTGCTCGCCGCCGTGGCGTCGTTCGCCCCGGCGTCGGCCCAGACCGACAACCCCGTGCACGTGGCGCTCACCGCGCAGCGCGTGACGGTGGTGAACGGTCGCGAGACGTTCGCTCCGGCGGACAAGGCGAAGCCCGGCGAAGTGCTGGTCTACCGCGCCACGTGCAGCAATGACGGCAAGGAGACGGTGCACTCGGTCATGGCGACGCTGCCGATCCCGGCAGGCCTCGAGTACCTCCCGCGCACCGCGGCCCCCGCGGTCGTGCAGGCGTCGCTCGACGGCAAGACCTTCGCGCCGGTGCCGCTCGTGCGGCGCGTGCGCGGGGCCGACGGCCGCGAAGTGGTGCAGGAGGTCCCGGCCTCCGAATACCGCTTCCTGCGCTGGTCGGTCGGGACGCTCGCTCCGAAGGCCGCCCGCACGGTGACCGCTCGCGCCCGCGTGGCGCCGGCGCAGGTCGCCGCGCTCGTGCGCTGACCGCGAAGCAGCCCGCACCCACGAAGCCACCGCCGCCGTCACCCGCGTGACGGTGCGCGCACGCACGTGCTCCCGCACGCGTGCACGCACTCCACGGGCGTGACCCGGCTTCCCGAAGTTGCGTCGTTCGGAACCCACTCCACCCTCGGAGAGTGCTCATGAACATCGCGATGCTCGCCGGCGCGCTGCGCCGGCAGATCCTCGCTCTCGGTGGCGCCTCGCTCGGCCTGATGCTGGCCGCCGCGATCGCGCACGCCGCGCCGCCGGCCGGTACGCCGATCGGCAACCAGGCCACGGCCACGTATCTCGACGCCACGTCGAACAGCTACACCGTCAACTCGAACCCGGTCGTCACGGTCGTGCAGCAGGTGGCGAGCTTCACGCTCACCGCTCCCGGCTCGCGCCTCGCCGCTCCGGGCGCGCAGGCGGTGCTGCCGCACGTGATCCAGAACACGGGCAACGGCACGGACTCGCTGTCGCTCTCGCTCGTGAACCTCGCGGGTGACGACTTCGACCTGACGGGCCTCGCGATCTACGCCGACGCGAACGGCAACGGCGTGCCGGACAACTTCACGCCGCTCTCGAACACCGGCCCGATCGCCGCGGGCGGCTTCTTCCGCTTCGTGATCGCCGGCTCGGTCCCCGGCACGCAGCTCTCCGGCGACCTCTCGCGCGTCCGCGTGAGCGCGGTGAGCACGTTCGACGCCGGCCAGACCGCGTTCAACGACGACGTCGTCACGGTCACGGGCAACGCCGTGCTGAACGTGACGAAGGCGATCAGCGCGTCGAACGGTCCGAGCCCCAGCGGCCCGTACACGTACACGTTGACCTATACGAACGCCGGCAACGCGACCGCGACCAACGTCCGCTTCACGGACGTGATCCCGGCCGGCATGACGTACGTGCCGGGCAGCGCGCGCTGGAGCGGCTTCGCCGGCGCGCTGAGCGACGCCGACTCGGCCGACGTGCAGGGCGCGGGCCTCAACACCGTGCGCTTCGACCACAACGTCGCCACGCCGGGCGCGGCCACCGCGATCCTCGGCAGCGTCGCCCCGGGCGCGAGCGGCACGGTGACCTTCCAGGTCAACGTGAACGCGAACCTCGCGTCGCAGGTGATCAACAACTCGGCGCGCTTCGCCTACTTCGACGGCGCCGCGAACGCCGGTCCGTTCTACACGAACGTCGCGCCGTTCACCGTGGACCTGTCGGTCGCCTTCACGTTCACGGGCCAGACGGTCGCGAGCGCGCTGCAGGGCTCGACGGTCACGTTCGCGAACCACCTCGTGAACACGGGCAACGACTTCGACACGTTCGACGTCACGTACGCGATGGGCTCGTTCCCGGCCGGCAGCACGCCGACGCTGTACCAGTCGAACGGCGTCGCGCTGATGACCGACACGAACGGCAACGGCATCCCGGACACCGGTCCGATCGCGCCGGGCGGTTCGTACGACGTGATCCTGCGCGTGCAGCTGCCCTCGGGCGTCTCAGGCGGCCCGTACTCGCTCACCAAGACGGCCACGTCGTTCGCGAACCCGGGCGTGTCGCACACCGCGACCGACGTCCTGACCGCGGTCGTGGGCAACACCGTGGACCTCACGAACGACACGCCGCTGCCGGGCGCGCCGGGCGCGGGCTCCGGTCCGGAAGCGTCGTTCGTGATCCGCAACGCGGCGAACCCGAACACGACCACGCGCTTCACGCTCGTCGTGAACAACACGAGCGCGCAGGCCGACCAGTTCGACCTCGCGGCGAGCACGAACTCGACGTTCGCTTCGCTCGTGCTGCCGGCCGGCTGGACGGTGACGTTCCGCAACGGCGCGAACAACGTGATCACGAGCACGTCGTCGATCGCGGCGAACTCGTTCGAGACCGTGTACGCGGACGTGGACGTTCCGGCGGGCTTCGCGGCCTCCGACGTCGAGCTGTACTTCCGCGCGCGCTCGGCCACGTCCGGCGCGTCGGACGCGATCCACGACCAGGTGCGCGTGAACGCCGTGCGTTCGCTCGCGCTGGTGCCGAACAACTCCGCGCAGGTGATCCCGGGCGGCTTCATCGTGTACACGCACACGCTCGCGAACACCGGCAACGTCACGGAAGGCGCCGCCGGTTCGAACGTCGCGCTCGCGCGCGCCGACGACCAGGCGGGCTGGAGCTCGGCGATCTACTGGGACACGAACAACAGCGGCGGCTTCGACCCGGCCGACCAGCCCATCGCGGACCTGTCCTCGATCGGCGGTCTCGCGGCGGGTACGTCCGTGCGCCTGTTCGTGCAGGTGTTCGCTCCGTCGGGCGCTCCGCTCGGCCAGCTGAACACGACGACGGTCACGGCCACGACGACGAACCTCGCGTACGTCTCGGCGGTCCCCGCGGTGGTCACGGCGCTCGACGCGACCCAGATCATCAACGGCCAGGTGACCATCACGAAGTACCAGTCGCTCGACGTGGACTGCAGCGGCTCGGCGGACAGCACGTTCACCACGCTCAACCTCGCCTACGGCGCGGTCCCGGGCGCGTGC
>JBGANH010000054.1:0-18305 GCA_044222365.1 Candidatus Eiseniibacteriota bacterium
GGCGGCACTTGAAAAGCGGGAAGCGGGACCGCGGAGGGCCGGGATCGCGGCCCCTCAGCGCTTCGCGGCGGCGGCGCGCGCCGCGAACAGCGCCCGCAGCGTGTCGGCGAACGGCCCGTCGCGGCGCACGGCCACGCCCATGTCCGCGCGCAGCGTCGCGGCCGGCCAGACTTCGTAGCGCTCGCGGAACGACGGATCGGCGAGCAGCGCGTCACGCATCTCGGCGTAGTGCGGGTGGGGCAGGTACACGAGGTCGGGCCGTTCGCGGCGCACGACGCTGTCGGCGCTCACGCGAGCGCGCATCATGCTCGTCTCGTTGAGCCCCGCGAGGTCCACGACGCGGCGCCCGGGCGACAGCACGAGCGGCATGCCCACTTCGGTGGTGGCGATCACGAGTTCGTCCGGCAGGCGCGACACCTGGTCGAGCGCCGCCCAGTACGTGCTCCCGTTCGCGCGGTAGGCGGCGCCGAGGTCGAAACGTTCCGCCGCCGCCACGGGCGCCGGCGCGGGCGCGAGCTGGTGCGCGACGATGCGGCGCACGAGCACGCCCGCGACGGCGAGCGCGACGAGCGTCACGACGAGCGAGCGCCACAGGGCCTGCGGGTACCACGTCGCGAGGTGCCCCAGCGAGCGCGCCGCGAGGTAGACGAGCACCGGGAACAGCGGCATCTCGAAGCGGCCCGCGTAGCCCATGATCGGCACCACCGCGAACGCGTGGTACGCGGTGAACACGAGGCCCGCGCCGAGCAGCGCCTTCTCGAGCGGCGCGGCGGCGCCCCACCAGCGCACCGGGTGCAGCACGACGGCCGCGGCGAGCGCGACGCGCAGGCCGGACATGCCGCGCAGGAAGCCGCTCACCTCGGCGAACGCGACGCCCTCGTAGGCGGCGCGCAGCGTCGGTCCGTACGCGCCGAAGGTCTTGGCGAAGAACGGCAGCGGCAGCGGCGAGTGCAGCCACCACGCGTACACCGCCGCCTGCAGGCCGGCCACCGCGAGCGTCCCGAACACCGCCGACACCTGGTGCGCGCGGGCGCGGCCGTGCGCGGCGAAGACCGCGGAGAGCGCCGGCACGCCCACGGTGAAGACGAGCAGGTCGGGCCGCACGCTGAACGCCATGCCGCCGAACACGCCCAGCGTGAAGGACGCGTCGTCGGAGTCGAGCCGCGCGCAGGCGTGCGCGAGCATGATCCAGACGGTCAGGTACGCGAGCGCGAACATCGTGTCCATGCCGCTCGCGAAGTGGCGCGCGAGCGCGGGCGCGGCGTACGCGAGCGTGAACCCCACGAGCGCGAACGTCGCGGCGCGCCGGCGCGACGAGCCCGCCGTGAGCCGGATCACCATGCGCGACAGCAGCGCGAGGTAGAGCACGCCGCAGAACAGGCTCGAGAGCAGCGCGACCCGGACGGGATCCGCGCCGAGCAGGAGGCGCAGCGGCGCGACCACCGTGAGGTAGGCCGGCGAAGTGAGCCCGTAGACGCCCGGGCCGTCCGGCGCGAACGCCGGCACGCCGCGCGCGAGGAGCTGCTCGGCGTAGCGCACGAACATCCACGCGTCGTCCCACACCGAGGTCGCGGCGAGTTCGTGCGCGACCTGCACGGCGAAGACGACGGAACCGGCGAAAGCCGCGAACCACAGGAGCGGCGCCTGCCACGGGGAACGCGTCATGGCGGCACCGTAACAGCACCGCGGCGCGGCCCCCAAGCTCCGAGCCGCGCGGGCGTTCGACGCGTCAGCGCTGGACGCCCGTCAACAGCACGACGACGCGCTCGTCCACGCCGAGCCAGCGCACGCGCCGGAGCGCGAGCAGCCCGGCGAGCGAGGCCGCGCCCGTCGCGTCCGCCGGCACGCCGGCCGCCTGCGCCATGTCGCGCGCCTCGGCGAGCAGCGCCTCGTCCACGACCACGGGCCAGCCGCCCGATTCGAGCATGCCCTCGACGATCGCGAACCAGTCGTACGTCTCGTCGTCGAGGATGCCGTGCGCGATCGAGTGCGGCGCCAGCTCCCACGCCCACATGTAGCGCGCGCGCTGATCGAGCGCGTGCAGCAGCGCCGACCGCACGTCGTCCGCATGGCTCGGCGCACGCAGGCGCACCGCGAACGTCGGGTCGTCGCCGTGCGCGCCGGGCAGCGCGCGCTCGCGGAGGCGCTCGTACGCGCGGCGCAGCGGCCAGCAGCCTCTCGTCTGCACCGCGTGCAGCTTCGGCAGGGCTTCGATGACGCCCTGCTCGCGTGCGTGACGCAGCCCCTGGATCACGCCGCTCGCGAGCGCGCCGCCGCCGACCTGCACGAACACACGGTCCACGCGGCCGCCGGAGCTCGCGAGCTGCGACGCCAGTTCCCAGCCGATCGTGGCGCCGCCCTCGACGTTGAGTCCGTTCTCGTTGCCCTGCACGCAGAACGGCAGCGCGCCCTTCTCGAGCGCCGCGTGGAACGCGTGCACGCAGGGATCGCCGCTCACGCCGTCCTGCCGCGCGCACACGCCGATCGTGGCGCCGAGCGCCTGGAGCCGCTCGACCACGCGCGGGTCCGCGTCCGTCGGAATGAACACCTCGAGCGGGCGTTCGGTGGCGCGCGCGACCACCGCGGCCGCCAGCGCGGCGTTGCCGCACGAGGCGATCGCCAGCCCGCGCCGGTTCGTCTCTTCGCGCGTCGTGAGGCCCGTGCGCTCGCTCACTTCGAGGTGCAACGCGAGCGCGAACAGGTGCCTGGCCTTGTGCGAGCCCGCGACGTTGCCCGTCTCGTTCTTCACCCAGACTTCGCCTTCGGGCAGCCGCGTCGCCTTCGCGAGCGCCTCGCTCGGGGCGAGCGGGGTCTGCGTGAATCCGTGGCCGTCCACGGCCCCGACCTTCGCGTCGAGTTCCTCGACCATGTCCACGAACGCCGCGTCGCTCATGCCCAGCATGCGCGCGCGCGTGTACGAGTGGAGCATCTCGCGATGACGCACGAACGGCTGGCCCGATGCGCCGAGCGCGAACCGCGCACGCGTCATGTCGGGCTCGCTCGCGAGCAGGTGCTCGCGACCGTCCCCGCTCCCGGCGTGGGGACACCGGAAGGGATACGGGTCGCGAGCGTCCGGCTCGGCGCCGCACGCGGTGCAGCGCAGCCGCGTCAGCGGCTCGAACGCTCTCACAGGTGCTCCAGCGCCCCCGTGCGGGCGTTGAACTCTTCGATCATCGCGTTCCAGTGGGGCATCACCGCGTGCAGGCCCTTCCAGAACTTCTGGTCGGCGCGCTCGGTGAAGTGCTCGAGCGTGATGCCGCGCTGCTCGACCCACGTGTAGTAGCCGAGGTTGAAGATGCGGCGGCGGTCCTGCTCGGTCAGTTCGAGCACGTGGTCGGCGCGCGTCTCGTAGAGCCAGCGCTGGATCTCGTGCTCGGCGACCTTCTCGTCGACGCCGTTCGGGAAGTGCTCCGCGAGCGTCTTCGTGTGCTCGCTGCCGTACATGCGGTCGCCGTCCGTCGCGACCGTGACGATGACGTCGTTCGGCCCGAGCCCGAGCTTCTCGGCGGTCTTGATCGCCGCGAGCACGTTGCAGATGGACGACAGGCCGAAGCTCGACAGCGTCGCGAGCACGTCCGCCGGCACACCGTGACGGCGTGCGAGGAACTCGCGGCCGGCGGGCGACTGGAACACCACGCCGAGCCGGTCCGTCGCCTGGTCCGAGATCGCCGCGACCACGTCCGTGTTCATCACGTTGTGGATGAGCGGCACGTGCTTGTCGCCGATGCCCTGGATGTTGTGCTCGCCGAAGCCGTTCTCGAGCAGCGTCGGACATTCGAGCGCTTCCGCCGCGACGATGCGCGTGCCGAAGTGCTCCTTGAGGTAGTCGCCCGCGCCGATCGTGCCGGCCGAGCCCGTCGCGGACACGAAGCCCGCGAGCCGCAGCGACGGCTGCTTCGCGTGCAGCGACTGGAAGATGGCGCCCAGCGCGCGGCCCGTGACGAAGTAGTGGCCGAGGTGGTTCGCGTACTCGGAGAACTGATTGAGGATGACGTTGTGCGGATCCTTCTCGAGCATCGCGCACTCGTCGTAGATCTCCTTCACGTTCGACTCGGAGCCCGGCGTGCGGATGATGTCGCCCGGCTGCGTGACCCAGTGGTCGAGCCACTCGAAGCGCTCGGCGCTCATGCCCTGCGGGAGCACCGCGACGCCGCGGCATTCCATGATGCGCGAGATCGCGACGCCGCCGCGGCAGTAGTTGCCCGTGGACGGCCACACGGCGCGCTGCGTCGTGGGGTCGTAGCGGCCGGTGACGATGCGCGGCGCGAGGCAGGAGTACGCGGCCAGCACCTTGTGCGCGCCGATCATCGGGAAGCGGTCGCCGAACGCGACGACGATGGGCGAATCCACGCCGGTGAAGCTCTTGGGCAGCACGACGTGCTCGGGCAGCGCGGCGCGCGCGCGGCGCGTGGAATCGTTCCACCAGTGCACGCGGAACAGGTTCAGCGGATGCGGCGCGTCGGGATCGACGGCGGTGAGCGCGTTCGTGATCTTCGCCGGGATCTTGTCCGGGTCCGCGAGCTGCTCGAACGTCGGAAGCGCGATCTTCGCGTCGCGGAAACGCTTCACGGCGTGGTCGTAGGTCTTCTGGTCGGCGATGGCCGTCTCCAGCCCGGTCGCGATCGTGCTCATGGTTCTATCCCTTCCGCGCGGGCGGTTCCGGCCCGGCGAGTTCGAGGTGTCGTCATCCGCCCGGAGACTAGCAGGGCGTTGCGGCAAGGCGGGATGGGCCGATGGGATAGGTCGGTGGCGGGCTTGGGGCTGCGGGCGCGAATGCCGTGAGCCGTTGCGGTGCTTCGCTGCCGGTTCGGGCCGGTTCGTGCGCTTTGCTGAATGTGCGCTTCGGCCCGGTGGACCCTCGCCCGGGGCCGCGGCGGGGCGTCGCGGTCGAGGAAGGGGCTTCGGTCCGGCGATGGAGCACAAACTTCCTGCCGATGGTCGCGTGCTCTTCACGCACCGCGACCACGAGGCCTTCGGATTCCTGTCGGAGACCCACTTCGCACCGTTCGTGCTGGATGGCACGACGTGGGACTCGCTCGCCCACTGGCGTGCCGCCGGCACGCACGGTGCGAGTGGGCTCCCCGACGCGCTGCGGGCGAAGTTCACGCAGCACCGCGACCTGCTCGAGGGCCTGCGCGCGACCGCCGGCGCGCAGCTGATCGACGACTCGCTCGAGGGCATACAGGGTGGCAACGTCCTGGGCTCGGCCCTGATGACGGTGCGGGCGGAGCTGGCGGAGTCCGAGCTGACGAAGCGCACGCTGCTCGACGAGTTGGTCGGCGTGCTGACGCAGTGGGGGCCGTGATGGGGCGGGTGCGGCGTCGCGCGCGGGCCGGTGACGGTGGTGCGGGCGGTGGGCGTGACGGGCGTCGCAAAAGAAATTGTTTGACGGCGTTCGGGCGTGGTCTTGTCCGCGCTCGCTGATGACAGTCTCGCTCGCTCGCAGGCGCGCGAGGATCGCGTGAGTGCGCGCGTCGCGAGCGATCGCTCGATCGTTTTCGTCGCGGGCGGCGTTGTGGCGAGAGCGCGCGAGTGCGGCGCTCGAAAATGCGCGTGATACAAAGAGCGCGTCGCCCCCGCGTGAAGTGCACGCGCCCCCGCGGTACATGCACCCATGTCGCACGCCTCGCTGTCTCAACTCTCCGACACCGCGCTGATCGAGAGCGCCCAGCTCGCCGTCCGTCGCGAGCATTCCTGCACCGCCGAAGTCGTCGCGCACATCGCGGAGGTCGGCGCGCGCAAGCTGCATCTTCGAGCCGGCTACTCGTCGCTGCGCGACTGGTGCGTCGCTGCTCTGGGACTCTCGGAGGACGCGGCGTACAAGCGCATCCAGGCCGCGCGCGCTTCACGCCGAGTGCCGCGCGTGCTCCCGATGCTCGAGCGCGGAGAGCTGTCGCTCAGTGCACTCGTGACGCTCGCGCCGGTGCTCACGCCGAGCAACGCGCGCGAACTGCTCGATCGCGCCGCGGGCCGCACGAAGCTCGAAGTGCAGCAGCTCGTCGCCGAACAGTTCCCGCAACCGGACCTGCCGACGGTCGTGGCCTCGAGCGGTTCGACGGAGCCACTGGTTCCGGAACCAGTAGTCCCACTCGATCTGCAGATGCCGTTGCTTCCGACGGAGCCAGAATCGCAGACGCCAGACTCCGCGACGGCGAAGCCCATCGCCACGATCGTCCCGCGCTCGCGCACGCTGCCGCTCTCACCCGGGCGCATCGCCTGGCAGACGACGGTGGATCGCGAGACGCATGCGCTGTTCGAGGAGCTGAAGGCACTCCTCGCGCACGTGGTGCCGACCGGTGACATGGCGGGCGTGCTCAAGCGCGCGCTGCAGGTTGCGGTCGAGCAGGAGAAGAAGCGCAAGTTCGCGACCGGCGTGAAGTGCCGCTCGCAGCGAGGCGAAGCCCCGACCCGCGCGATCCCCGACGCGATCAAGCAGCAGGTGTTCGCACGTGACGGCGCCGGGTGCACGTTCGTCGGCGCCGACGGGAAGCGCTGCGGCTCGACGTGGCGACTGGAACTCGATCACGTGATCCCGGTCGCGCTCGGCGGCGAGACGAGCGTCGAGAACCTTCGCGTGCTGTGCCGCGCACACAACCAGTTCGAGGCGGAGCGGGTGCTGGGCAGGACGCACGCGGAGGTCTCGACGTGAGGCGCGGCCGCGTGAGCCCCCTCACCCGCCCCCTACTTCCTCCGCCACTCCCCGCTGGCGTCCGTCATCTCGTAGCGGTCGAGGTGCTTCTTGCCCTCGCGCGCCACGAACCGCACGCCTTCCATGAGCGCCTGGAACTCGTCCTCGCGCGTCACGGGCGAGAAGCCGACGCGGACCCAGCCGGGCTTCACGCCGCAGTGTCCCTGTTCGAGCAGCTTGCGGATGCGCAGCGAGACGTCCTCGTCGATGCCGAGCAGCTCGTGCCCGTAAGGGCCGGCGCACATGCAGCCGCCGCGCACCTGCACGCCGAAGTAGTCGTTCAGCAGCGCCACGGCGAAGTTGTGGTGCAGGCCGTGGAAGATCATGGACACGATGCCGAGCCGCTCGACGTTCAGGTCGCCCAGGATCTCGATGCCGGGCTCCTTCGTCCATTCGGCGAGCGCGCGCTCCAGGTAGCCGTGCTCGATGTCGAACGTGCGCTGGTGCCCGATGGCGGCCTTCAGGTCGAACGCGAGCCCGGCCTGGATCACGCCCACGATCGGCGGCGTGCCGCCGGTCTCGCGGTGCGAGGTGTCGGTCAGGTACACGTGCTCGTCGGGCGACGTGTAGAGCACCGTGCCGCCGCCGGGCTCGACGGGCACACGGTTCGAGAAGAGCTTCTTGTCCGCGATCAGCAGTCCCGGCGCGCGCGGGCCGCCGAGGAACTTGTGCACGGACAGGAACACGGCGTCGAGCCGCGCGAGCGCGTCGGGCTTGCCGTCCGCGCCAAGCGGCGCCATGTCCATGTCCACGTACGGGCCGGCGGCCGCGTAGTCGAAGAACGCGAGCGCGCCGTGCTTGTGCAGCACGCGCGCGAGGCCGTGACAGTCGTTGCGGATGCCGGTCACGTTGCTGGCCGCCGAGAACGTGCCGATCTTGAGCGGCGCGTGTGCGTACTTGGCCAGCAGCTCGTCGAGCGCCGCGGCCGACACGCGGCCGGTCGAATCGAACGGCACGTACACGGTCTCCGCGATCGTCTCGCGCCAGGTGATGTCGTTGGAGTGGTGCTCCATGTGGCTGCGGAACACCACGGGCCGCGCGTCGTCCTCGATCAGCCGCGACATCTCGTAGCGGTCTTCGAGCGTGCTCGGGATGCGCAGGCCCATGGCCTGGATGAGGCGATTGACCGCGCCGGTCGAGCCCGAGCCCACCGGGATCACCACGTGATTCGCGTCGGCGTGCAGGTAGCCGGCGATGCGCTTGAACGCGCGCTCGTACCAGTGCGTCATCTGCCGCCCGGTCGAGCTGGTCTCGGTGTGCGTGTTCGCCATGAACGGCAGCACGCGCGAGTTGAGCGCATCCTCGACCGACCGATGGAACCGCCCCGACGCCACGTAGTCGAAGTAGAGCAGCGGCTTCTCGCCCTCGGGCGTCGAGAGCCGCGCGTCGGAACCGATCACGCCCTGCTGCAGCGCCGCGACGAACGCGCGTTCTTCCGCGGCGTCGGAGGAGGCGTAGGGCACGATCAGCGCGTCGGAGTCGAGGTCCACGAGCTTCGGCAGCGTGTGCGTGACGGCCATGCGGCGCTCCGGGTGAGTACGGGAGGAAGGACGGACGGACCCAAGCTAGGACGGGGCGCGATGGGCGGCAAGCACTGCGTTTCCTCTAGCCCCGCTTCACCGCCAGCGTCGCGAAGCACGGCGCGAAGAACCGATCCAGCGGATGCTCCGCCCAGCGGTCCTCGAAGAACCCGGCCAGCAGCAGCCCGGCCTCCAGCTGCCCGCCGATCTGGTCGTCCAGCGTGTGCCCGAACGACACCGGCTCGCCGGCTTCGGCCATGCGCGCCAGCTGCTCCGGCGTGCGTGAGACCAGGTCCGAGTACGGCAGCGCGTAACGCGCCACGAACTCGCCGCGGTCCACCTCCGCCTCGTCGAACAGGTAGAGCGCCGGGTTCACCACGCCGGCCAGCAGCCGCCCGCCCGGGCGCAGCACGCGCGCGCACTCGCGCCACACGGGGCGCACGTCGGGCACGAAGCCGTTCGAGCAGGGATGAAAGATCAGGTCGAAGGACTCATCCGCGAAACGAGACAGGTCTCGCATGTCCCCCTGCTCGAGCCGGATCGCCAGGCCGTCGCGCTCGGCGACCATGCGGTCCTGCGCCAGCTGCGCCGGCGAGTTGTCGAGCAGCGTCACGTTCGCGCCGGCGGCCGCCAACACGCAGGCCTGCTGCCCGCCGCCCGAAGCGAGCGCCAGCAGGTCGCGCCCGGCCACATCGCCGAACCACTCGCGCGGCACCGCGCGGGTCGGCGTCAGGATCACGGCCCACTCCCCGGCGCGCGCGCGTGCGATGTCTTCGGACGAAACCGGCAACGTCCAACGGTTGCCCATCGCGACCAGCCGATCCCATGCGTGCTCGTTGAACTCGCGGACGTCCATGCGAAGCGCTCCTTCCCGATGAATGCCAAAGCCTTGCGAAGAGTTGCCGCATGGTACTTGAGGAGCATGGAAAGCGCTCCTCCCGCCGGAGCACACTGCGTTCGCCATGACGACTACCCCGCATGCAGCACCCGTCCCCCCGACCCTGATTGCGATGGGCGGGAACAGTCTCCTCGATCCGAAACTTCCGCCGACCGTCGAAAACCAGTTCGCCGTGACCGCCCGCGCCGTGGTTCCCGTGGCCGGGCTCATCGCTCGCGGCGTCCACGTCGTGCTCACGCACGGCAACGGGCCGCAGGTCGGCTTCATGCAGCTGCGCGTCGAGCTGTCCAAGCAGCAGATGCACGAAGTGCCGCTCGACTCGCTCGTCGCCGATTCGCAGGGCGCGCTCGGCTACATGATCCAGCGCGACCTGCGCGAATACCTGCGGCTCCACGGGCAAGCGACCGAAGTGGCGTCCATCGTCACCGAGGTCGAAGTGGACCCGCACGACAAGGCCTTCACCGAGCCGACCAAGCCGATCGGCAAGTTCTACTCGGAGGAAGAAGCCGCCAAGCTCAAGTCCGAGCGCCACTGGGACATGGTCGAGGACTCGCATCGCGGCTGGCGCCGCGTGGTCGCGAGCCCGGCCCCCATCTCGATCGTCCAGCTCGACACCATCCGCCGGCTCGTGGACGCCGGCGTCACGGTGATCGCGTGCGGCGGCGGCGGGATTCCCGTGATGCGCGACGAAACCGGCCACATTCGCGGACTCGAAGCGGTCATCGACAAGGACCGCGCCAGCGCGCTGCTCGCCGTGCAACTGGGCGTGAAGCGCTTGTTCATCACCACCGGCGTGGACGCGGTCTACCGCGACTACCTGACCGAGAACCGCACGGCGCTGCGCGAGACGACGATCTCCGAGCTGAAAGCCATGGCGGAGGCCGGCCAGTTCCCGCCCGGAAGCATGGGACCGAAGATCGAAGCCGCGCTGTACTTCCTGGAGCGCGGCGGCGACGAGGTCGTCATCTGTCACCCCGAGGCGTTGCTCGAGGCGTACGACGGCAACGCAGGCACCCGCATACTCAAGGAGAAGTCATGAACAGCACCTCGACGCTGCCGAATCTCGACCGCAACACGCTCGCCGGCCTCCTGGGCAAGAGCCTGATGCTCACCAGTGACTGGTCGCGTGCCGAGATCGACGCGCTCCTCGCGGTGGCTTCGCGCTTCGAAGCCGCCGACCGCGCCGGAAAGTCCACGGCGTTCCTGCCGGACCAGCTGGCGTACGCGCTGTTCTTCGACAACTCGACGCGCACCAAGTCCGCGTGGGCCGGCGCCTCCAGCCGCCTCGGCATGCGCCCCGTGATCGTGGACGGCAGCAGCACCCAGGTCGAGCACGGCGAGACGGCCGAAGAAACCGGCGCCATGCTCGGCATGAACTCTCACGCGATGGGCATCCGTCACGACCTGATCCTCGGCGCGGGCAACACGTTCATGCGCTCGGTCAAGGCCGGCATCGACGACTACCTCAAGGCCACGCACGACAACCGCAAGGTGCCGGTCGTGAACCTGCAGTGCGACATCGACCACCCGACGCAGACCCTCGCCGACCTCATGTGGCTGCGCGAGTACTTCCCGGGCGGACTCAAGGGCAAGAAGATCGCGATGTCGTGGGCGTACTCGCCGTCCTACGCGAAGCCGCTGTCGGTGCCGCAGGGCATCGCGATGCTCATGGCGCGCGAAGGCGCGCACGTGTCGCTCGCGCACCCCGAGGGCTACCGCCTCATGGACAGCACGCTCGAGACGGCCAAGAAGCACGCGGCCGAATCCGGCGGCACGTTCGAAATCACGCACGACATGGACGAGGCCTTCAAGGGCGCGGACGTCGTGTACCCGAAGAGCTGGGGTCCGTACGACCTCATGCTCGAGCGCGTCGAGGCGAACTCGAAGCGCGACAAGGCCGCCATGGGCGAGATCGAGAAGCGCGCCCTTGCCCGCAACGCCTCGCACAAGGACTGGATCTGCGACGAACGCCGCATGGCGCTCACGACGGGAGGCGACGCGCTCTACATGCACTGCCTGCCGGCCGACATCGGCGACGAAGTGACGCCGGGCGTCATGGCGAAGCACAAGGTCAACGTGGCGCGCGAAGCGAACAAGAAGATGTACGTGGTCATGGCGCTGCTGGCCGTCGCCAAGGTCGAAGGCCTCGGCGCGAAGCTCGACGAGGTGCTGCGATGAGCGCGCCGACCGTCACCGCCCTCGATGCCAAGATCGCGGCCCTCGCGGCGCGCGACCTGCCGCTGGCCGTCGAGATTCTGAAAGAGGCCATTCGCATCCCGGCCGACTACGTGGACAAGCCGGTGGACCAAGGCGGCGATCCGTCCTGCGGCCTCTCGAACCACGAAGGCCCGCGCCTCGAGTACCTCAAGAAGCGCATGATCGAGATCAAGGCCGTCGCCTCCGCCGACGACATCGGCTTCGACGCGTTCGGCAACCTTTCGTGGGTCGTCGAGGACAAGAACGACGGCATCCCGCGCGAGCAGAAGAAGGTCGTCTACCTCGACGGCCACTGCGACACCGTGAAGGCGCTGCGCCCGGTGTGGCGCGAGAAGACGGGCGGACTCGATCCGTACGTCGGCCTGTTCGACGAGAGCAAGATCGACCGCGCGTACCTGCGCCGCGAACTCGGCTACCTCCCGCCCGACGACGAGTGGAACCACATGCTCTTCGGCCGCGGCTCAGCCGACCAGCTGGGCGGCGTGCTCAGCCAGATCATGGGCTCGCGCATCCTGGTCGAGCTCATGTCCGAAGGCGTCATGCGCGGCGTGATCCTGCGCGGCTACATCACCGTCGCGGAAGAAGACAACGACGGCGGCGGCCCGCTCTACATCACGCGCAAGGTTCTCCCGGGCGCTCCGCCCGAGATGATCCCCGACGTCGTGATCCTCACCGACTCGACGGGCGATTCGACCAAGGGCGCGCTCGGCATCTACCGCGGACAGCGCGGCCGCATGCAGATCGAAGTGAAGGTCACCGGGCGTTCCTGCCACGGCTCGATGCCGCACGAAGGGCTCAACCCGCTCGAGTACGGCGCCGCGATCCTCAAGGAAGCGGCCGAGAAGCACGCCAAGGGCGTCGGCTTCCTCGATCACGAAGTGCTCGGCAAGGGCACGCGCACCGCGTCGTGGTCGCATCTCGACACGCCGAGCGACTGCGCCGTGCCGGACTGCTTCACGTTCCGCTTCGACCGCCGCTTCACGATCGGCGAGACGCCGGAGCAGTCGGTGGCCGACGTGGACGCGCTCGACGCCGTGAAGGCCGCGCGCGCCGCGGGCCTCAAGGTCGAAGTGGGCGTGCCCACGTACGACCTGCCCACCTGGCGCGGCTACGTGCCGGGCAACCCGCAGATCTACATGAGCTGGATGACGCCGGACACGCACCCGGCCGTGACGGCCGCGGTGGACGCGTACCGCGCCGTGATCACGCCGAACGTCGCCGAGAAGAACGAGAAGGCCGGCTCGCTGCGCCGCGAACCGCGCGTGGACCGCTGGGTGTTCTCGACCGACGGCGTGGGTTGGCCCGTTCCGGTCAAGGACAACGGCATCACGGTTCCCGCCGGCAAGCAGTGGGTGGACGCGGGCGCGTACAAGCACCCGGCCATGTTCGGCTTCGGCACGGGCATCGAGCAGAACACGCACAAGATCGGTGAGGGCCTCGACACGCGCGAACTGCAGCACGCGATCGCGTTCATCGCCCGCTATCCGAGCGCGCTGGCCGCGAAGTAGTCGCGCGGCCCTGCGGGGCGGAACGGGAGGACGGGATGTCGGTGCGATTCCTGTTGAACGGCGAGCCGCGGGAAGTCGCGGCTCGCCCGGGTGAGACGTTGCTGGACCTGTTGCGCGGCCCCTGCGCGGTGACCAGTCCCAAGCGGGGCTGCCAGCCGCAGGGCCAGTGCGGCGCATGCGTGGCGCTGGTGGACGGCGAGGCGCGCGCGACGTGCACGATCGCCGCCGAGGCGGCCGAGGGCCGCACCGTGGTGACGCTCGAAGGCCTGCCGCCCGCCGCACGCGATCTGTTCGCCGCGGCGTTCGCGGCGACGCACGGGCTGCAGTGCGGCTTCTGCACGCCGGGCATCGTGCTGCGCGCCCACACGCTGCTCGAGGCGAACGCGGCCCCGACGCGCGCCGAGATCGCCAAGGCGCTCGACGAGCACCTGTGCCGCTGCACGGGCTACGTGCGCATTCTCGACGCGATCGAGCTGGCCGCGCGCGTGAAGCGCGGCGAAGCGACGATGCCCGCGCCCGTGACCGAGGGCGGCGTCGGCGCTTCGATCGAGAAGTACCGCTCGCGCGAGCTCGCGCTCGGCGAGCGCCCGTTCGTGGACGACCTGCGCGCGCCCGAGATGCTCTTCGGCGCGCTCACGTTCTCGCCGCACGCCCGCGCCCGCGTCGTGAAGATCGACACGACGGCGGCGCGCGCGCTCGACGGCGTGGTCGCGGTCGTGACCGCGGCCGACGTGCCCGGCGAGCGCTGGCACGGGCTCATCTATCACGACTGGCCGACGTTCGTCGCCGAGGGCGAGGAAGTGCGCTGCGTGGGCGACGTGCTCGCCGCCGTGGCGGCCACCTCCGAAGTGGTCGGCGCGCCGCGGCCGCGCTGGTCGAGGTCACGTACGAAGCGCTGCCCGCGGTGCTCGACCCCGAGCGTCGTTCGCCGAGGGCGCGCCGCAGGTGAACCCGAAGCACGCGAACCTGCTGTCGCGCTCGGTGATCGCGCGCGGCGACGCCGCCGACGCGCTCGCGAACAGCGCGCACGTCGTGCGCGGCACGTGGAAGACGCAGCGCATCGAGCACCTGTTCCTCGAGCCCGAGAGCACGTTCGTCGTGCCGAAGGCCGACGGCACGCTGCACCTGTACACGCAGGGCCAGGGCATCTACGACGACCGCCGCCAGTGCGCGGCGCTGCTCGGCATTCCCGAGGAGCACATCTTCTGCGAGCTCGTCCCCAACGGCGGCGCGTTCGGCGGCAAGGAAGACATGTCGGTGCAGGGCCAGACGGCGCTGCTCGCGTGGGTCACGAAGAAGCCGGTCAAGGTCACGCTCTCGCGCAAGGAGAGCATCCGGCTGCACCCGAAGCGCCATCCGATCACGACCGAGCTCGAAGTGGGCTGCGACGCCGAGGGCCGGTTGACCGCCGTGCGCGCGCGGCTCGTGGGCGACTCGGGCGCGTACGCGTCGGTCGGCATGAAGGTCCTCGAGCGCGCGGCCGGTCACATGTGCGGCCCCTACAAGGTCCCGCACGTGGACGTCGAAGCGCGCGCCGCGTACACGAACAACCCGCCGTGCGGCGCCATGCGCGGCTTCGGCGTGGTGCAGTCGGCGTTCGCGCTCGAGGGCGCGATGGACCAGCTCGCCGCGCTCTGCGGGCTCGATCGCTGGGAGATCCGCTGGCGCAACGCCGTGGACATCGGCGACGTGCTCACGACCGGCCAGCCGGTCGAGAAGTCGTGCGGCATCAAGGAGTCGCTGCTCGCCGTGAAGGACGAGTGGCAGGGCTGGATGGCCGCGGGCCGCAAGGCCGGCATCGCATGCGGCCTCAAGAACAGCGGGCTCGGCAACGGCTTCGTCGAATGGGGCAAGGGCCGGCTCGTGGTCGAAGCCGACGGCACGGTGTCGCTCTACAACGCGTTCACCGAGATGGGCCAGGGGCTGCTGACGATCCTGACGCAGTTCGCGGCCGAAGTGACCGGGCTGCCTTCGAGCGTGTTCCGTCCGAAGGTGGACGCGACGTTCGCGCTCGGCTGCGGGCAGACCACCGGCTCGCGCGCGACGCTGTTCGCGGGCAACGCCATCACGTCCGCGGCACGCAAGCTGCGCGCGGCGCTGGACGCCGGCGGCACGCTCGCCTCGCTCGCGGGACAGGTCTACGCGGCCGACGTCGTCGTGGAAGACACGACGCCGCTCGGCGCGCCCGGCAAGGTGAAGACGCACACGAGCTACGGCTACGCGACGCAGATGGCGCTGCTCGACGAGAACGGCCGTGTCGAGAAGCTCGTCGCCGCGCACGACGTGGGCCGCGCCGTGAACCCGGCGCTGTGCGCCGCGCAGATCGAAGGCGCGCTGCACATGGGCCTCGGCTACGCGCTCACGGAAGAACTCCCGTGCGTGGACGGCATGCCGATCGTCACGAGCCTCTACCAGATCGGCGCGCTGCGCGCGAAGGACATGCCCGAAGTGTCCGTGAAGCTGATCGAGGCCGCGGAGCCCGAGGGGCCGTTCGGCGCGAAGGGTGTCGGCGAGCTGGGCCTCGTGCCCACCGCCGCGGCCGTCGCGGGCGCGCTGGAGGCGTTCGACGGCGTGCGCCGCACCGTGCTGCCCATGAAGGACTCGCCCGCTGCGAAGGCCTACAGCGTCGGCCGCATCCGTACGAAGGCACCGCGGGAGACCTGGCGATGAAGCAGCCCGGCCACGTCAACGCGCACACGCACCTGTACAGCGCGCTCGCGCCGTACGGCATGCCGGCGCCGAGCCGTGCCCCGGCGAACTTCGTCGAGATCCTCGAAGCGGTGTGGTGGCGGCTCGACCGCGCGCTGGACGAGAAGACGCTGCGCGCGGGCACGCGGCTCTACGTGGCCGAAGCGCTGCTGGCGGGCACGACGGCGCTCGTGGACCACCACGAGTCCCCGAACTTCGTCGAGGGTTCGCTCGACGTGCTCGCGGACGCGTGCGAGGAGTTCGGCATGCGCGCCGTGCTCACCTACGGCGCGACCGAGCGCAACGGCGGCCGCGCGGAGGCCGCGCGCGGGCTCGCCGAGTGCGCACGCTTCGCGCGCGAGAACCGCCGCCCGCTCGTGCGCGGGCTCGTCGGGCTGCACGCGAGCTTCACCGTTTCGGACGCCACCGTGCGCGAGGCGGGCGAGTTGTGCCGCGCGCTCGGCACCGTGATGCACGTGCACGTCGCCGAGGACACCGCCGACGTGGCCGACGCACGGGCGCGCGGTTTCGCGGGCCCGTACGAACGCCTGCGCGACCTGGGCGCGCTGCCCGAAGGCTCGCTCATGGCGCACGGCGTGTGGCTGAGCGCCGACCAGGTGCGTGACGCGCATGCGCACGGGCTGTGGCTGCTCCACAACCCGCGCTCGAACGCGAACAACCGTGTCGGGTACGCGCGATCGCTGGCGGCGAGCCCGCGCGTGGCGCTCGGCACCGACGGCTTCCCCTCCGACCTGCCGTTCGAACAGGAGCAGCTGCTCGCGATCGCGGCGGCCGAGGGCGACACGGCGGGCGACGCGGCGCTGCGGGCGCGGCTGGAGGCCGGACGCGCGCTCCTGGCGGAGCGCTTCGGCGGCGAAGCGGCGCTCGAACAGGATTGGGTGGAGAGGCAACCGGACGCGCACGGCACCCCACGCCCGTGGCGCGTTTCCGTGGCAGGGCGTGTCGTCGTGGACGAAGGGCGCCTCGTCGGCGCCGACCTCGAAGCACTGCGCGCCGAGGCGCGCGAGGCGGCGCCGGAGCTGTGGCGCCGCATGGAGAGTGACCCGTGGCCGCGCTGACCCCGAAGCCGTTCGCGCACCTGCTCGCCCGCGCGCTCGAGGAGTACGAGCACGATCGCAGCATCTTCCACTTGCCGAAGCGCTCGTTCTGGAAACCGCGTGAAGGGCTCGACCTTTCGGTCGTGCTGCCGGGCGGCCGAGCGTCCACTCCGCTCGGCCCCGCCGCCGGTCCGCACACGCAGCTCGCGCAGAATCTCGTCTCGGCCTGGCTCGCCGGCTCGCGCGTGCTCGAGCTGAAGACCGTGCAGGTGCTCGACCGCCTCGAGATCCCGCGCCCGTGCATCGACGCGCCCGGCGAGGGATACAACGTCGAATGGTCGCAGGAACTGACGCTCGAGGAATCGGCGCGCGAGTACGCCAAGGCCTGGTACCTCATCCACATCCTGCGCGCGCGCGGGATTCCGTCCGAAACGGGCGCGCACACGATCTTCGACGGATCCGTGGGCTACGACCTCGCGGGCATCCGCTCGGCGAGCGTCGCGCGCTTCCTCGACGTCATGATGGACTCGCGCGAGCTGCTGGCCGAGCTGCGCGAGTCCCTGCCCTCGTCCTTGCGCGCGATCGCGGACGTACCCGTGCCCGCGCGCGTGTTCGACACCGTCACGCTCTCGAGCTTCCACGGCTGCCCGCCCTCCGAGCTCGAACGCATCGTCGAACACCTGCTCACCCGGCACGCGCTGCACGTGGTCGTGAAGCTCAACCCCACGCTGCTCGGCTACGACCGCGTCGAGGAACTGCTGCGCGGCACGCTCGGCTACGAGCACGTCGAACTCGACCGCGCCGCGTTCGACAAGGACCTGCAGTGGAACGACGCGCTGCGCATGCTGGAATGGCTTTCGGGGCTCGCGGCGCGCAACGGGCTCTCGCTCGGCGTGAAGTTCTCGAACACGCTCGTCGTGAAGAACACGCGCGGCCGCCTCGAGGGCGAGCACGTCTACCTGAGCGGTCCGCCGCTGCACGTCATCGCGACGATGCTCGCGGACCAGTTCGTGCGCGCGACGGGCCCGCGCCATGCGATCTCGTTCAGCGCCGGCATCACGGCCGAGAACTTCCCCGACGCGATCGCGAACGGCTTCACCCCGGTGACGACCTGCACCGACCTGCTGAGGCCCACCGGCTACCGCCGGCTGCCGCGCTACCTCAAGGCGCTCGAAAGCGACATGGAACACGTCGGTGCGACGAACCTCGCCGAATACGTGCGTGCGCGAGCCGGGGTCATGCCGTCCGTTCCCGTTTCCGACGCGGCCGCGGCGAACCTGCACCTGTACTCGGGCCGGGTCGCGAGCGATCCGGCGTACCACGCGCCCGCTCCGGCCGCGGAACCGGCGCGCGAACCGCTGCCGATGTTCGACTGCGAGTCGTGCAACAACTGCCTGCTCGTCTGCCCGAACGGCGCGTTCCACGCGCTCGAAGCGCCGCCCACGGCGATGGCGGCGGGCGACTTCCAGCGCGAACTGCAGTGGGTCGTGGACGGCGGCACGTGCAACGAGTGCGGCAACTGCGACACGCACTGTCCGCAGGAAGGCGGTCCGTGGCGCGTGAAGCCGCGCTGGAATCCGGACAAGCTCGCCTTCGACGCGCCCGGCGCCACGCCCTCGCAGGTCGCCGCGATCATGGCGGCGTGGGGCTCGGCGAAGCGCTGACGGCGGTGCCGCGGAGGGACGGGTCGCCGGGGCGCGCTACACGCCCCAGCTCTTCGTCTTCTTC
>JBGANH010000055.1:0-18006 GCA_044222365.1 Candidatus Eiseniibacteriota bacterium
GCGGAACTCGCGCTCGAGCGCGCCGGCGTCCGCGGCGGGCAGCAGCACGCTGCGGCCGCGCTCGCGGCGCGAACCGCCGGTCAACGCCCCGAGCGCGCACAGCACGCCGGCGTGACGCGGCCACACGACCGCGGGCGCGCCGAGCGACTCCGCGAGCGCGCACGCGTGCAGTCCGCCCGCGCCGCCGTAAGCGACGATCGCGCAGTCGCGCGGATCGGCGCCCTGCTCGACCGACACGCGGCGCAGCGCCGCTTCCATGTGCGCGTCCGCGAGCGCGAGCACGCCGGCCGCCGCCGCTTCGGCGTCGCGCAGGCGCAGCTGCTTCGCGAGCGCGGCGAGCGCGCGGCGCGACGCGGCGCGGTCGAGCCGGAGCGCACCCCCGGCGAGCGTGTCGAACGGGAGGCGCCCGAGCACGACGAGCGCGTCGGTCACGGTCGCGGGGCCGCCGCGCCCGTAGCAGGCCGGGCCGGGATCGGCGCCCGCGCTCTCCGGCCCCACGCGCAGCAGCCCGCCGGCGTCCACGCGCGCGATCGAGCCGCCGCCCGCTCCCACCGTGTGCACGTCGAGCGTCGGCAGCAGCACCGGCACGCCACCCACTTCGCGCGCGCGGCGCCGCGGCAGCCCGTCGCGGCCGGTCTCTCCCGCGCCGAGCAGCGCCACGTCCGTGGACGTGCCGCCGACGTCGAGCGTGAGCGCCGCTTCGTGCCCGCACGCGTGAGCGGCGTCGAGCGCGGCGCGCAGCCCGGCCGCGGGGCCGGAGAGCAGCTGGCGAACGCTTTCCTTCGCGGCCCGCGCGATCGGCGCGGTGCCGCCGTGCGACAGCACGACCTCGATGCGTCCGAGCCGCGCCGCTGCGAGCGCGCCGAGGTAGGCCGAGACGCGCGGCGCGAGATAGGCGTTCGCCGCCGTCGTCGCGAAGCGCTCGTACTCGCGGATCTCCGGGCACAGCACGCTCGACGCCGTCACGGGCACGCCGAGCGCCACGAGCGCGCGCGCCAGCCGGCGCTCGTGCGTGGCGTTCGCGTACGAGTGCAGCAGCCCCACGGCGATCGCCTCCGGCGCCGCCTCGCGCACGCGCTTCACGACGGCCGTCACCGCCGCGGCGCTCAGCACGCGCACGGGCCGGCCGCGTTCGTCGAGGCGTTCGTCCACGCCGTAGCGCCGGGCCGCCGGCACGAGCGGCTCGCGCCGCGCCGGCGCGAGCGCGTACAGGTCGGGGCGGTCCTGGCGCCCGATCTCGAGCGCATCCTCGAAGCCCTTCGTGGTGACGAACGCGACGCGCGCGCCCTTGCGCTCGAGCAGTGCGTTCGTCGCGATCGTCGAGCCGTGACGCACACGCGTGCTCGCGTCCGCGCCGGCGCGACGCAGTCCCTCGAGCACGGCACGCGCGGGGGCATCGGGCGTCGAGGGCACCTTGAACGCGTGCTGGCGCCCGTCACGCCACACGACGACGTCCGTGAACGTGCCGCCGGTGTCCACGCCGATCGCGCGGGCGGCGGGGGTGCGCCGGGGACGGGTCATCGGCTCGTCCTCCGCCACACGAGGTCGATCGCGAAGCCGAGCACGACGACTCCGACGACCGCGCCGATCACCCACGGCGGAAGCGGGAACTCGTGCCCGATGTAGGCGAGCGCGGCGTAATAGGGCAGCGCACCGATCATCACCGCGAGCAGGTAGCGCCAGATGGGGTAGCCGATCACCGCGGCGACGAGCTTGAGCGGCGCGTCGGGCATGGGCGTGGCGCGCGCGACCGCGATGGCGAGGAACGACGCCGAGGGGTATTGGGCGAGCGTCGCCTCGATCTTCTCGCGCGACGGCAGGAAGCGCGTCATCCACGGCCGCTGCTGGCCGAGCATCCAGCGAAAGGCGAGCAGCTGCACCGCGCTGCCGGCCGCGCTCGAGGCGCCACCCGCGACCGCGACCATCCACGGCTCGTGATGCCGTGCGCTGAGCAGCAGCAGCGGCGTCGTGCCCGCGCCCGTGGTCGCACCGTCCACGAAGAGCAGCAGGCAGAGCACGGGGAGCGATTGTCCGGCCGCTTCGAGCAACGTTTGGAACAAGGTCGGGCCCTCGGGGCGAGCGCGCCGCGCGCGATGCGCGGGACGGGGCGCACGTTGCCGCAGGGGTGCGCCGCGCGCAAACGCGCCGCGGCCCGGAACCGAGTGGCTCCGGGCCGCGAGGCGCGCGCGTTCAGGCGATGGGATCCGACGGCGGAGGCGGAGGCGCCGGAGGCCACGGCTCCGAGGCGCCCGTCGCGCCCGCGGCGGGAGACGTGAACGCCGACGGCGGCGACGGAGGAGGAGGCGGAGGCGGGGCCTGCTGCGACGGCGAAGGCGGAGGCGGATAGTCGTTCGTGTCGGGCGAGCGGCGGCGATTGAACTGCGACTGCTGCCACCAGCTCTGCACGGTGCGGCGCTGGTATTCGGCCCGCACGAGCGCGCCGGCGCCGAGCGTCATGAGGATCGCCCAGAGCGTGAAGCGGATGAACGTGACGAGCCCGCCGAGGAAGCCGAACATCGGCATGATGTGCAGGACGTCGGAGACGATGCGCAGGCCGACGACGCAGATGACACCCCAGATGGCGGCGCGCAGCAACGTCGCTTCGCCGCCCTTGAACCGCGTGAAGACCTGGCCGCCGAGCAGCGCGAAGCCGGTGATCGTGCCCCACACGACCGCGATCGCGAAGAACAGCGCGAGCCCGAAGAGGGCGGCGAGCGCGAGCGGAATACCGATGATCGTGATGCACAGCAGCGCGGCGGCGATCGACACGACCAGCAGCGCGGGAATCGCGAGCCCCCACAGCAGCAGGCCCCAGAGGAACGACGTGCCCGGATCGGAGCGGATGTCGTCCACGGCGGACTGCGTGCGGCCGGGCGCCAGCTTCACGACCAGGAACGCGATGCCGACCACGAACACGATCCACAACAGGTCCATGATCACCTTGAGCCCCACCCCGACCGCGGCGAGCACCGGCAGGAAGAGCCGGGCGCCGGGGACGCGCGGGGCGGTGACGAGCTGGCCGGAGATGGACGAGCCGGGCTCCTGGCGGAGCGTGCCGCCCATGCACACGACGTCGCCATCGACGCGTGCGCCGTCCACCAGCGTCACGTCGCCACCGACCGCGGTGACGCTTCCCTTCACGACGCCTTCGACGCGGACCGAGCCGCCGATGCTGACGACGTCCCCTTCGACCGCCTGACCGGCGTGCACGGTGATCGGGCTGCCGAGGCGGATGATTTCGCCCGTGCTCTCGCGGACGGGCTCGGGCACGTCCGGCGGGCTGGGCGGTTCGGGAATCGAACCCGGCGCCTCGACGACGATGCTGTCGTCGCCCACGTGGATCGAGACCGGAGTGTCCCCGGACTCCACGGCCCGTTCGATCGCGGCGGCGTGCTTCTCGAGCCGCTGCTCGATACGGCGCTCGATGCGCCCTTCACGGGCGGCGGCGGCGTCCAGCCGCGAAACGCTGTCGGCCGGGACCGGCCGGAACGTCATGGTGCCCTGGGCGAGTGCGGCGCTCGCTGCGAATGCGAGACTGACGGCCAGCAGTGCTGCGGCCTTCGCGAGGTCTCGGAGCCGGTTCATGATCAATGTCCTCCGCTCGTCAGGTTGATGTCTCCGGAGACCGTCTGCAAGGCGACGGGGACTCCCCCGCGGCCGAACACGGCGGAAAGGCGTGTGCGTTCCTTGGTGCCGAGCCGGACGGGCGCGGTGCAGTCCATCGA
Source organism: Candidatus Eiseniibacteriota bacterium (assembly GCA_044222365.1). Classification (GTDB taxonomy): domain Bacteria; phylum Eisenbacteria; class RBG-16-71-46; order RBG-16-71-46; family RBG-16-71-46; genus CAIXRL01. The sequence goes on from JBGANH010000055.1 coordinate 3,726, forward strand.
ACCACTCGTCGTCCGCAGGTCGAGCGTCGCGTCGAGACGCGTGTCCAGCTCGGCCGAAATCTCGCCGCTCGTCGTTCGGGCACTGCATCCGCGCAGGTCGCGTTCGAGCATCAGTTCGATGTCGCCACTTCGGCTCTCGACTTTCACGACCCCGGACGCGCCGGTCACGCGGATCTCGCCGCTGCCGCTCGTGCCGGTGATGCCCTTCGGCGCGCCTTCGACGTCCAGGTCACCGCTCGTGCTGCCGAGCAGCACCGAGTCGCGGGCGGCGCGCACGGTGATGTCGCCGCTCGTCGTCGTGGCGCGCAGGATACCGACGTCCTCGGCGTGCACGTCGCCACTGGTGGAGTGGGCCCGGCACTGCCCGGCGCGAATCATCTCGATCTCGCCGCTCACGCTGGCCACGGTCAGGAGTCCGCTGGTGGCGGCCGCATGCACGTCGCCGGAGGTCGAGCGCAACTCGAGCGCGCCCGCGAGGCCTTCGACGTCCACGTCGCCGCTCACGGTCGTGACGTTCGCCGTCCAGGAGGCCGGCGCTTCGACGAGCACCTGCACTTCGACCAGCGGGAAGCGCAGCTCGTGCTGGCTGCGCGAGCGGAAGAAGTCCCAGAAGTCGATCTGCGCCTTGATGCGCTTCGGGTAGGTCACCCGGACCACCCAGCGGCCGTTCTCGGCGCGGGACTCGACTGCCGTCTCGCGGGCGTAGCGGCGGGAGTCCTGCTCGCGCTGCAGCCGGCAAATCTTGACCGCCGTGACGTGCAGCTGGCCGTCGGAACTGGGGCGGACCCGGACCAGCCCGCGCGGGTTCTCGAGCACCAGTCCGGTGAGTCCGGCCGGGCTCACGGTCTGGTCGGAACGTTCGGCATAGGGGGACCCGGCGAGCGCGGGGCCCGCGGCGACGGCGATCGTGATGGCGGCGGTCGCCGCGGTGAAGAGGGTGCGGACGGTACGTTTCACGGGAAGCCCTCCGGACTTGAGTGCCGCTGCTACGCGGCGAGCGCCGTCCGGGTTGCGCCGGAGTGCACTCCGAGCCGGGAAAGCAGAAGGGGGAGGTGCTTTCGCACCCCCCCCTCTGAAGACGCACTCACGAAGGTCAGTGAGCAGCAGTCGTGTCCATCGCGGCAGCCGTGTCCATGGGAGCGGCTTCCATCGTACCAGCGGAGTCCGTCGCGGCCGGGGTCTCCGTCGCGGCAGGGGTCTCCTCGGCGGCCTTGTTCGCACAGCCGATGGCGGCGATCGCGAGGGTCAGCGCCAGAATCGAAAGAGCGAAGATCTTACGCATGTTTTCTCTTCACCTCCTCTCACTCTCGCCGCGCCGGGTATCCGGCGGCGGCCGTACATTGCAAGAGAATCAGCAGAATGTTGGGGCGTATCGGGAACGACACCACTGGGATGGCGAGCGGTGTGTTGTCAGTCCAAGATGCATCCCTGCGCTCAGTAGGAGTCCTTGGGTGGATCCCTGCGCGCCAGGACCTGGCAGACGGCACGCGACCCAAAGCCGCACGCAGGCTATGGGCGCACCCCACGGTTGTCAAATGGATTCTTCATGAAAATACGGTCACGAGCCCTGCACAACCTTTTGACCTCAAACACTTTGGAGCGCTTGTTCGAGATCCGCCCGAAGATCGCCCAGGTCCTCGATGCCCACGGAGAGCCGCAGCAGGCCGTCCGCGAAGCCCATCGCGAGCCGTGAATCCCGCGGAACCGAGGCGTGCGTCATGGACGCCGGATGGCACACCAGGCTCTCGACCCCGCCCAGGCTTTCGGCCCGGGTGAAGAGCTGGAAGCGGTTGAAGACCTGCTCCCCCGCCGCCAGCGAGCCGTCCCCGGGGATGAACGAGATCATGCCGCCGAACCCCGAGGCCTGGCGCTTGGCCAGCTCGTGCTGGGGGTGCGAGGCGAGGCCGGGATAGAAGACGCGGCTCACGCGCGGGTGCTTCTCGAGGATCTCGGCGAGTTCGCGGGCGTTCGCCTCGTGCTGCTTCATGCGCACCGCGAGCGTCTTGGTGCCGCGCAGGCAGAGGAAGCAATCCATCGGGCCGGGCACGGCGCCGGCGGCGTTCTGCAGGAAGCGGATCTGCTCGGCGAGACCCTCGTCCGACGTGACCAGCGCGCCGCCGACCATGTCGCTGTGACCGTTCAGGTACTTGGTCACCGAATGCATGACGATGTCCGCGCCCAGTTCGAGCGGCCGCTGGAAGTACGGGGTCATGAAGGTGTTGTCCACGACCACGATGATGTTCTTCTTGTGCGCGCGCTCGACGATGTCGCGGATGTCCGCGAGCTGCATGAGCGGGTTGGTCGGGGTCTCGAGCCACACGAGCCGCGTGCGCGGCGTGAATGCGGCCTCGACGCCGGCGGGATCCGTGCAGTCCACGAACGTGAACGCGAGCCCGTGGCGCTTCCAGACCTTCTCGAACAGGCGGTAGGTGCCGCCGTAGGTGTTGTTACCGCACACGACGTGGTCACCGGACGAGAGCACCTGCATGAGCGCGTTCGTGGCCGCGAGGCCGGAGCCGAACGAGAACCCGTGCTTGCCGCCCTCGAGGGCGGCGAGGTTCCGCTCGAGCGCGAAGCGCGTCAGGTTGTGCGTGCGCGCGTACTCGAAGCCCTTGTGGTTCCCGAGCGCTTCCTGGGCGTAGGTGGACGTCTGGTAGATGGGCGTCATCACGGCGCCGGTCGCGAGGTCGGGCTCCTGCCCGGCGTGCACGGCCCTGGTGCTGAAGCCCGACTGGGGGCCGATCGCGGAATGGCTCACGCCTCACCTCCGGCGATGAACTGCAGCATGTCGAAGCGCGTCAGGATGCCGGTGATCGCGCCGTTGTCCTTCACGAGCACGGCCGGGTTGCGCATCGCGAGCAGCTTCGCGACCGCGTCGGCCGGCTCGTTCGCCGCCACGACCGGAAGCGCCGCGCCCATGATCGAGTCCACCGGCTTGTCGAGCGCCTTCGGGTCCGAGAGCGCCGTGCGGAGCACTTCGCCTTCGTCGAGCGTGCCGACGACGTCGGCGCCCGCGAAGACCGGGAGCTGCGAGACGTCGTGCTGCTCGATGAGCGCCAGCGCGCGCTTGAGCGGCTCGCCCGCGTTGACCGAGATCAGCTTGCGCAGGCGCGGCTTGCTGCCGAGCAGGCTCGCCGCGCTCGTGGCGGACGGGTCGAGCAGGTGGTTGTCGCGCATCCACTCGTCGTTGTGCACCTTGGTCAGGTAGCGCTCGCCCGTGTCCGGCAGCAGCACGACGACCAGCGCGTCCGGACCAGCGTCCTTGGCGGCCTGGAAGGCGCACCACGTGGCCATGCCCGCCGAGCCGCCGACGAAGATGGCGTCCTCGCGCGCGAGGCGGCGCGCCATGTTGAGACCGTCGTGGTCGTTGCACTGGATCACGCGGTCCACGACCGAGAAATCGAGCGCCTTCGGGATGAAGTCCTCGCCCACGCCTTCGATCTTGTAGGTGTGCGCCTCGGACATCTCGCCGGTTTCCTTGTAGTGCTTGAGGATCGAGCCGACCGGATCGGCGCCGATGACCTGGATCTTCGGGTTCTGGTCCTTCAGGTAGCGGCCGATGCCCGTGATCGTGCCGCCCGTGCCCATGCCGGCCACGAAATGCGTGACCTTCCCGCCGGTCTGCTTCCAGATCTCGGGGCCCGTCGTCGCGTAGTGCGCGGCCGGGTTCGCGGGATTGTTGTACTGGTCCATGAGCACGGCGCCCGGGCGCTCAGAGGCGATGCGCTTGGCCACGGAGTAGTACGAGTCCGGGTGCGTCGGCTCGACCGCGGTCGGGCTCAGGAACACTTCCGCGCCGAACGCCTTGAGCAGGTAGACCTTTTCGCTCGAAACCTTGTCCGGCATGCACAGCGCCGCGCGGTAACCACGCGCCACGGCCACCATGGCGAGGCCGAGACCGGTGTTGCCCGACGTGCACTCGACGATCGTGCCGCCGGGCTTGAGGCGGCCCTGCCGCTCCATGTCCTCGACCATCGCGAGCCCGATGCGGTCCTTGACGCTGCCGCCGGGGTTGAAGAACTCGACCTTGGCGAGCACCGGGCAGGGCAGGCCCTTGCCGGTCTCCCGCAGCTGCACCAGCGGGGTGTTGCCGACCGTGTCGAGGATGGACTTGTAGTAGGTGACGCCGTCGAGGGTGCTCACGCGAGAGCCGCTCCTTGGGCGAAAGGGGGTCGATTCCTGTCGGGAGCGGCCGGCGCGCCCCGCGAGGAAAGACTCGTGCGGGGCCGCGTACTCTGGGCCGAAGGCGGCAGGTTAGGCGGCCCGTCGAGCGAGCGTCAAGGTCACGGGGCCGCGCGCCGGCGCACCTGCGGCGGCCCGGGCGCGCGAAAGCCCGCCGCGTGCCGCTGCGGCGGGCCCGGCCGGAACTCGAGGCGCACGGGCGATCAGTGCGCGCCCGTTCCCCTCATCTTCGCCTTCGCGGGATTCGGCGGCAGCGCCGGCATGTTCGCGGGCGCCTGATGCAGGATGTGCGGCCGGTAGAGCGCGAACTGGAACACCGGGCTCGTCGTCGCGTCGTGGCAGCCCCGGCACACGGGTTCGGGGACCTGTGCCTTCGCCGTCGCGTAGGCCTCGTGCTGCGTGCCCACGCCGTGGCAGTTCTCGCACTGCACGTTGCCGAGCCGCGGCGCGTCGTCTGCGGTCTTGAAGCCGCCCGGCTTCTGGTAGCCGACGACGTGGCAGCGCACGCACTCGGGCGTCGCGTCCTTCTTCTCGTCCACGAGCGTCTGCCAGGCGCGGGCGTGCGGCGTCGTGAGCCACTGGTCGAACTCGGCCTTGTGGCAGCGCCCGCAGATCTCGGCGCCGAGGAAATGATCCACCGCCTCGCCGTCGGAATCCTCCGCGCTGAGCGCGGCCGCGGCGGCACGCTCCTTCTCGAGGCGGCGCAGGCGATCGTTCAGCGCGTCCTCGAACGCGCGCACGACGTCGTACACGGCGGGCTTCGTCTCGACTTCGGGCCCGAGCATGATCATGTCGTTCTCACCCGACACCGACCGCCCGGCGGCGTCCAGCGCCAGCGACGTGCGGCCGACGTACCAGCCCTGTTCGCCGCCGTAACAGACGACCGTGTTCTTGATGACGCGGCCGCGCTGCAGCATGGGCACGTTCCGGCCGGTGATCACGGCGTCGATGCCCTCGACCGCGGTCACGAGGTCCTCACTCTCGACCTTGCCGAGCTGCGACAGCAGCACGATCACGGTGGCGCCCTTCTTCTTCAGTTCCGCCACCGTGCGCACCGCCGCCGCTTCGGCGTCCTCCACGCGCAGGGAATCGCGCGCGGGCCCCAGATCGCCGCTGCCGCTCATGAGTCCGAACACACCCACGCGCGCGCGCCCGGCGGGCACGATCACGTAGGGCGCGAACGCGAGCTTGCCCGTGCGCTTGTCGTACAGGTTCGCGCTGACGACCGGCAGCCCGGACTCGCGCACGGCGTCACGCAGGAACGCGTAGCCGAAACGCAGTTCCTTGTCGCCGATGTTGGTGGCGGCCGTGCCGATCACGTTCATGGTCCGCATCACGAACGGGCCGGCGTCGCGCTGGGAGTCGGTCTCGGGGAAGAAGCCGCCCGCGTCCACGAGCACGACCTGGTCGTGTTCGGCGCGCACGCTGTCCACGAACGCCGCGCGCCGAGCGAGTCCGCCCTTCGGCGTGTGGCAGCCGCACGGGCTCGTCTTGCCCTTCACGTCCGTCGTGGACAGCACGATGAGGTGGTCCGGGTCGCGCACCGGGCGCGGCGTGGCGCCGAGCATCGAGAGCGCGAGCGCGAACGACACGGTGGTGCGGGCGTGACGGAACCAGTTCGCCATCTTCATGCGGGAAAGCCTCCGGGAGAACACGACAGGCCCGCGACTCGGCATGCGAGCCACGGGCCTGCGGTGGGAACTGCGGCGGACGTCAGTGCGCGGCGCCGCCCTGCAGCATCTTCTGCTTCGCGGGATTCGGCGGCAGCGGCTTCAGCGCACCCTGCGGCTTGTGCAGGATGTGCGGCGAATACAGCGCGAAGTCGAAGTTCGGGCTCGTCGAGGACGTGTGACAGCCGCGGCAGGTCGCCTCGGTGATGCGGCGAGCCTGCGCCGGATACGACTCGTGCTGCGTGCCCATGCCGTGACAGTTCTCGCACTGCACGTTCGAAAGGCGCGCGGCATCGTCGCCCGTCTGGAAGCCACCCGGCTTCTTGTACCCGACCACATGGCACGGGATACAGTCCGCGTTGGCGTCCTTCTTGGCGTCGACCAGCGTCTTCCAAGCCTGGGCGTGAAGCGTGGTGTTCCACTGTTCGTATTCCGCCTTGTGGCAGCGCTGGCACAGATCGCCGCCGAGGTAGTGGTCCACGGCCTGTTCGGCATTGCCCGTGCCGCCGTTGGCCCGGTTCAGCTCCTGCTGGGCGGCACGTTCCTTCTCCTTCTTGCGCAGCTTGTCGTTGAAGCTGTCCTCGAAGCTCTTCACCAGCGTCAGCACTTCGGGCTTCTCGCCGACTTCCGGGCCGAGGATGAACGTCTCGTTGTCGCCCGAGACCATCTTCTTGCCCGCGTCCAGCGTCAGCAGCGTGCGTCCGATGTACTGCCCCTGCTCACCGCCGTAGCAGGCGACCGTCGTCTTGATGAGACGGCCCTTCTGCAGCAGCGGCGTGTTGCGCCCCACGATCACGGCGTCGATGCCGTCCACCGTGGTCACGAGATCCTCGCTCTCGACCTTGCCCAGTTGCGAGAGCAGCACCACCACGGTCGCGCCCTTCTTGCGAAGTTCGGCCACCGTGCGGGTCGCCACCGCCACCGGGTCCTCGACCGTGACCGAGTCCCGCGACACTCCCATGTCCACCTTGTCGCTCGTGAGTCCGAAGAGACCCACCGTGACCGTCCCCTTCTTCACGATCACGTACGGCGCCACGAGCGGCTTCTTCGTCTGCTTGTCGATCAGGTTCGCGCACGTGAGCGGCAACTGCGTCCGCTTGTACTGCGCCAGCAGGAACGCCCTGCCGTACTTCAGTTCCTTCTCGCTGATGCCGACGGCGTCGGTGCCGAGCAGCTTCATCGCGTCCATCAGGAACCACGCCGCGTCCTGGTAATCGTCCTGCTCCGGGAAGAAGCCGCCGTTGTCGACCAGCAGCACCTGCCCGTACTGCGCCTTCACACTGTCCGCAAAGCTCGCCCGCCGGGCGAGGCCCCCTTTGGGCGTGTGTCAGCCACAGGGGCTGGTCTTCCCCTTCACGTCGACCGTGGAGAGGATGACCAGCTTGTCGGGCGACACGACGTTCGCCGGTTTGGCGGCGCCGAGGAGCAGTGCGACCACGACCAACGCCAGCAGCGCGGCGCTGATGCGGGGAACGAAAGCCGTCATGTGTTCGAGCCTCGTGGAGAAGGGAACCGCGTGTTCAGGGTGTGACGCGGACAATCATGGCGGGCGAGTCTAGGGAGCGCGCCACGGAACGGTCAAGAAAAGTCCCTGTGCAGCAGACGTTTCGACAGCCCGTACGCCCCCGTCCGCGCCCGCATTCCCGGGCGGTTCGCGGCCCGGAAGCGCCGCCGTCGGCATCGGCCGGCGTGGCCCGCGCCTGCAGTCCCGCGAAAAAATGCGGGCGCTCGGCTGGCCGGAACGCGTCCCGGGCGTTAGGCTCCGCCCCCCATGAAACCCTACGAAACCCTCAGCGAGACCGAGTGGATGCAGGTCGAGCGCTTCCGCGACCTGCTGGACGAAGGCGAACTCGAGGAAGCCCGGGCGGCGCTCGAGGCCATGCTGCGCAAGCGGCCGGGCCAGGCCGACCTGTGCATCGAGAACGCCTCGCTCTACCTCGCCGAGGGGGAGCCGGAAGCGGCGCTCGAGGCGCTGCGCGGTGCCGAACGCTCAGCGGACCCGGCGATGTTCTTCTACCTGCGCGCCGCCGCCCGCTACGACCTCGTGAAGTTCGAGGAGGCGCTCGACGACGCGCAGCGCACGATCGCGATCCATCCCGACCACGGCGCGGCCTGGGACCTCTGCTCGCGCGTGCTCGAGCACCTCGGGCGCGCCGAGGAGGCCGCCAAGGCCGCCGCGGAGGCGTTCGCGATCGACCCCGAGGCCTTCCCGCTCCCGCTCGAGGTGAGCGACGCCGAGTTCGACGCGCTCGTCCGGCGCTCGCTGCGCGAACTGCCCAAGCCGATCCGCGCCAAGCTCGAGGAGCTGCCCGTGCTCGTGCAGCCGCTGCCCTCGCGCGAAATGCTCACGGCCGAGGATCCGCCGTTCACGCCCGACCTGCTCGGGCTGTTCGCGGGGCGGCACATCTTCACCGAGACCTCGACCGCGGTGCCCGAGGCGCCCGGCGCGATCTGCCTGTTCCGGCGCAATCTCCTGCGCGCGTGCACGGACAAGGAGGAACTCGCGCGCGAGGTGCGGATCACGGTGCAGCACGAGGTCGGGCACTACATGGGCCTCGACGAAGACGAACTCGACGACTGGGGACTCGCCTGAGTCCCAGCCACGAAGCGAAGACGGCGCGGCGCCCGCGAGGGCCCGCGCCGTCTTCGTCTTCACCGCGGTCCGTGCCCGCTCACTCGAGCATGAGGAACCGCTGCACGAGCGCCTGCCCGCTGACGCGCATGCGGACGAAGTAGACGCCGCGGGCCAGCCCGCGGCAGTCGAGCGCCAGGCTGCCGCGCCCGGCCTCCGCCGTGAACGGCGGCACCGATCGGACCTGCCGCCCCGCCACGTCGTAGAGCGCCAGTTCGACCGACCCGCCGCGCGGCAGTGCGTAGCGCAGCAGCACCGTGGAGCGCACGGGGTTCGGTGACAGCGAGAGCTGCAGCGTCTCGGGCAGGCGCTCCGCCGGCGGCACGTCCACCGTCTGGCCGTCGGCGCCCCACGTCAGTCCCGCCGTCGCGACGTCCTCGAGCAGGCCGTCGCCGTCCTCGTCGAGCGACAGGATCACGTCGTAGAAGCGGAAGGCGCGCGGCTCGAGGAAGGACGCGTCCACCTCGACCAGCCCCGCTTCGCCGGAGGCGAGCGAGAGCGAGCCCGTCACCGGCACGCCCGGGGGCAGGCCGTTCAGCGCCACGAGCGGCTCTTCCGCGGGATCGGCGCCCTCGCGCGGCGCGACGCGCACCGACCACGGCGTGCCGGAGGGCAGGTCGCCCGTGTTCGTCACGCCGAACGAGATCCGCGCCGCGCCCGTGCCGCTGCCGCCGCCGACGCCGATCGGCCCGCCGATGACGACGTTGCACCACTGCCGCGCCGCGTAGATCGCGCCGAGGTTGGTCGTCACCGACGCCGTCGCCGTGTTCGTGACCGTCACCTGGTAGCACGCGGTCGAGTAGAGCGGCATGCCCACCGGACGCGCGACCTTGTACACGACCGGCACGCAGCCGTTGGCCGGCACGTTGATCGGGTTCGGCGTCACGAGCGTGAAGCCGGTCGGGCCGTTCGCGGTGCAGCCCGGGCCGATCGGCAGCCCGGCGAACGTCACGTTGTAGCTCTGCGCGGTGCCGGTGTAGTTGCACACGCGCATCGTGAGCGTCACCTCGGACTGGTCGCGGCAGATGGACGCGGTCGTCGGCACCCAGCTGAACTCCTTGCACTTGCCGAGCACGTCCGCCGCGTAGATCGCGTTGATCTCGACGGTCGAGAGCGAGCGCTGGAACAGCTCGACTTCGTCCACGGCGCCGTTCAGGTAGCCGATCGGGCCGCTGTAGCCCTTCTGCGCGCCGATGAGCAGCGGCTCGGTGTTGGTCACACTGAGCCCGGTCCACGCCGGGAAGCTCGCGACGCCGACACCGTCCACGTAGAGCCGCGTGCCGTTCGCGGTCGCGGAGCGCCGCAGGACGCCGGCGACGTGGTGCCACTGGCCGTCGGCGACGAACGGCGTGGTCCCCGACCAGTACTCGGTGCCGTCGGCGAGCACGGCGTCGCCCATGCGCAGCGCGAGCCGTCCGTTCTTGAGGTAGAGCGCGTACCCGATCTCCGGATCGGTGAAGCGCTTGTCCACGATCGGCGCGATGCCCGTCGCCTGCGTCGTGCGCACCCACGCGTCCACGGTGAAGTCGCCGGTGCCGAAGTTCAGGTTCGGCTTGTCGGCCGCCTGCACGTACTGCGGCGTCCGCGTTGAATCCGCGCGCCTGGAGCACCTTGCCGGTCACGTGCAGCGGCGCGTTCACGTCGCCGCCGTTCGCGGCGAGCACGATCTCGTTGGCGGTGATGCCCGAGGGTTCGTCGAGCGGGAACCACGCCGTCATGTTCGCGGGCGGCGGCGTGCAGGTCGGGCACGTGCCGACGTTCTTCACGACCGTCGTCGTGCAGCCCGTGAGCGGGTCGAGCACGGTCAGCGTCACCGTTCCACCGAAGGGCCCCCACGTGACGTCCACGTTGTTGCCCGTCGCCGTCGCGGGTGTTCCACCCGAGATCGCCCATGTACGTGTACCCCGACGGGCCGACCGCGGTGTAGTTCGCCAGGATGCGCCGAGAGACAGCGCGTGTTCTGCCCGACGATCGAGACGGGCTGCAGTCCTGAGCGTGATGTTGGCGGTCTTCACCGAGGGCGAGGCGCCCGGCACGGTGAGCGTCACGGTGTACGTGCCGCGGCGGCGTAGTGCGAGACCGACTGGCCGCTGCCCGTGCCCGCGTCGCGAACGTCCAGTTCGGCCCGGCGCAGTTGAACGACGTAGAGTTCACGGTCAGGCAGCCCAGACCGTGTAGGAGAAGTCGGCGGGCTGGATGGTCGTGCACTGCAGCGCATGTTCGGCAGCGCGCCGAAGATCCCGTCGTGGTCGCCGCCGGCATCGGGATGCTGTTCAGGTTGAGCCCGCACTCGTTCAGGTTCGACGTGTTGAAGTTGTCGGGGTAGTTGATCGTGTGCAGCCGCGTGGACGAGTTCGGCGCGATGTAGATCAGCTTGTCCGGGCCGGGCTTGATCGCGAACCACGGCCCGGCCGCGATCTCGCGCATCTGCAGCGTCGCGATCTCGACCTGCCGCACGCGCGAGACGGCGCCCTGGTAGCTCGTGAAGTAGACGAGCTTGTTGTTCGGGCTGAACGCGATGTCGGAGTAGCCGCCCCACGTGCCGTTCCGGCCGCGATCTCGCGCATCTGCAGCGTCGCGATCTCGACCTGCCGCACGCGCGAGACGGCGCCCTGGTAGCTCGTGAAGTAGACGAGCTTGTTGTTCGGGCTGAACGCGATGTCGGAGTAGCCGCCCCACGTGCCGTTCGGCGCCATCAACGTCGTGGGCACACCGGTCGATCGGTTGAAGCTGTAGACGGCGATCTGGCCGTTGTTCGGGTACACGCCGGCGCCCGTCGAGACGACGCCGATGCGCGTGCCGTCGAACGACGGCACCACCGCGCCGAGCCCGGTGCCGGGCACGGCGAGCCCGATCGGATAGGCGGTCGAGCTCGAGGGCCCGGCGCTCGTGACGAGCGTCACGTACAGCTTGCCCGAGCCCGAGTTCGCGCCGTTGGTGACGACCCACCAGTCCACGCCGTTGCAGTGCGGAATGGCGGCCATGCCCTCGACCATCTCGTTCGGCGAGCCCGGCAGCGTCACGAGCAGGTTCTTCTGCCCCGACACGATGTCGCCGAGTCCCGCGTTGAGCGTCATGTCCACGACGCTGTAGTTCATCGGGTTCGCGGTCGCGCCGTCCTCCCACTGCCGCACGGTGAACAGGAAGTACTGGTTCGCGTTTCCGGGCCTCGGCACGATGAGCACGCCGTTGTGCGAGCTGCCGCCCGCGAGCAGGCCGGTGCCGTTCGGCATCACGACGTTCGTCGCGGTGAGCGCGCGCGTGCCGTCGGCGTAGAAGCGCATCGCGCCGAAACCGTCCGACGTGGAACTCGCGGGCTCGGCGCCCGAGACGCTGCGGCCACTCACCGGCACGGGCGTGCCCGTGCTCCAGTCGAAGCCGGCGTTGCTCGGCAGCACCCAGTTCGTGCAGGGACCGGTCACCGGCGTGCAGGAACGCGCGTAGATCGTGGTGGAGTTCGTGCTCGAGTTGGGGCCGCCGTCGGTCACGGTGAGCGTCACCGGGTACACGCCCGGGCTCGCGTAGGTCACGGTCGCGTTCTGCGTGGTCGCGCTCGAGGGCGAGCCACCGGGGAAGCTCCACGCGTACGTGTAGCCCGCGCCGGAAGCCGGCGTGCCGAAGGTGATCGCGTCCGGCGCGCAGATCTGGCCGCGCGACGTGGTGATGAGCGCGTTCAGCCCGCTCGGGCAGCCCACGTCGATCAGGTTCTGCGCGCTGACGAGCGTCGAACGCCAGTACGAGATCGCGGTCTGCATGCGCGTCGTCTGCCCCGCGGTGAACGCGAAGCGGCAGACGTCGTTCGTGTAGTCCATGAAATTTTCGATCGGGTCGTTCAGCGCGGTGCACGACGTGAGCGACGTGGTCGGGCAGCCGCTGCGGAAGACGGCCTCGGCCGGTGTGTCGGCGACCTGGTCGCCGGGCGCGGTGCACCCGCCGTGGAACGTGTGCAGCAGGTTGAGCCAGTGCCCGACCTCGTGCGACATGATCTTGCCGAGGTTGTTCGTCGGCAGCAGCGCCGGGTACGGGCCGCCGTACGGCGTGCCGTTGCTGCCGAAGCAGGTGTAGCGGATCACGATGCCGTCGAGCGCCGCGGGCACGGTGCCCGGGAACGTCGCGTAGCCCGCGACGCCGCCGCCGCCACCGGCGATGTTGTTCACGACCCAGACGTTCAGGTACTGGGTCGAGGGCAGGTAGTCGATCGCCTTGAGCGCGACCTCGCTGGAGGGGTTGCCGTACGTGTGCATGGTCTGCGGCGAGACCGTGCGCGTGATGCCGGGGGTGGTGGACCACGTCACGCTGCTCGCGGGCGGCAGCTGCGAAGCGAGACAGAACTGGATGCCCGTGTTCACGGCCGGGGACGGACCGCCCGGCGAGTTCGCGAAGTCGCGATTGAGCGCCCAGATCTGCGACTGCACCTGCAGGTCCGAGATGTTCTCGGGGCCGTTCTGGTGGACGATGTGCACCACGATCGGGATCACGAACGAAGGTCCCGCCACGGAGGCGCGCATCGGCGCGAGTCCCTTGCGCTGCGCTTCGCGCACGAGCGCCTCGAACAGTTCTCGGCGCTGCGCGAGCCCCGGATCGTCGGCGAGCGCCTGCTCGAGCCTGCCCTCCGCGGTGCAGGGGTCGGTGCCCACGGGCGCGCCCCACGGCTGGTCCGTCTGGGCGAACGCCGTGCCTGCGGGCAGCACGGCGGCCATCGCGATCGGGAGGGCGGCAGCCAGCGCGAACAGGCCGGCCCGGAACTTCGGAAGAACGATGCGCACGCGCGGCTCCTGGTGAGCGGTCGGGGTGCGCGGCCGGCCGGGCCGAACCGCGCGGAGGGGTTCCCTGCCCCTCTCCTACGTGGCTGCCCCGCGGTCCTAACGGTCCGTCATTTCACCACGACTTCGCCCCGGATCATGTCCATGCCACAGGCGTAGTGCAGCGTCGCCGGCGCGTCGGTCGGCAGCAGGATGCGCACGTCCTCGTTCAGGGGCAGGTCGTAGCGCCGGCCGGTCTCCTGGAAGATCGCCTCGGTCGCGCAGGTCGCCTGCGTCTTGCGCGTGATGATGAGGGTGGTCTCGACGCCCTTGGCCACTTCGATCTTCGCGGGCTCGAAGCCCTTCTCGGTCACGGTGACGCGGACCTCGCGCGGGCCGCTCGACCCGGCGCAACCGGCGAGCGCGAGCGCGGACAACAGCAGGGCGAACTTGCGCATGGGGTTCCTCCTCGAAAGGTTCAACGGAAGCGCCGCAGCCGCAGCGACGAGGTGACGACCGAAACGCTCGACAGCGCCATGGCGAGCGAGGCGAGCATCGGGTGCAGCGTACCCTTCCAGCCCCAGAGCCACCCGTCGGGCGGATTCTGCGCGAGCAGCGGCGCCAGCGCGCCGGCCGCGACGGGAATGAGCACGACGTTGTAGGCGAACGCCCAGAACAGGTTCTGGCGGATCACCTGCAGCGTGCGCCGCGACAACCGCAGCGCGTCGCGCGCCGCTGCGAGGTCGCCGCGCACGAGCGTGAACGCACTCGCCTCCATGGCGACGTCGGTGCCGCTCGCCATCGCGAGTCCGGCGTCGGCCTGCGCGAGCGCGGGCGCGTCGTTGAGCCCGTCGCCGACCATCGCGACACGGCGGCCCTGCTTCTGCAGCTCGGCGATCTTCGCGCGCTTGTCGGCGGGCAGCACTTCGGCGAGCACGCGCTCCGGTGCGATGCCCACCTGCGCCGCGACGGCGTGCGCCGTGCGCGCGTGGTCGCCCGTGAGCAGCCACACGTCGCGGCCGTCGCGCGTCAGCGCCGCCACGGTCGGAGCGGCG
>JBGANH010000343.1:0-2174 GCA_044222365.1 Candidatus Eiseniibacteriota bacterium
GTGCTCGACGTGGTGCGCGACTACCTCGACGCGGCGGTGGAGCGCGGCTTCGCCGAGGTGCGCGTGATCCACGGCCGTGGCACGGGTTTCCAGCGCGAGCGCGTGCGCGAACTGCTCGCGTCGCACCCGGCCGTGGCGTCGTTCGCCGACGCGCCGGCGTCGCGCGGGCACTGGGGCGCGACGATCGTGCGGCTGCGCGTGCCGCCGGACGCGCCGCGCTGAGCCGCAACCGAACGGGCGGCCGCGTCGCGCGGCCGCCCGTTCGCGTCTCCGTGGTCCGGCGTCGTCAGCCGCGGCGCTCGAGCGTCGTCGCCTCGTGCTTGCCGGCGAGGAACGCTTCGCATTCCTTCACGTCCTCCGGGCTGCCGATGAAGATCGGCGAGCGCTGGTGGAGCGACTCGGGCGCGATGTCCATGATGCGGCGTTCGCCGTTGCTCGCGGCGCCACCGGCCTGTTCGGCGATGAACGCCAGCGGCGCGCACTCGTAGAGCAGGCGCAGCTTGCCGTTCGGGTTCTTGGCGTCGCCGGGGTACAGGTAGATGCCGCCGTAGAGCAGGTTGCGGTGGAAGTCGGCGACCAGCGAGCCCACGTAGCGACCGCTGTAGGGACGGCCCGTCGCCTTGTCGTCCTGCTTCAGCCAGTCGACGTAGCGCTTCATGCCGTCGGCCCACTTGCCGTAGTTGCCCTCGTTCACGCTGTAGATCCGTCCGCGCTGCGGCGTGCGGATGTTCGGGTGCGAGAGAAGGAACTCGCCGATGCTCGGCTCGAACGTGAAGCCGTGCACGCCGTCGCCGGTCGTGTAGACGAGCATCGTCGTGGTGCCGTACAGGACGTAGCCGGCGCACAACTGGCGCCGGCCCGCCTGCAGGCAATCCTCGACCGTGCCGTGACCCTTGCGCGAGATGCGCGGCAGGATGGAGAAGATCGTCCCGATGTTGACGTTCGCGTCGATGTTCGACGAGCCGTCGAGCGGGTCGAAGTTCACCACGTACTTGCCGATCGGCGCGCCGTCGGGCATCGGCACGATGCCCTCGTCCTCCTCGGACGCCACGACCGCGAGCTGTCCCGTCGAACCGAGCACCATCATGATCGTCTCGTGCGCGAACACGTCGAGCTTCTGCACGCGTTCGCCCTGGACGTTGGTGGTGCCGGTGGCGCCGAGCACGTCGACGAGCCCGGCCCGCACGACCGCCTTGTTGATCATCTTGGCGGCCAGCGCGATGTCGAGCAGGACGCTCGTGAACTCGCCACTCGCTTCGGGGTGGTCGCGCTCCTGCTGCAGCACGAACTGGGACAGCGTCACGGCGCGGTTGATCATGGGGCCTCCGTTAGTCCGACAGTCCTTCCACGTCCTCGGGGCCGCTGACGACGGCGACCTTCGGCGTGGCGCTGGGGAACGAGCCGGGCACGAACGGCGCGAACTTCTCCGCCACGGCCCGCGTCCCGTCCACCTTCAGCTGCTTGAGCAGGAACGTGAAGCGATCCTCGAGCGACTGGCCGATGGCCTGGCGCGTCGCCGCGGGCAGCGACCACAGCTCCTTCTTGTACGCGCCGAGGGCCTTCTTGCGCGCCTTGTAGAGGAACTGCTCCTCGGTGTCGCCGGCCTTGCGCTCGCCGGCGGCAGACACCTTGAGATCGTCGTAGATGCGCGCCTTCAGCTCGGCCGGGAACGCCGGGTGGTCGAAGATCATGTTCTGGAACTCGGTCGCGAGATGGATCTCGCACGCGAGGCGCTTCGGGAACTCGCCGAACAGCTCCGACGGCAGCGTCGACGCGCCGTGCTGCACGGTGCCCGCGAAGCCGTACTTCTTGGTCGACAGCACGCTCAGGTTCTCGAGCGTGTCGAAGTCGAGCTTCACCTTCGCGATCGTGCCGTCCGGCAGCGGCACGCCGCCGTGGCTCGTGCCGGTCTGGATCGAGATCTTGCTCATGCCCGGCGCGCCGGGGGCGAGCTTCGCGAGCTTCGCGTTGAAGATCTCGACGAACGCCTCGAGCTCCTCGGCGGTGGAGTTGCGGCCGCCGACCTCGCCGATCTCGCCGCCCACCGACACGTGCACGCCCCTGGGCTCGCACTTGCGGATGACCGCCGTGATCTCGGCGCAGATCGTGCCGTTGAGCTGCTGCTGCTCGTGGTGCGTCGGCTTGTCGAGCTCGACGAGCGTCGAGGTGTCGAC
>JBGANH010000344.1:0-2163 GCA_044222365.1 Candidatus Eiseniibacteriota bacterium
CTGGAACGTGTACGCGCCGAGTCCCAGCAGCATGCCGACGGATGCGGCCAGCACGGTGGGCAGCTTCACGGGATCCTTCCCTTTTCGCGGAATGGGTGATGTCGGGTGCCGTCGCGCGGTGTCGATCCTCGGCGGGAACATTGCCTCGGCACCAACGGCCGCGTCACGCGAAATGTACGCCTCGGCCGGGCCCACGGACATGACCGGCATCTTGCCGAACGGGGAATGCCCGGCTCACGAGCGGCGGCGCATCGCCGGCGGCGCAGTTCGCCCGCACTTCCGGGCCCTGGGTCACCCCGGATCGACCACTCGTCCGGTCCCCGGGGCGTTTCGCCGGGCGGAGCTTGACCCCCGCGCGCCCGGTCGCAATCATCCGCCCGGACTTTGCCCCATTCCACGCTCTCCCCAGGACGCACATGACGCCGCCCAGTGATCTCTCCGCGCTCAAGATCGATCGTTCTCCGTCTCCTCCGGCCGGTTCCGGCATGCCGCTCGGCGCGATCGTGGCCATCGTGGCCGCGCTCGGCGTCGTCGCCCTGCTCCTCGTTCCGAAACTCACGAAGAGCGCGCCCGCGGTGACGGTCGGGCTCGCCGAGGCGACGGGCGGCGGCAGCGCGTCCGGCGACGGCATCACCGCGAACGGCTACGTCGTCGCGCGCACGAAGGCGTCCGTGTCGAGCAAGATCCTCGGCCGGCTCGCGTGGATCGGCGTCACCGAGGGGTCGGGCTCGCCGAGGCGACGGGCGGCGGCAGCGCGTCCGGCGACGGCATCACCGCGAACGGCTACGTCGTCGCGCGCACGAAGGCGTCCGTGTCGAGCAAGATCCTCGGCCGGCTCGCGTGGATCGGCGTCACCGAGGGTTCGCGCGTGAAGGCCGGCGACGTGATCGCGCGCATCGAAGACGCCGAGTACGCCGCGGCCGCGGCGACGGCGCAGGCCAACGCCGGCCAGTTCGAGGCGCAGCTCGCGCAGGCGAAGCGCGAGCTCAGGCGCTCGCAGTCGCTGCGCGCGGACAACCTCGTGCCCGAGTCCGCGCTCGAGGCCGCGCAGACGAGCGTCGAAGTGCTCACCGCCCAGCTCGCGAGCGCGCGCGCGCAGGCGAAGCTCGCCGAAGCGAACCTCGCGAACACGCGCGTCGTCGCGCCGTTCGCGGGCACCGTGCTGCGCAAGGACGCCGAGGTCGGCGAGATCGTCGCGCCGTCGTCCGCCGGCGGCGGGCTCACGCGCACCGCGATCGTGACGATGGCCGATCTGCAGACGCTCGAGGTCGAAGTCGACGTGAACGAGGCGTACATCGCGCAGGTGCGCAACGGGCAGGACGCGCGCATCACGCTCGACGCCTACCCCGACACGTCGTTCACCGGCCGCGTGCGCCAGGTCGTGCCGACGGCCGACCGCCAGAAGGCGACCGTGCTCGTGAAGGTGAGCATCCTCGACCGCGACCCGCGCATTCTTTCGGAGATGGGCGCGAAGGTCGTGTTCGTGAGCCACGGCGCGGATCGCGCGGCCGCCCCGCGCCGCGTGCTCGCGCCGGCCGCCGCGGTCGTGCAGGAGAGCGGCTCCGCGCACGTGTGGGTGGTCGCGAACGACGCCGTGCGCCGTGTCGCCGTGAACGTGGGTGCGACGCGCGGGGACAAGATCGAAATCCGCCAGGGGCTGACCGGGGGCGAAAGCCTCGTGCTGCAGCCGCCCGCCACGCTGAAGGACGGCATGCGAGTGAAGCTCGCGAGCCGCTGATCCACCGACTCCCGAAAGGAAGCCCCTCATGGCCTGGATCGAAGTCTCCGACCTGCGCAAGGTCTACCAGCGCGACCAGCAGCAGATTCCCGTCCTCGACGGCCTGTCGCTGCGGATCGAAGAAGGCGAGTTCGTCGCGCTGATGGGTCCCTCGGGCAGCGGCAAGACCACGCTGCTCAACCTGATCGGCGGCATCGACAGCCCGACCTCCGGCGACATCTCGGTCGCGGGCACGAACATCGCCCGGCTCGGCGGCGCCGAACTCGCGCGCTGGCGGTCGAACACGATCGGCTACATCTTCCAGCTCTACAACCTCATGCCCGTGCTCACCGCGCTGCAGAACGTCGAGCTGCCGCTGCTGCTGCACAAGATGAGCGGCGCCGAGCGCCGCAAGCGCGCCACGTTCGCGCTCGAACTGGTCGGGC
>JBGANH010000056.1:0-17871 GCA_044222365.1 Candidatus Eiseniibacteriota bacterium
GTGCAGGCGCAGAAGGGCGCGGCCCTCGAACTGCACGTGCCCGTGCTCGTGCAGACCGAGAAGGGCGACGTGACGGACACGGTGCATTGCTTCACCGCGCGCACGGCGTTCACGGTGCGCACGAAGACCCGCCCGCTCGCGCTCCACGTGGACCCTGCGGCGGACATGTTCCGCCTGCTCGATCCGCGCGAGACGCCGCCGTCGCTGGGGCAGGTGTTCGGGGATGCGCGCGTGCTCGCCGTGCTGCCCGCCAAGGCGAGCGCCGCCGAGCAGGCCGCCTGGCGCACGATGGCCGAGAGCTGGCGCAGCGACGGCCACGCGATCGAGTTCGCGACCGACGCCGAGGTGAAGGTGCTGCCCGCCGACCGCGCCGTGTGGCTGTTCGGCCGCGGCAATGCGCTCGCCCCGGCGCGCTTCGCCGGCGGGCGGGACTTCACGCTGACGCGCGACACACTGCGCGTGGACGGCGAGGCGATGGCGATGGCCGGACACTGCGGTGTGCTCGTGCGGCGCCATCCGGGTGCGATCGAGAAGGCGATCGGCTGGATCTTCGCCGACGACATGGCGGCGCTGCCCGGACTGGGGCGCAAACTGCCGCACTACGGCAAGTACTCCGCGCTCGGCTTCGAGGGCACGGAGCCCGTCAACGTGCTCAAGGCGCAATGGAACGCGACGGACTCGCCGCTGCGAGTCGCGCTGGGCACCGGCGTCTCGGTCCCGGCGCTCGCGCCACTGGCGCACCCCGCGCTCGCCGAGTTGCCGCCGGTGTTCTCGGAACAGGCGATGATGGACCGCGTCCGCTGGCTGGCCGCGCCCGAGCGCGAAGGCCGCGGCGTGGGCACGAAGGGACTGGATGACGCGGCCGACTGGATCGCGGCGCGCTTCCGCGAGTTCGGGCTCGAGCCCGGCGGCGACGGCGGCACGTACTTCCAGAGCTTCACCACCACGAAGTCGCCGTCCGGCCAGAGCGTCACGCTGCGCAACGTGATCGGCGTGCTCCGCGGCGCGTCGCCCGAACGCGCCGGACAAGCGGCGCTGCTGACCGCGCACTACGACCATCTCGGACGCGGCTGGCCCGACGTGCACGCCGGGGACGCGGGCAAGGTGCACGCGGGCGCCGACGACAACGCGAGCGGCGTCGCCGTGATGCTCGAGCTGGCGCGCGCGCTCGCGGCGGGAGAGAAACCGCAGCGCACGATCGCGTTCGTCGCCTTCACGGGCGAGGAGTCCGGCTTGCAGGGCTCGCGGCACTACGTCGCGCATCCGCCGTTCGCGCTCGAGAAGACCATCGGCGTGATCAACCTCGACACCGTCGGACGGCTGTTCGGCAAGCGCGTCTCGGTGCTCGCCACCGGCACGGCCAACGAGTGGCAGCACATCTTCCGCGGCGCGGGCTTCGTGACGGGCGTCGAGCCGCGGCTCGTGGCCGAGGCGCTCGAGTCGTCCGATCAGGTGAGCTTCATCGAGAAGGGCGTGCCCGCGGTGCAGATCTTCACCGAGCCGCACGTGGACTATCACCGCCCGAGCGACACGCCCGAGAAACTCGACGGTCCCGGGCTCGTGAAGGTCGCGGCTTTCGTCCGCGAGGGCATCCAGTACCTCGGCGATCGCCCCGAGATGCTCACCGTGACGATCGCCGGCGCGAAGCCGAGCGCGCCCGCGGGCGGTGCGGCCGCCGGAGGCGGCCGGCGCGTCACCATCGGCACGATGCCCGACTTCGCGTTCGCCGGCCCGGGGGTGAAGGTGGCAGGCGTGACGCCCGGCTCACCGGCGGACAAGGCCGGGCTCAAGGAAGGGGACGTTCTCGTGAAGTTGAACGGCGAGGCGATCCCCGACCTGAAGAGCTACTCGGCCATGCTGCGAGGGCTGCAGCCGGGACAGTCGGTGCGCCTCGGCTATCGCCGCGGCGAGGTCGAGCAGGAAGTCGCGCTGACCGTGATCGAGCGCTGACGCGGATTCGCCTGTGGCGCTCGGGCAGGCCGCTGCCCGGGCTCAGCGCTCCCGGACGATGGGTGAAATCTCCCGTGCGGTCGGGCGCCGCCCCGCCGTTATGCTCTTGGACCACGTCTTCTGGATCCGTCCCTCCATCCGAACGGAGCCCCACATGGCAGCTTCGCTATCCGTTTCGTCCTTCGCGCGCGCCGCTTGCCTCGCGTGCCTGTGCCTGATCGCCAGCTTGCTCCCGGCTTCGGCCCGTGCGGCGTGGCCCAATGATCCCAACACCGGTGGCGTCGCCCTGAGCACCGCGACCTCCGACCAGACGACGCCCGTGGCCATTCCCGACGGCTCCGGGGGGGCGATCCTCGCCTGGCAGGATTACCGCAGCGGCTTCTCGGACGTCTACGTGCAGCGCGTCAGCGCAACCGGAGTGCCGTTGTGGACCGCGAACGGTGTCGCCTTGTGTACCGCGACCAGTACGCAGGCGGGCATTCGCCTCGTGTCGGACGGCGCGGGGGGCGCCATCGTGGTGTGGCACGACCTGCGAAACGGCGTCTACGACATCTACGCTCGCCGGGTGAACTCGGCCGGCGTCGCGCAGTGGACCGCGAACGGCGTGGCGATCTGCACTGCGACCGGAGTGCAGTGGACTCCCGCGATCGCCCCGGACAACTCCGGCGGCGCGATCATCTCCTGGCAGGACCAGCGCAGTGGGGCCTATGACGTCTACGCCCAGCGCGTGAACGCCTCCGGCGTCGTGCAGTGGACCTCGAACGGGGTCGCCATCTGCTCCTCGACGGGCGATCAGCAGTCCGTCGCCACGCTCGCGGACGGCGCAGGAGGGGCGTTCCTCGTGTGGTCGGATGCGCGCGCGGGCAACTTCGACGTCTATGGGCAGCTCGTGAACTCCGGTGGGCTTTCTCAGTGGACTTCCAACGGCTCCGCGCTGTGCACGAGCACGGGCAACCAGCTGGTGGGCGGGATCGTGTCGGACGGCGGAACGGGAGCCATCGTCACCTGGAGTGATTTCCGCAACGGTACCGACTACAACATCTACGCCCAGCGCGTGAGCGCCACGGGCACGATGCGCTGGGGCACGAACGGCACCTTGGTCTGCGGTGCGACGGACAGCCAGGAAACGCCGGACCTGATCGCGGACGGCGCGGGCGGCGCGATCGTCGCCTGGAGCGACCAGCGTGGCGGCTCCTCCTACGATGTCTACGCGCAGCGCATGAGCTCCGCCGGCGTGCCGCTGTGGACCGCCGACGGTGTCGCGATTTCCGCGACCACCTACTACCAGTACGCGCCCGAGCTCGCTTCGGACGGCGCGGGCGGCGCGATCCTCACGTGGCAGGATGCGCGAACCCAGACCAACGACGATTGCTACGCCCAGCGTGTGAGCGGCACCGGGGTCGTGCAATGGACCACCAACGGCGTCGCGATCAGTACCGCGGCCGACGAGCAGACGCTGCCCTGCATCGTGGCCGACGGAACGGGCGGCGCGATCATCGGATTCATGGACAGCCGGTCGGGTGCGGGCTACGACATTTACGCCCAGCGCGTCGAGCGGTTCGGCCGGCTCGGCAATCCCGAGCCCGTGATCACGTCGGTCAAGGACGTGCGCAACGATCAGGGTGGGGTCGTCAAGGTGTCGTGGTCGGCGAGCTACCTGGACGCCGATCCGACCTACGGCGTGAACGACTATCGTGTCTGGCGATCGCTCCCCGCGTACGCGCTCGCCACCCGGCAGGCGGCGCTGCGACGCGGCGTCACGACGGACGCCGATGATGCGGCGGCGTCGGGTAAGCTGCTCGTCGTGCCGTTCACCGCGCAGGACTACGCATGGGAGCTGGTCGGCACGCAGGCCGCTGCGATCCTGCCCAGCTACAGCTACGCGGCCGCCACCCTGGGCGACTCGGTGCCGGGCTCGTACCCGCGCACGGCTTTCATGGTCGAGGCACGCCAGAGCACGTCGCTCACCGCCGACCGCTGGTTCTCGGCGCCCGACAGCGGCTACTCGGTGGACAATCTCGCTCCCGCGGCACCCGCCCCGCTGACCGGCTTCTACAGCGGCGGCTCGACCCGGTTGGCGTGGAACCCCAACCACGAAGCCGACCTCGCGGGCTATCGCGTGTACCGCGGCGCGAGCCTGGCCTTCGTACCCGGGCCTGCGAATCTCGTCGGCGCACAGCCCGACACGGGGCTCGTGGACGCGGCCGGCGCACCGTACGTGTACAAGGTCACCGCCGTGGACGTGCATGGCAACGAGTCACCGGTGGCCACGCTGCTGCCGAGCGGTACGCTCGACGCGCGCGAGGCACCGCCGGTGCGCCTCGCACTCTCTCTCGCGGGACCGAATCCCGCTCGCGGCGCGAGCGTGCTGCGCTTCGCGCTGCCCCACGCCGGCCCGGTGAACCTGGCGCTGTACGACGCCGGCGGCCGCCGCGTACGGTCGCTGGCCTCCGGCACGCACGCGGCCGGTGAGCAGCTCGTACGCTGGGATGGCCGAGACGATTCCGGGCACGAGGCCCCGGCGGGACTCTACTTCGTGCGCCTCGAGGCTGGCGGCGAAACCCGGCACCTGCGCCTGGCGCTCACTCGCTAGGCACACATCCGCGCGGGCCGGAGTGCGCGTACTCCGGCCCGCGCGCGTGCGGGTCCCGCGGCCTCCAGCGGCCCGGCCACATGGCCGCGCGCCGTGCGCCGGGGGGGCAGCGCCCGCGCTACCGAACGCTCAGCGCCATCACCGTCAGGTCGTCGGTCGGGGCGCCGTCCTCGAACGCCTGCACGCGGGCGATGACTTCGTCCACGATCGCCTGCGGACCTCCGGCCCGGCCTTCGCGCACGGCGGCGACCAGGCGGTCGTCGCCGAAGAGTTCGGCGTCGCCCTCGGCCTCGGTCACGCCGTCGCTGTACGCGAACAGCACGTCGCCCGGAGCGAGCGTGACGCGGCCGAGCTGGCACTCCCACTCGTCGAACACGCCGAGCACGGTGGCGGTGGCCTTCAGCCATTCGACGTCGCCGCCGGCGCGCAGGACGAGCGGCGGGTTGTGGCCGCAGTTGACGTAATTCAGCCGCCGCGACGCGTCGGACCAGACGCCGAAGAACAGCGTCGCGAACTGGCCCGAGCGCGAGCGCTCACGCATCAGGCGATTCACCTGCCGCAGCGCCCGCAGTGGGTCCTCCGGCGCGGTGCCGACCTGGCTGCGCACGTGAGCCTGCAGGTTCGCCATGCGCAGCGCGGCGTGCACACCTTTGCCGGACACGTCGGCGAGCACGAGCGCGACCTGCTGGGGCCCGAGCGGCAGGAAGTCGTACCAGTCGCCACCCACGCTGCGTGCCTGCGTGCAGTGCGCGGCCACCGTCGCGTTCGCGAGCACCGGCGCCGACTCGGGGAAGAGCTGCGACTGCACTTCACGCGCGATCTGCAGTTCGCGGTCGATGCGGCGCGACCAGTCCATGCGCTCGGCGAGCATCTCCGCCATGCGGATGATCTCGAAGGCCACGCCCGCGTGCGCCGCGGCGGATACGAGTCGCGGCCGCAGCTCCGGGGCGATCGCCGCCGCCGGACCGCCACCGATCGCGACGATTCCGACGGGCCGATCGTGGCGGTCGAACACGGGCACGATCGCCGCGGGCGCCTGCGGCAGGCCGAGCCGTTCGCCGAGCGACCCACGAGCCGCGCACTCGAAGTGCGCGCCGCGCCAGAGCAGTTCGCTCGTGGCGGGATCGGCGTCGAGTTCGAGCACTTCCGATGCGGTGTCCGAGCCCTCCGCGCGCACGAACGCGCCGTCCGGCCGCCGGATCCACACGGCCAGCCAGCCGGGCGCGGCCAGTTCGCGCACGTGCGTGGCGAGCAGCCGGGCCAGTCCGGGGCGGTCGGTGGCGGCGGCACGCCGGGTGAAGTCGTCCATGAACGTCTGCTCCGGTCGGAGGTCGGCAGGCGCCGGAACCCGCTCGTGAAGGCAGGCGGAAGGCACCCGGAATCGCGGGCCTCACCATAACATCACGCGGTGCTTCGCCCCTCCGGTGCTAGCATCGGGGCGAAGCCGGTGGCGCTGCCCTCGTGGAACACCACGAGGTTCGCCCGAACGGCGGGCGAGAGACGTGACCGCCGGTGTCCGGCGGCCGGGTGGCACCCGGTCGCGTCGGGAAGGAGGGTCACCATGAAGATCCTGCTCGCCCTCGACACCTGTGCGACCGCCACGGAAACGGTCGCGGCCGTGCAACGGATGTTCCCGCCGGCCATGGCGTCCGTCGTGGTCCTTTCCGTGGTCGGCTCGAACGAACTCGACGTCGCGCCCTCGCCCGTGCTGCTCGCCTCCGTGGCGCAGAACCTCGCGGTGCTCGAAGCCGATCACGTGCGCACGCACGAGGAGTGTGTCGCGCGGGCGGTGAAGGCGCTGCGCACGGCGGGCTACGAGACGAGCGGCGACGTGCGCCACGGCGAGCCGCGCGACGTGATCCCGGTCGCGGCACGCGAACACCAGGCCGAGCTGCTCGTAGTCGGCGCGCACCGCCGCACCGGCATCCGCCGGCTCATCACGCGCGCCCTCGCTTCGCACGTCGCGGAGCACGCGCACTGCGACGTGCTGATCGTGAGGCACGAGGATTGAGGCGGGGGCGTGCGCGCCTTCGACATCCGGCCCGCGCGCTGGCATCCTGCGCCGCATGCCCTACGCCCTGTACAAGCTCGTCCATCTCGCCGGCATCTTCACGATGCTGGTGAGCTTCACGCTGTCCTGCGCCCACGCCCGCCAGGCCGGCGCCGACCCGCGCGCGCGCCGCGGCTTCGCGATCACGCACGGCGTCGCCCTGCTCCTCGTGCTGACCGGCGGCTTCGGCATGCTCGCCCGTCTCGGCGTCGTGCACGGCATGCTCCCCGGCTGGATCCTCGCCAAGCTCGCGATCTGGGTGGCGCTCGCCGCGGCGATCGCGCTGCCGCACCGCCAGCCTCGGTTCGCGAAGGCGCTGCCCGTATGGGTGTCGCTCGCGGCGCTCGCCGCAGCGGCGACCGCGATCTACAAGCCGTTCGGGCACTGAAGGCGGGAGGGCACGCCGGAATGAGCACCCGCATCGCGCTGACGCGCTCGACGCTTCCGTGGATCGTGGGCGCGCTGGGCCTGATGCTGTGGGCGCTGCCCGACGTGGTCGTGCTCGTGGGCTTCTCGGTGCTGCTCGCCTACGCGCTGCTGCCCGCGGTCGCGCTGCTCGAGCGCGTGCCCCTCGGTCGCGACCGGAAACTCTCGCGCGGCGCGGCCTCGGCGATCGTGATGCTCGCACTCGTGGGCGTCGTGGGCTGGCTGCTCGCGCTGGCGATCCCGCGGCTCGGCGCCGAAGCGGCACAGTTCGCCGCCGTCGCGCCCGGCACGCTGCGGCGCCTGCTCGACGCCGTCGAGGGCTGGGCCGCCGCGCGCGGCTACGGCGACGTGGTCGGGCCCGCGATCGCTCAGGCGCGCGCCGACCTGCCCGGGCTGGTCCCGCAGTTCGGCGGCACGCTGGCGCGCTGGACCGGGCGCCTGGTCGGCGGCGTGGGCAGCCTGCTCGGCTTCGCGCTCGTGCCGCTGCTCGCGTTCTACCTGCTGGCCGACTCGGCGGCCGTGCAATCGAGCGCGCTGCGGTTCGTACCCGGCGAGCTTCGCCCCGAACTGCAGCGCGTGGGGGAGTCGGTGAACCGCGCGCTGCTGAGCTACGTGCGTGGGCAGGCGGTCGTGTGCATGGTCACCGGCGCCGCCGCCGCGCTCGTGCTCGCGCTGCTGCAGTTCCCCGCGGCGCTGCTGCTCGGCGTGCTCGCGGGCCTCGCACAGGTGATCCCGTACCTCGGCTTCACCGTGACACTCGTGACGATCGCGCTCGTGGGGCTGAGCCTGGATCCGTTTCACGCGCTGCTCGGGGCCGCGCTTTACTTCGCGGTGGACTGGGTGACCGGCACGTTCATCACGCCGCGCGTGATGGAGCGCTACCTCAAGATGCACCCGTTCGTCGTGACCGTGAGCGTGATCGTGGGCGCGCGGCTGCTCGGTCCCGCGGGCGCGCTGCTCGCGCTGCCGGGCGCGGCCGTGCTGCAGGCGCTGATCGCGAGCCTGGCGAGCGGCGGGCAGGAGAGCGACACGGCGGCGGGGTGACACCGCGCGCCGGCGGCGCGGGCGATCGCTGCCGTCGCCCGCGCCGTGACGCGACGCATCGAACTACCGGAGCCGCACCACGCGAGTCGTGACGACCGCGCCCGATTGCTGGACGCGCGCCCAGTACGTCCCCGCCGGCACGCCCGAGGCGGGAAGCTCGATGCGGCGCATGCCCGGCGCGAGGCCGCCCAGGTCCTGCTTCGCCACCCGGCGTCCCTGCACGTCGAACAGTTCCAGCTTGCCGCCGCGCGAGGGCAGCGCCAGTTCGAAGACGATCGAACTGCCGGAGAGCCCGCCGAGCCGGTGGATCGCGAGACGATCCGGCACGGGGTCGGAGTCCGCCTGCTCGCCGGCGTCCGCAGCTCCCGATTCGGCGTTGCCGGCCGTGGCCACGGCCTCACCGCCGAGCACGTGCTCGTGCCAGGCGATCACGCGCCACGCACCGTCTTCGCGCGCCAGTTCGAGCACGTTGTCGCTGCCCTCCAGCGTCACGCGCGAGCCGTCGTCGAAGACGAGCACGTAGGCGTAGCGCTGGACATGGGCGACGGCTCGCCGGGCTCCGATGGTACGCATCTCGACCCAGACGGAGCCGAGCGGCGCTTCGACCTGCGTCGCGATGGGCAGCGGACGCCCGTCCGGACCGCGGCCGCCGCCACGGAAGAGGTGCTTCGCGAACGCGAGTTCGTCGTCGCGGTCGAAGCCCCGCGGATGCTTGCGCGCGAACTCGGGATCGTCGGAGTCGAAACGGTACCGGTGGGACATCCCGGCGATCCAGCCCTCCGGATCACGCCGCTCGAACGCGGCGTACATGGCGAGCACGGTCTGGATGGGATCGCCCTCGGCGATCGGGACGAGCGCGATCGGCGGAGCGGCGGTGAGCTCGCTCCCCAGCATGAGCTCCGCCGCAGTGCCACAACGGAAGATCGTCGTGGCCGCATTCGCGCGAGGCGCCGCGCCACCGGCCGAGATGTCCGGCTCACCCATGGCGAGCGCGATCGAAGCCACGAGAACGAACCACGGGAATCGCCACGTCTTCATGCTGCCTCCTCGCCGCGCGAGCGGCACCCCGGTCGGGTCGATTCGACGAGGAGACGGGGACCTCGCCGCGGCATACAGCAGCATGCGTGCCATGGCGTGCACGCGCGAGAATGCCGCGCCACGCGCGCGGAATCGTGGCGCGCGAGCGCGGCTTCGCCGTGAAGTGTCACCCGAAATCTGTTTCGTGATGGAAGCAGGGTGACAGCGGAAGCGAGGCTGGCGTGTGGGACGATGTGGACCGATGGGGTGCGTCGGTCTCGTGAACGGTCGTGAGACCTCGCGGCTCCTGCGGGCCCGCCCGATCGCGGGCGCTCCGCACACGCTTCGCC
Source organism: Candidatus Eiseniibacteriota bacterium (assembly GCA_044222365.1). Lineage (GTDB taxonomy): Bacteria > Eisenbacteria > RBG-16-71-46 > RBG-16-71-46 > RBG-16-71-46 > CAIXRL01. The sequence continues at coordinate 9,431 of JBGANH010000056.1, forward strand.
GCTGCTGACACAGCACATGCCGTTGGATATGTTGAGGGGCGCGACCGGCACGTTGTTCGAGTGGAGCGGCTGCCGGTCGCATGTCGCGCTGTTCGGGCATGCCGCCACGCACCCTCACGAATGGGAGCCCGCGACACATGGAGCTTCGCACGTTCGGCCGTACCGGATGGAAGGTCGGGGAAGTCGGCTACGGGATGTGGGGCATGGGCGGCTGGACCGGCTCGAACGACGACGAGTCGGTGGACTCGCTCGAGCGCGCCGTCGAGCTGGGCTGCAACTTCTTCGACACCGCCTGGGCGTACGGGCAGGGACGCAGCGAGCGCCTGCTCGGGCAGCTGCTGCGCGCGAAGCCCCAGGCCCGGATCTACACCGCGACCAAGATCCCACCCCGGAACCTCAAATGGCCCGCCGCGCCCGACGCCTCGCTCGCGGATTCGTACCCGGCCGATCACATCCGCGAGTACGCCGAGAAGAGCCTCGCCAACATCGGCGTGAGCACGCTCGACCTGCTGCAGTTCCACAGTTGGAACGACGCATGGGCGGAGGACGGCGAGTGGCAGAACGCGGTCGCCGCACTGAAGTCGGAAGGGCTCGTGCGCGCGGTGGGCATCAGCATCAACCGCTGGGAGCCCGCCAACTGCCTGCGCGCGCTGCGCACCGGACTGATCGACGCCGTGCAGGTGGTCTACAACGTCTTCGACCAGGCGCCGGAGGACGAGCTGTTTCCCGCGTGCCGCGCGCTCGGTGTCGCGGTGATCGCCCGTGTGCCCTTCGACGAGGGCACGCTGACCGGCACGTTGACGAACGATACGACGTGGCCGGAAGGCGACTTCCGCAACATCTACTTCGCCGGCGACAAGCTCGCCGAGAGCGTGACTCGGGCCGAACGCCTGAGGCCGGACGTGCCCGCCGGCATGACCATGCCGGAACTGGCGCTGCGGTTCATTCTCGCCCACCCGGACGTGAGCACGGTGATCCCCGGCATGCGCAAGCGCGCGCACGTGGAGGCGAACCTGGGCGCCAGCGACGGCCGCGCACTCGACGCGCCGCTCATGCAGCGCCTGCGCAAGCACCGCTGGGACCGCACACCCCGTTGAGCTTCAGGATGGGGCGGCGCGTGGCGCCGCGCCCTATGCCCGCCCCGGCCAGCCGGCCTTCGTGAACTTGCCGTTGCGGCTGATCACCTTGCCGTCGGCCTCGATCACGCCGCCGTGGCGCAGGTCGCAGACCATGTCCCAGTGCAGGCCGCTCTCGTTCTTGCCGCCGCTCTCCTTGATCGAGGCGCCGCACGCCGCGTGGAAGGTGCCGCCGATCTTCTCGTCGAAGAGCGTGTTCTTCACGCCGCGCCGGATGCGGTAGTTGGTGCCGATCGCGATCTCGCCGAGCACGCGCGCGCCCTTGTCCTGGTCGAGCATCTTGATCAGGAAGTCCTCGTTCTTGGTCGCCGAGGCGTCCACGACGCGGCCGCCCTTGAAGCGCAGGCGGATGCCGTCCACCTCGCGTCCCTGGTAGAGCGAAGGGAAGCTGTAGCAGACCACACCCTCGGTCGCGTCCTCGAGCGGACCGGTGAACACCTCGCCGTCGGGGAAGTTCACGTGGCCGTCGCAGTTGATCCACCTGCGGCCCTTCACGCCGACCGTGAGGTCCGTGCCCTGCGGCGTCTTGAAGCGCACCTCGCTGACCTTGTTCAGGTACTTCACGACCTTTTCCTGCTTCGCGCTGATCGCCTTCCACGCGGCGATCGGATTGGGAAGATCGAGCAGCCCGGCGCCGAACACGAAGTCCTCGTACTCGCGCAGCGACATGTCGGCGTCCTGCGCGGAGGCCTGGTTCGGGAACATCGTGCCGATCCAGCGCAGGTTGCCCTTCTTTCCGAACGGCGTCGCCGTGCGCGTCATGAAGGTCGTGAACCACTTGCGACGCGCGGCGCTCGCGCGCGCCTGCTTGGCCGGGTCCGCGCCGGTGAGCGCCTTCGTGTTCACGGTGCCCCACGTCGAGATCAGGCAGTCGATGGTCTCGATCTCGTGCTGGGCGACCGGGTTCTGGAAGTCGAGCTGGTCGTTGCCGGCGAACCGCACGAAGTCCTCGGCGGCCTGGTCACTGAGCAGCGTGATGTAGGGGTGGCCACCGGCACGCAGCACCGAACGGTGGACGGCGGCGAGCAATGGCTCGCAGATCGCGGAGCCCGTGATCTTGACGAGGTCGCCCTTGCGTACGCGGGCGGAGTAGTTCACGAGCAGGTCGGCGAGTTTGTCGTGGCGCGGGTCGGACATGGCGGCGGCTCCGGATGACGGTGGGTGACACGCATGAGCGGCGCGAGGATGCACGCAGCACCCGACTCGCCACAAGCAGGCGGGCGGGAGGGAAGAGCGCAGACGAGATCCCCGCCAACTTCCGGTTTGCAGTAGGGTACTTGCTGAGAGATCTGCACCCATCCCGCACGCCCGTTCCCGGAGGTTTGCCTTGAAGTGCTTCCGCCATCTGCTTCTCTTCGCGTGCGTTGCCTTGTCCGTCGCGGCGTCGACGGCCACTCGCGCGCACGCCGACGCGCTGCAGCAGACGTACACGATCCCGGGCTGGCGGCTCGAGAAGCTGCTCGGCAACACCGACGGCGACGTGTCCTACGAGATGCTCATGGTGAATCGCGCGAGCGGCTACTACGGCGTGTTCGACGCGTCGTTGGGCGCCCTGCAGAAGCCATTCACCTCCATCACGCCCGCCACCGGCTGGATCGAGCCCATCGACTTCGACGGCGACGGCCGCGCCGAGCTGGTCGCCCGTGTGGACGACGGTGTGCATCGCGATGTCGTCGTGTGGCGCGATTCGCTCGGCTCCTTCTACGTGAAGTTCAGCCACACCGAGCCGGTGGTCTCCCAGTTCGGGGACAAGCTGCGCAGTACCACCTTCAAGGACCTGGTCGAGGTCCAGCCGGGCGACGTCGTGGTGCGCAACTGGACGAACGGCGCGGAGTTGATGCGGGCCTCCACGGCGGGTCCGGGGTGGAACACCACGCATCAGGCCGATGCGCGCCCGGTGGACGTGGACGGCGACGGCATCGATGAACTCCTGCTCCTGAACTTCGGCGTTTCGTGCCGCCTCTACAAATGGAACGGGACGCAGTTCGTGATGCTCTGGATCAAGACCGGCAACTGGTTCTTCGACCAGTCGTTCAACTGCGACACCGATTCGCACCGGGAGATGGCGCTCATCGACCTGAACGGCAACGGCGGACTCGGCCGCTACCGGATCCTGGACGGACTCACCGGCGCCACCGAGCTCGACCCGAGCGCGTTCACGGGCAGCCATACGTTCCAGCCCGTGGACCATGACGGGGACGGCATCATGGAGCTGTTCTTCACGCAGCAGGTCCCGACGTCCCTCACCGCGGCCTATCAGTGGAACGGGCTCACGTACCAGACGTCGTTCAGCCACACCGACCTGACGACGATCGTCCAGCCGGTGCGCATGCGCGCTTCGACGCAGACCGAGTACATCGAGACCGTGCCGGGCAACCTGCGCATTCGCAGTTCCGCGGGTTTCGTGCTGTTCGACGCCGCCGCGAGCATTCCCGGCTGGCCGGCGAGTGAGCTGCCCGAGGTCCAGACGCACGACGTGAACCACGACGGGCTCGTGGAGCTCGTCGTGTCGCTTCCTTCCGGCCTGCGGATGATCCGCTACAGCGGCACGTTCTCGCAGGCGTGGAGCCTGCCGGGGCGCTTGCTGGCCGAGAACGTCGGCAGCACCGACGCCGACGCGCAGGACGAGTTCCTGTGCATCGAGCCGGGCGCCGGCAACGTCGGCGCTTACGCCGTGTACGACGGCCTGGGCGGCGCGCAGGAGGGACTCTGGCCGCAGTTCACCAACGACCGCTGCTTCGTGCTTCATGGACCGTGGGAGCAGAACGGCCGGAACTCGCTGCTCTTCGCGGCTGCCGGGGCGTTCGCCGGGCCGAAGCCGATGAACACGATGGTCCGCTGGAACGGCTCCGGCTACTACAACGCCTTCGCGTTCCCGGACACGGTGGACATGATCCTCGCGCAGCGGAACCGCAGCGCGACGACGTGGGATCTCGCGGAATACCTGACCAACGGCGACCTCGTGATTCGTGACGCCGAGAACGGCTCGATCCGGCTGCAGGCTTCGCGCTCGCTTCCGGGCTGGACGGGCATCGACCTCCTGTCCGATCCGCCCACGCGCGGCCTCGCGTACGACACTCGCAACAGCTGGGAGACGATGATCAACGAGACCGGCCGCTTCACCGCGGTGCGCCGCAACCTGACGCTCGACGCTCCCGGGGAGCCGGGCTTCTCGACGCCGAGCGCGATGCGCGTGCTGCCGAGCATGCCCAACCCGTTCCGGGTGACGACCACGCTGCGGTTCCAGGTGCCGCGCGACGCGCAGGCGCAGATCCGGATCTTCGATGCCGCCGGGCGCGTGGTGCGCACGCTGGACCGCCCGCTCACGGCGGGCAACCACACGGTGGAGTGGGACGGCTTGGACGACGCCGGCCGGCCCTCGCCGAGCGGCGTGCTCTTCTACTCGGTGACCGTGGGTGCGGAGCGCCAGACGATGAAGCTCGTGCGGCTGCGGTAGGGGGAATCGCGCTCGCCAAGCGAGTGCACTCTGACCGTAGCGCCGGTCCGTTGCTCGACTACACTCCACCGCCACTCCAACAGCCGTTGCCCATCCCAACAGCGGAGAACACCCTTGCCCACTCATCGCCTCACTCGCGCGCTGCTCGGTCTCGTCCTGCTTTTCGGAGTGCTCGCGCCGCGCCCGGCCGCCTCCGAAGTGCTCAAGACCCGGTGGACACTGCCCGGATTGGTGTACCGCGCTTCGCTCGGGAACACCGACTGGGATCCGCAGCCCGAGCTCCTCTGCATCGAGCGGATGGCCCGCTACGCGGTCGTGGACGGCGCCACGGGAGTGATCCAGCAGGGCTTCACCAGCTTCAACTCTCCCGACGCCGGCTGCACGGCTGCCGACATCGACGGCGACGGCCGCAACGAGCTGTTCTTCAACCGCGCGTACGGCGGGCCGCCGTTGTTCGCGGCCTACCAGTGGAACGGCACGTCGTACGCGCAGCTGTACCAGCACACGGACCTGACCTACGCGTATTCGATCGTGCACCTGCGCAACCAGTTCCAGACCGAAGTGCTCGAGATCGGCGCCACCGACATTCGCATTCGCGCGATGAACGGCAGCGTGCTCTGGCGCGCCTCGACGTCGCTGCCCGGCTGGACGGGCAATAACCCGTCCGCGTCCTTGCTGGACGTGGACAACGACGGCACGCCGGAACTCCAGATCACTCGCGACGCTTCGACCGTGGACGTGGTGCGTTACTCGGGAAGCGGGTTCTCGCGCATCTGGGGTGTGACGGGCTGGCTGCCGATGAGCGCGTTCAACTCCGACGCCGACTCCCAGAATGAAATTGCGATGTTCAGCGCGACCGACGGCCACTTCGCGATCTTCGACGGCCGCTTCGGCTACATGGAGTACGAGAACACGGCGTATTCGATCTTCACCGGCGGCGACATGCTGCCGTTCGACTCGGACGGCGACGGCCAGAGGGAGCTGTTCTTCTATCGCCAAGGCCCGGGAACCCCGTGCGTCACCGCGATGCGCGGAGGCTGCTGCGGCTACAACACGATGTGGACGCACAACAGCGCCGTGTCGGGCATCTTTCCCGCGACCTCTCGCAGCACGGCGGAGCACGAGATCGTCGAGATCACGACGGGCAACTTCCGGATTCGCGACGCGCAGACGGGCGTTCTGCTGTTCACGGCTTCCATGAGCCTGTTCCCGTGGTCCGGCAACACGCCGGACGTTTCGGTGCAGGACGCGAATCACGACGGTCTCTCGGAACTGGTGGTGACGGATGCGACGAACGCGCTGCGCGTCGTGAGTGGCGGGAGTGGCTCCTACCACGAGCTGTGGTCGGCGCCCGGCTCGCAGTTGTACGCGGGCCTCGGCGACTCCGACGGTGATCCGGCGGACGAGTACATGCTGCGCCAGGTCTCGACGGGCGGCATGAGTCTCGTGGACGGCATGACGGGCACTCCCGCGACGGTGGTGCCGGATTGGAATGCGGCGAACGTCGTGGCCTACCTGGCCAACGATCCCGGCGGGTATGGCGTGAACAACATCCTCTCGTACCGTCCGAGCTTCTCCGGGTCCCCGGCGCAGCTGCGCCAGTACGGACGGACCGCCAACTTCTACACCGTGCTGTTCTCGCACACCGACCCGGTGTTCACCGCGGCGGCCGTGCGGCTGCGCTCGGCCTGGCAGGGTGAGATTCTCGAAGTCGCGCCCGACGACGACCTGCGCCTGCGTGACGGGCAGACGGGCGCGATGCTGTTCAAGGGCTCGCTGGGCGGACTCGGATGGAGCGGCGTCGACGTGAGCGCGGACCCGCCGCTCGTCGCCCTGAATCTCGACCCCGACGACAACGAGGACGAACTGCTGATCAACGAGCACTCGCAACTGAGCATGATCGACAAGTTCACGTACGCCGACGCGCCGGCTTCGTCGGGCCCCGTCGCGTTCGCGCTCATGCCCGGCTCGCCCAATCCGTCCCGTTCCACCGTGGCGCTGCGGTTCGCGCTGCCGGCCGACGGCCCGGTGAGCCTGCGCATCTACGACACCGCGGGCCGGTTGGTGCGGCAGATGAACCAGAGCTTCGCCGCGGGCAATCGCGAGTTCGTCTGGGACGGCGCCGACGAGGCGGGCAGCCCCGCGCCAACCGGCATCCTGTTCTACGAGGTGACTGCTGCAGGAGTGAAGAAGACCAGCCGACTCGTGCGGTTGCCGTAATCGCGCGGCGTACGCATTCGGATCACGGGCCCGCGCGCCGACTTCGTTCATGCGCGCGGCCTGCATTCGGCACGTGAGCCTTCGTTCGGCGGCCGAGCAATGCTAGGCTCATGCGCATGAAGACACCTCGCTCGTTGCTCCTGCTCGTCGTACTCGCCGCCTTCGCCGCCCTGAGTGCCGCTCCGGCCCACGCCCAGTACACGCTGGTGTGGGAGGACAACTTCGACGGCACGGCCGTGAATCCCTCGAAGTGGGCGTTCCAGACGGGTACCGGCTGCCCGACGCTGTGCAACTGGGGCAACAACGAGCTGCAGTACTACCGCGCCGAGAACGCGACCGTCGCGGGCGGCCTGCTCACGATCACCGCTCGGCAGCAGTCCTTCGGCGGCAAGTCCTACACGTCGGCGCGGCTGCGAAGCCAGGGACTCGCGGACTTCACGTACGGCAAGATCGAGATGCGCGCGAAGCTCCCGATCGGCCGCGGCCTGTGGCCCGCGTTCTGGATGCTGCCGACGAACAGCCCGTACGGGAACTGGCCGATGAGCGGCGAGATCGACATCATGGAGTACGTCGGTCACCAGCCGAGCACGGTGTTCGGCACGCTGCACTACGGCAACCCGAACCAGATCTATTCGAGCACGTCCACGTCGCTCGCCTCGGGCACGTTCCACGACGGCTTCCACACGTTCGCGATCGAGTGGGAGCCCAATCGGATCCGCTGGCTCGTGGACGACGTGCAGTACGCGTGCAAGAGCCACTGGATCTCGTCGGCCGCGGGTTACCCGGCTCCGTTCGACAAGCCGTTCCACATGCTCCTCAACCTCGCGGTGGGCGGGAACCTTCCCGGCTCGCCGGACGCGAGCACGGTGTTTCCGCAGGAGTTCGTGATCGACTGGGTGCGCGTGTGGCAGAAGCCGCAGGACCTGACGAGCATCCTGTTCGACGGCATGGACCACGCGGACCCGTTCGGCAACGGCTGGTTCGTGTTCAACGGCGGCGGTGGCGGCAGCATTTCCGCGAGCACCCAGCTGCCGCCCCAGGACGGTTGCGGCGCGTCGCTGTCGGTGGGTTACGGCGGCCCGAACGGCTACATCGGCGGCTTCGGTCGCACGTTCCCGATCGACCTGAGCGGCAAGACGAACTTCGAGTTCTGGATCAACCCCGACGCCGGCCAGCGCTACACGCTCGAAGTGAACCTTCAGGAAGACGACAACGGCGACAACAGCACGGACGAGGAGTTCCAGTACAACCTCGTCGTGAGCCCGACCGGGCCCGGCGCGATCGCGGGTGGCGGCTGGCAGAAGGTCTCGATCCCGCTCTCGAGCTTCGTCGACGACAACAGCGTGTTCCCCGGCGGCAACGGTGTGCTTGATCCCATCAGCACGCTGAAGGGCGGCAACGGGCAGTTGGTGAGCGTGGTGATGGCGATCATCAGCCAGGGCGGGGGCAACCAGACCTTCCGGACCGACTTCTGGAACTTCCGCAACACGACGGCGCTCGACGTGGCGGACGACGCGCCCGCGCCGCGCCAGCTGAGCGCGGCCGCGCCGAATCCGTTCCGCGCCAGCACCACGCTGCGCTTCACGCTCGCGCAGAACGAGCGCTACGCCGTGACCGTGCACGACCTG
>JBGANH010000057.1:0-20542 GCA_044222365.1 Candidatus Eiseniibacteriota bacterium
ACGGGGCCGCAACCCCGTGGGCTTTCATGTAGATACAAGTGGCGACACGTCTTGTAGATCTCGTCAGCAACTTGGGCGTTTCCCGTTTCGAGACCGCCCCGTTCAACCGCTCCGGCACCTCTCCGCGGGCGCGCTTGTACGAGTTTGCGGGGATTCCGAAAGTCGGCGGGGCGGGGTTGGGTACGGATGTGGACACTGACTTCGGAGAGTGGAACTGCTTGTGGGCACGTGGCCAAGGGGGATCCGAGATCGTCCCTTAGAGGCGGCGCATCCTCGACGAACGCCGTGCTGGCGGCGGAGCGACGACCGGGGGCCGATCCACGCCAAGCAATGCGGCCGTGAATTTCGAGATCCTGCGTACCTCGTCGTCGAAGTTCTCCCGTGCGAGCCGAGCTATTGCGGACCCGACCGCGTGAGTTTCCACTCATTCTTCCAATTGGAGTCAGTGAAACTCTGGGTTCCAACGATCATGCCGCTGGCGTCCATGCGCCCCGAGTAGCGACCGGTGGCACGCTCCACGGCGTCACCGACACCGGCCTTCGTTTCATCGAGCGTGATACTCCCGTCCGGGCTCACCGAGCCACGCACTTCGGCCCATCGGGATTGCTCGCTGCCGTCCTGCCACTCCAGGCGGCCCTCTACCGCCGAACCACTCTGACGCAGCACCCAGTCAGCCGAGCCCTCTTCGCCGGCATCCCACGTCCAGTGCCCGGCATAGGAGACCGGCGCCGCCGAGCCCCCCGCAGCGGGAACTCCGGAGCCCGTTGGCGCCGTCGGGGACGCTGCTGCTTCAGGAACGACTCGGAAGTAGTAGCAAGTACCAGTTGGCTTCCTGACCATGGACGAAGAGAACGTCGTGAACACGTAGTCGCCAGGCTCCAGGGGCGCCGTCCGCTCGACGCATGTCTCTGCACGCCGCCGAACTGTCTCCTCGCATCGGTCCGACTCGACATTTGAGTCGAGGCCAAATGACCCGTAGGAAGCCGTGGCGATCTTCCCGCCCTCATCCAGCTTGACCAACGCCAGCCCGGCAGGCGTGGTATCGAGGAATCGCGGAGCGCGATCGCTCACGATCGTGGGCTCACCCGCGGGTTTGAAGGTCTGGACCTCGCGGTCGAAGATGGTTCGCCCCGGACGCACCACGATGGCCTGCACCTCTGCAGCCGAAAGCGCAACGTAGCCTTTGGGCGAGACCCAGACCACGCCAGGCTCAGCGGGGATCCTCAAGAGGCGCACCTCCGCGGCCGGGAAGTAGCTCTTCTGCGACAGGCTGAGGTTCAAGGTGTCCGTGAACCGACCGTCCTGAGCGAAGGCCACCTGAAGAGTGCCGGGGGCGTAGTCGAGCGAGTAACGTCCACTCTGATTCGTGGTCGCCATGAATGCGGAATTGACGACTTGGACCTTCACGCCGGCGAGTGGTTCTCCCGACTCGCTGACGACCCGTCCTTCGATGCGCTTGGCCTTGCCACACGATGCGAGGCAGGCTCCGAGCAGCACGATGCCAAGCCATGACACAGTCCAGCAGAGTCGAGGTAGAGATCGCACGGCCATGCGTAGAGACATCCCGCCACCTCCGAGAATGAGCGTCCGCGCCCGCAACGTCGGTCAGCACTCAACAGCTGACCGCCAAGCCACGGTGAATGGCACAGTACGGGCGCCCTCTCTTCCTGAGTCATCAGGATCGGGTTGCAGGCTGGCGTTGGCTACAAATCCGGCTACAGCATCCCCGCTCCAACCCGCTCCCAGCGGTTTCCGGGCGGGACCATAGCACCGAGCCCGCGGGCCTCGAAAGGCCCACGGGCTCTTGTGTTTATGCGTTGGCGACGCCCTATTCGGTAGCAGCTCGGAATTGTGTCGTTAGTACTCGTCCGCGATTTCGAGACCGCCCGATTTGGCTCCGTCGGCACCGGCCATCACCTCTCAAGCCGCTCGGCACCGGGATTCCCACACACGTCCCCTGCCCGCCGCACCAACAGCCTTGCGACCTCCGCGCGCCCCTCGCTAGTGTCCCGCGATGCTCGCACACAAGATCCGACTCGCCCTGCTAGCCGCTCTCGGGTTGTCCGTGGCCCTCTCCGCCTTCGCCGCCGACTCGCGCTACGGCGATCTCAAGCCGGGCGCCGTCAGCCAGGCGGAACAGAGCGGCGTGCAATGCGAACTGTGCAGGGATCATCTGTTCGATCCTGCCTCCGTGCGCACGCGATTGCCCGATGGCTACCGCTTCATCCTCGCCAGCGAGTACGCGAAGGACGATTCGGCCGTCGCGGCGCTCGTGGCGAAGGACCCGCGCTACGCTTCCTACGCCGTGGGCAGCCTGTGCTTCATCCTCGCGGACACGTTCGTGGTGGATGGCGTTCGAGCGCACGGTGACGGCCCCACTCCGATGGCGTTCTGGTGGGCGCATGCCGAGCAGGTACCCGGCACATCGGCGGACCCGCGCATGCAGGGAAAGCTCGAGTACCTGCAGATCGGTAGCTGGTACTCGAACAAGCGCACGGATCGCGCGCGCATCCTGGCCACCGACCCCATGGCCGAGTTCGTCGACGTGCGAGTGCAACGCCGCGGCCCGAATGCCTGGCGACTTCGGCTGCCGCTCGCGACCGAAGTGGTGCAGGCCGAGGTCCGGGGCAACGGGGAACGCAAGAAGCGCAAGGCCACCGGGCCCGGCTTCATGACCGTCCCGTTCACGGGGAAGAGCGCAAATCTCTTCACCGTGTTCACCTACTCCGGGCACCACCATCAGTCCGCTTCGGGCACGTGGCAGGCGCGGGGGCGCGGCGTCTTCACCGCCGCGTTCGGACTGCCGGACGAGGCATCGGCTTTCGGGACGTTCTACCAGGACGGCTGGCAGGCGCGATCGGGACTGTATCGTTTCGGGGAGTGAGGGCGTGGTGCGTTGAGGCACCTGTAAGCGGACCGATCGCTCCAGTCCGGCCCTGCCGACCTTCGATCAGTCGTTCGTCAGCTCAGGCGGCGACCCGAATGCGAAGACCCGCGGGAGCACCTTCGCCCCCGCGGGTCGTACTTTCGAGGCTGTGCCTCCTCTGACGACCGTCAGGCCGCCCGCGCCATCGGCTCGTCGTCCTCGTCCTCCGCCACCGCGACGTCGGAGTCGTCCTCGACCAGCCGCACGTCCCCGACCGCCATGCGCATGCGGCCGACGAGCTCGCGCTCCTCGCGCAGGTGCTCGACCATGTCCTCCGCCTGGCGCAGCAGCGTCTTCAGCGATCCGGTCTTCTGCACGGCCTGGTCCACCAGCACCTTCTGGCCCTGCAGCGACTCGAGGCTCGACTGCACGTCCACCAGCAACGCCTCGGCGCGCGCAAGGCGCTCCTCGGCCTTCGCGGTCTGGCGCTTGCGCTCCTCGATCGCCGTGGACATCTCGCGCACTTCCTCGAGCCGGCTCATCACCGCATCGAGCTGCTTGCGACTGTCCGCCACCTCGCGCGTCGTGGACGTGATCTCGCGCACTTCCATCGCGGTCCTCTCGGCCATCGCGAACATGCGCTCGAGATCGGCCTGCACGGCGTCCACGGTCCCCTGCCGAGCCGACAGCTGCTCCAGCGAACGCGCCACGTCCTGCTCGACCAGGTCCCACTTCGCCATGCGCTGCTCGAAGCCGTCGAGCCGCTGCTCCACGGGCAGCAGTTCCTCCGAACGCCGCTCGAGCTGCGTCGCGAGCGTGGCCAGCTGCGCCTGCCGCTCCGATGCCGCACGCAGTGCCTCGGCCAGCCGGTTCGCCAGCTCGTCCAGCTGCTGCGCCGAGTCCGCGGCTTCCTGCCGCAGCGCCGACGCCTGCTGCAGGTCCTGCTTCGCGGTCTCGAGCGCGCGATGCCGCTGCTCCAACTCCTGCTTCAGAGTCCGCGCACGCTCGGCCAGCGCCTCGACCGACTCGCAACGCGACTCGGCGGCGGCGGCCTTCGCTCGCGCGTCTTCCGCGTCGCGCACCGCGCCCTGCAGCGCGGCCGCCGTCTCGGCGACCACCTTGCTCGTGCGCGCGGCTTCCTCCGACTGCGACGACAGTCCTTCGAAGCGCTGCTCGGCGGCTTCCATGCGCGCCAGCAGCTGGCGGCCGCGCTCGTCCAGCTGGCCACCCAGCGTGCCGAGCGTGGTCAGCCGCGACTGCAGCTCTTCCACGAAGGCGCGGCGCGTCTCGATCGTCTCGAGCGAATGCCGCACCTGCCGCGTCTGCTCCTGCGCGTGGTCCACGACCGGCGCCATCGCCTCGATCTCGGCGAACTGCGCGCGCAGCGCCGCCACGCTCTGCTCGACCGCCGTGAGCCACTCGCGCGTCTGCTGCTGGCCGGCGTGCGCGCGCACGAGTTCGTCGTGCGCGAGCTGCGTCTGCTCGAGCGCGTCCTTCACGCGCGCGTGCGAACCGCGCAGCTGCCCCAGCTCGCCGAGCGCCGCGTCGATCGCCGGGCGCGACTCCTCGATCCGGTTCACCTTGGCCACGGTCGCGGCGGCCACGAGCGCGACCTCGTCCAGCCCGCGGCGCACGTCCTCGAGCCGCGCCGATTCCGTGCGAATGCGCTCGACCTCGGCCGCGATCGCCTGCAGTTGGCCCGACACGGCCTGCGTACGCGTCTCGAGCGCGTTCACGGTGTGGTTCGACTCCGCGAGGCCGTTGAAGCGCGACTCGAACTCCGACAGCGCCGCGCGCACGTCGGTCACGCGCTGGCTCACGGTCTCGACGCCGTGCGCCTCGAACTCGAAACGCGTCACCGCCTTCTGCAGCGCCTCCTGCGCCGACGCCAGCTCGGCGCGCATGTCGCGCGCGCGCTCGTCGGTCTCGCGTTGCAGCTGGCCGATCTCGCGCGAACGCTCGATCACGGTCTCGTGCAGCGACTGCAGCGACGCGACCTGGTCCTGCATGGCGTTCAGCGCCGACTCGTTCGCCTGCAGCTGGCGCACGCCGGCGTCCACGTTGCGCAGGGCGCGGTCGAGGCCTTCGGTGCGCGACAGCGCGCTGTCGATCGAGTCGCGCTGCGCCTCGAGCGCGGCGTTCTTCTGCGCCACGAAATCGCCGAGCGCCTTGAGCGTGCCGATCTGGCGCTTCAAGTCGTCGATCGTCGTCTGCACCCCGTCCAGCCCGCGCACCGACTGCGACACGGCGGCGACGCGGCGCTCCTTGTCCTGCAGGTCGCGGCTCAGCTCCTCGCGACGGCGGTCGAGCGCTTCCATCTTGGTGATCGCGAGCTTGTGCGCGTCGAGCAGCCGTTCGTGCTGCTGGCGGAACTTGCTCAGCTGGTCGTTCGTGCCCTCGATCTGTCCGCGCAGCGCGCCGACGTCGTCACGCACCTGCTGGAACGGCTTCTCGACCTCGAGGAAGTTCTCGAGCCGGTCGCGCAGCGCTTCGGCCCGCTCGATCTTGGCGCCCATCTCCTCGAAGTTCGCGCGCAGGCCCTGCGCCTGCTCGAGCGCCTCGACGACCTGCGCGCTCGCGCGGCGCTGTCCCTCGGCCAGGCTCTCGACGCGCTCGTCCATGGTCTCGAGCTTCGGCACCAGCTGGACCATGGCCGAAAGCCGCTGCTCGAGTTCCGCGATCCGGGCGCTCGCGCCTTCGACGCCGCTCTCGGCACGCGCGATCGGCTCGCCGAGCGTCCCGAGATGCTCGGACGACGCGCGAACCTTTTCGAGCACGGCCTCGTAGCGCGCGCGTTCCTCCTGCATCTCCTGCAGGACGGCGCGCAGTCCGTCGGTGAGTTCGCGGTCCTTCGTGGCGTTTCCGAGCAGGTTCCTGAGCAGGGGGGCCATCAGTCGCTCCTTACGTGCTGGCGTGTCGTGAGACGGGCGGGGACGCGGGCTCCTCTGCAAGACCCGGACCCTTCTGCTCCGCCCTGTCGCGCGCCCCCGCACCCCGGGCGCCCATGGCGCATTCGGCTTGCGATTCCGGCCGCGACTTCGCGCCGCGGTTCGCCATTTCCTGCGCCCCGGCCCGCGCCCGAATGCGCCGGGCCAACGGCTTAGCCGCGCCCCGATGTCGCGGCCGCCCGCACCCGATCGGCGGCGAGGAGTGACGGCGAACACGGACGTTGCGCCGGGAGCGGGGTCTCGTGGGCGGCACACGGCGGCCGCCTGCGGCCGGCCGCCCCGGCGCGCTGCAAGGTTTTCCACCACGAGGGAGTGCGGAACTGGCCGCCCGGCGGCGAACGCCCGGTCGGGGCGGCGCGGCGGGTCCGCTCGTCGCCCGGGGACAAGACAACGCCCGCGGGAGCCGATGCGCTCCCGCGGGCGTCGCGACCGAAACCCGACCCGCTACTTGATGACGTTCAGTTCCACGCGGCGATTGTGCTGGCGCTCGGCGTCGGACTTCTCGACGACGCCGTTCGCGGGCGGGCCGTAGCCCTTGGCGGTCACGTTGCCCGGCGCGATCTTGAAGTGCTCGAGCAGGTACGCACGCACCGACTCCGCGCGCGCCTGGCTCAGCCGCACGTTCATCGGGCGCGAACCGCGCGAGTCGGTGTGGCCACCGACCTCGACCTTCAGCTCGGGATGCTTCTCGAGCGCGGCGCCGGCCTCGTTGAGCGTGCGCTCGCTCGCGGGCAGCAGCGTCGCCTTGCCCGTGTCGAAGTACACGTCTTCCAGCTCGATCTTGCCGCTCTCGACGAGCGCGCGCTCGGTCTTGCTCGGCGCGGGCGGCGCGGGCGTCGGGGCCGGCGGCGCGGGCGCGGGCGCGGCCGGAGCCGGCGTCACGACGGGCGCGGGCTTCGGCGCGGCCTCGCGCATCGCGACGTTCGCCTGCGCGCAGTCCACCGTCGCCGGGTCGAGCGCGAGGTTGCGGTCACGCGACCACGCGTAGGCCTGCTCGCGCTCGGCGGCGCTCTCGGGAATCGCGTACACGCGCTGCGCGAGGTAGCGGCCGTCGTCCATGTGGCGGTACTGCGCGCGGATCGCGACGCCGGGGCCGACTTCGCCGGGCACGAGCGTGTGCGAGTCCATCACCACGCCCACGCGCTGGCCCTGCTCGGTGTCCACGATCAGCAGGTGGTCGTTCGCGCTCACCACGCGGCCGGCGATCATGGGGCGGATCGACGATTCCCACGCGAACGTCGCGCGCGGCGCATTCATGTTCATGTCCGGAGCGGGTGCGGCGGCGCCGTTCGCGCGCGCCGCGGCGGCCGGCTTCTTCCGCGCGTCGGCGTCGTGGCGGGCGTTGGCGTAGGCCTGTGAACGCGCGGCCGGCGCGTCGCCGCGCACGGCCCAGACGCGCTCGGCGTACAGGCGGCAGTTCTCGTGCGCCGCGAAGTCCACGCGCACGGTCATGCCGGCGGCCAGGTCGCGGAACGCCATCGTGTGCGAGTCCATCACGAGCACGACCTGCTCGCCCTGGTCGGTGTTCACGACCAGCTGGCGGTCGTTCACCGCGGCGACGGTGCCCGAGATCATCGGGTGCGACGAGTACCAGTGCGCGGTGCTGCCGGTCGTCCACGCCTGCGCGGGACGGGGGTGCGAAGCACACAGTGTCAGCGCGACGAGCGCGACGAGGCCCAGCGAATGTCTGGCGTTCATCCGAGTCTTCCTCTTGCTGGCACGCGACGGCGGGGCCGGCCGCATGCGGTGGGACAGCGAGTGCCGGAAGGCCGGCGGGATCCAGGGAGCCGCTCGCGCGGGGCCGGTGCGGAGCGCCGAGGCGCCCCGGCCGGTCAGACAGGGAGGTGCCCACCTTCGCGCTTCGCGGGTCGCGGGGCAAGCGCGGGGCCGCCGGTCGCGACGACTTTCCCCCCTTGATTCCGCCTTCCCGTCCGCGCAGGCTCCCAGTCTCACGGTTCGTCCCTCGTGCCGCCCGAACCTCGCCGGAGTCCTCTCATGCCGCGCCGCATCCCCGTGACGGTCCTGACCGCGCTGTTCCTCGCCCTCGCCACGCTCGTCCACGCCGCTCCCCCGGCCACGCTGCACGTCGCCTGGCTCGACGGCCGCACGCTGTCCGACGCCCACGCGACCGGCGCGACGCTGCTCGACCGCTTCCCCGACGCCGTGATCGTCGCGGACGAGCGCTCGGCGGCAGCGCTGCGCTCGGCGGGCTTCCGGATCGAGGGTCCCTTGAACGTGCCGACCGGACGAACGGTCACGCTCATCCGCGAGCGCGGCGCGAATGCGCCGGAGCTTTCACTCGACGCCGCCGAGGTCGAAAAGGCCGGCGCCTCGCTCCTCAGGAGCGGCGGACGCGATGCGATCGCGCTTTCCGACGGCGAGCTGCCCGAGCAGGCGCACCACGGGCCGCACGCGCACAAGGTGCTTTCGGAGACGCCGATCGTCGTGCTCCCCGGCCGCACACCCGCCACGGACAAAGCCACCGCGACCACGTTCGCCCCGAGCATTCCGGGCATGGTCGCGCAGGTGTCGAGCACGAACTTCATGAACTGGATCCGCGACATGGGCAACGGCCGCGCGACCACGGTCGGCGGGCTGCCGGTCACGTTCACGACGCGGTCCACGCCGACGGCGCTCTGCGATCAGGCCGAGCAGTGGGCGTTCGAGCGCCTGCAGGCGCTGGGCTACACCGACGTCCAGTACGACCCGTACACGTTCGGCTCGACCACCGCGCGCAACGTCGTGGCCACGCTGCCGGGCACCGACTCACCGGGCAAGGTCGTGATCCTCGGCGCCCACCTCGACTCGACCTCGCCCACGTCGGCCACGCTCGCGCCGGGCGCGAACGACAACGCCAGCGGCGTCGCCGGCCTGCTCGAGATCGCGCGCATCCTGCGCGGCTATTCGTTCCGCAACACGATCCGCTTCGTCGTCTTCACGGGCGAGGAGCAGGGGCTGTACGGCTCGCAGCACTACGCGACCGCGGCCGCCGCGCGCGGCGACACGATCGTCGGCGCGGTCATCTTCGACATGATCGGCTGGAAGAACGTGCAGAACAAGATCGACATCGAGGGCGAGACCGCGTACCTGCCGCTCATGAACGTCATGAACGACGCGTGCGCGCAGTTCACGAGCATCGCGACGAACATCGTCATCGGGAGCTGGGGCTCCGACCACGTGCCGTTCCAGAACGCGGGTTACTCGGCGTTCCTCGCGATCGAGAACGAGTACCCGTCCTATCCGTGCTACCACCAGACGTGCGACTCGGTGGCCTGGAACCAGCCGGTGTTCGGCGCCGAGACGATCATGGCCGGACTCGCGACCGTGGCGCAGGTCGCGAGCCCGCGCGACTTCTTCATCACGCACACGCCGCTCGCGAACACCGAGAACACGACGACGCCGTACGAGGTCGTCGCGGACATCTCGCCGATTTCGCCGCTGGTGACCGATTCGCTGCGCCTGAACTGGTCGGCGGGTGGCGCCTGGTCGAGCACGCCGCTCACCGCGACCGCGACGCCGAACCGCTGGCATGCCTACATTCCGGCGCAGTCGCACGCGACGGTTTCGTACTGGCTGAGCGCGAAGGACGACGCGGGCCGGCACGCCTTCCATCCGGCGAACGCTCCGGCGGCCGTGCACACGTTCACGGTGGCCGTCCGCGAGACGATCTTCGCCGAAGGCTTCGAGACGGGCGCGACGGGCTGGACGCACGGCGGCACGCTCGACGACTGGCAGGTCTCGACGCCGTTCTCGCTGGTGGAGGACCCGACCGCGGCGTTCGAGGGCACGAAGTTCGCGGGCACGGACATCACCGGTTTGGGGACCGTACTCGGACGCTACGAGAACAATTGCAACACGTGGTTCGAGTCGCCCGCGGTCAACTGCTCGCTCTCGACGGGCACGCACCTGCACTTCGTGCGCAAGCTGGCGATCGAGCGTTCGAACGGAGGCGCGTGGGACTACGCGCGCGTGCAGGTCAACGGCACGACGGTGTGGGAGAGCTCGTCCGCGACGAACACGTTCGACACCGCGTGGACACCGCAGGACCTCGACATCTCGTCGCTCGCCGACGGCAACCGCTCGGTCAAGATCCGCTGGACGCTGAAGAGCGACGGCTCGGTCAACTACGGCGGCTGGAACCTCGACGCCGTGCGCGTGAGCGGCTACGTGCCGGCGCCGCCGCTGGCGGACGTCGAAGCCGGCGCGGGCCGGAATGGACCGGTGCTGCATGCGAGCGTGCCGAATCCGGCGTTCGCGCGCACGCTGCTGCGCTTCGAGCTGCCACGCCGCGCCCACGCCGAGCTGGCGGTGTTCGACGTGCACGGCCGGCACGTGCGCACGCTCGTGAGCGGCGCGCTCGCGGCGGGACCGCACGAGTACACGTGGGACGGCCGCGACGGCGGGGGGATCGCGCAGAGCGCGGGTGTCTACTTCTACCGGCTCTCCACGCCGGATCGCTCGCTCACGCGGAGGCTCACGCTGCTGCGGTGAAACGTCCGGCGCACTGCCGGAGGTTCAACGTCGCGCGCCGACTCCGGCGATCTTCGCGAGGTCGTCCACGACGCGCGTGAACTCCTCCATGAGCACGCCCTTCTGTCCCGCTTCGCGCATGCCCTTCAGGACCGAACGCAGGTACCAGATCTGGTCGGCCGGACCGGCGTTGAAGCGCTTCCACGTCTTCGCCCCCTCGCGCCGCACGTCGGCGAGCAGGTCGCGCGCGTTGTAGAGCTTGTCGGCGAGCGCCACGCGGCGGGCACCTTTCGAAGCGTGGGCGAGGTGCGCGACGTAGCGTTCCTTGCGCTCGCGCCACGGCGCCTTCTCGCCGCCGGCGAAGCCCGGCTCCGTGTCGGTGCAGCTCACGACGATGTCGCGCACCCTCGCGCCGAAGCGCCGGGCCAGCATCGCCGGCGTCACGTCCTCCGGATGGTCCTCGAGCGTGTCGTGCAGCAGCGCGGCGACCGCTTCGTCCTCCGAGCCGCCGTCCATGAGCACGAGCGACGCGACGCCGAGCAGGTGCGAGACGTACGGCGTGCGCTTGCCCTTCCGGGTGTCGTCGGCGTGCACGCGCAGCGCGAGCTCGAGCGCGCGTTCGAACTTCGTTCCCAGCTTGACCGTGGGCCTCATCAGGCTCCTTCCACGTGGACTTCCTCTCCCTGCTCCGGCAGGTGCGGTTTTCCGATCGCGTCGAGCCAGTGGCCCGAGCGGTCGCGTTTCGTTTCGAGATAGAAGCGGTTGTGCTCGTTCGGCGGAATCACGTGCGGCAGCCGGCCGCTCACCTTCACGCCGAGCCGCGTCAGCTCTTCGACCTTCTTCGGGTTGTTGGTGAGCAGCTGGATGGACTTCACGCCGAGCGAGAACAGCATGTGCGCGGCGATCGAGTACTCGCGCTCGTCGTCACGGAAACCGAGCGCGAGGTTCGCCTCGACCGTGTCGAGCCCGCGGTCCTGCAGCCCGTACGCGCGCAGCTTGTTCATCAGGCCGATGCCGCGTCCCTCCTGCCGCAGGTAGAGCACGATGCCGCACTCCTCGCGCGCGATGCGCTGGAGCGCGACCTCGAGCTGGTCGCGGCAGTCGCAGCGCAGCGACCCGAGCGCGTCACCCGTGAGGCACTCCGAGTGCACGCGCGTCGGCACGTTCTCTCGGCCGATGGGATTGCCGTGGAGGATCGCGATGTGGTCCTTGCCGTCGCGGTTGTTCCAGAACGCCACCACCTGGAAGCGGCCGAAGCGGCTCGGCAGGTCGGCGATCGCGACGATGCGCACGCACACCTTCTGTTCGCCGACACCGCCGCATTCGTGGTCGGCTTCGCGCTTGAGGATCTGGTCGATGAGTTCGGCGGACAGTGACACGGGAGTTCCTCCGCGCGCGCGGTCGGCGCGCGCCGTGGGTGCGGCGTGGTCGAGTCAGATGTGCGTGACGAGTGCGTGATGGAACCGCGCTGCGAGCGCCAGCCCCGAAAGGAAGGCCCCTTCGGCGCCGCCGGCTTCGTGGAAGCCGTCGCCGGCCACCCCGAGCAGCACTCCGCCGGGCATCGGCCGCAGCAACGGCGCGGCGAGTTCGGAACCCGTCGCGACGCGAGCGTGGCGCCAGGCGTGCGCCTGCNACGCGTTCAGTCCGGCCAACGCGCCGGCGAGCGTGCACACGTTCACCGTCGCCACGCGCGAGACGCTGTTCGCCGAAGGATTCGAGACCGGCGCACCCGGCTGGACGCACGGCGGCACGCTCGACGACTGGCAGGTCTCGACGCCCTATGCGCTGACCGAAGACCCGGCCGCGGCGTTCGAAGGCACGAAGTTCGCGGGCACCGACATCTCGGGACTCGGCGCCGTGCTCGGCCGTTACGAGAACAACGCCAACACCTGGTTCGAGAGCCCGGCGGTGAACTGCTCGCTCGCCACGGGCGTGAAGCTGCACTTCGTGCGCAAGCTGGCGATCGAGCGCTCCAACTCGCTCGCGTGGGACTACGCGCGCGTGCAGGTCAACGGCACGACCGTCTGGGAGAGCGCCTCGGGCGCGAACACGCTCGATGCCGCGTGGACGCCGCAGGAGATCGACATCTCGTCGCTCGCCGACGGCAACCGCGCGGTCAAGGTGCGCTGGACGCTGAAGAGCGACGGCTCGGTCAACTACGGCGGCTGGAATCTCGACGCCGTGCGGTTGAGCGGCTACGTGCCGGCGCCGCCGCTGGCGGACGTCGAAGGCGGTGCGGGCCGGGACGGACTGGTGCTGCACGCGAGCGTGCCGAACCCGGCCTTCGCGCGCACGCTGCTGCGTTTCGAACTGCCGCGCCGCGCCCACGCCGAACTGGCGGTGTACGACGTGCACGGCCGCCACGTGCGCACGCTCGTGAGCGGCACGCTCGCGGCGGGCCCGCACCAGTACACGTGGGACGGCCGCGACGGCGAGGGGCAGGCGCAGAGCGCGGGCGTCTACTTCTACCGGCTGAGCACGCCCGAACAGACGGCGACGCGGCGGCTCACGCTGTTGCGATGATGCGCGGCGCGACGAAGCTCGCCGGCCTCGCCGGAGTGGTGATCACGAGTGCGCTCGTGGGTACGTTCGTCCCCACGGGCGCGTTCGGCAACCCCGTGGGAGTCGCTGCTCGATCGGCTCGGTGTTCAACGGCGCTGGACGATGAACGGCGCCGTGCTCGGCGAGCATGCTGACGTACACGATGACGAACGTGCGCGCACTACGCCAGGCGCTTCGTCGAGCTGCACATGAAGGACGTGCATGTGCCGCCGGGATACAGGCCCGCGTGCTGATCGGTTGCGACAGCGCAGGGCACCACGTGATCGCGCACTCTGGATGGACAGCTTCGGCGCCGCGTACTCGGTGCCGCACAGCGAGCGCCATCCGCGGCGACACGCTCGAGCTGACGTTCGCCTACGCCGACGGCCGTTCCGCGACCGCTTCACTTACGACCGGCGGCGCGACGCGTGGCGCTTCCTGCTCGAGTCGGCGGATTCGTCCGGCGCGTGGGGCGAGTTCGCGCGCTACGACGTGACGCGGGCGAAGAATCGCGCCGCTGATCTTCGGCGGGCTCTTCTCGACGAGGGCGCGAGGTCCGCGACGACGCGTTCAGTTCCTCGATGATCGCACCGGTCTGCCCCGCGTGCTGCGCGCGCTCGAGCCGAGCGCAGGTACCAGACTTGGTCGGCCGGACCGGCGTTGAAGCGTTTCGAGGTCTTCGCGCCTTCGCGGCGGACGTCGGCGAGCAGGTCGCGCGCGTTGTAGAGCTTGTCGGTGAGCGCCACGGCGGGCGCCTGCGGAGCACGTGGGCGAGATGCGCGACGTAGCGTTCCTTGCGCTCGCGCCACGGCGCCTTCTCGCCACCGGCGTAACCCGGCTCCGTGTCGGTGCAGCTCGACGATGTCGCGCACCCTCGCCCCGAAGCGCCGGGCCAGCATCGCCGGCGTCACGTCCTCCGGATGGTCCTCGAGCGTGTCGTGGAGCAGTGCCGCGACCGCCTCGTCCTCCGAGCCGCCGTCCATGAGCACGAGCGACGCGACGCCGAGCAGGTGCAGAGACGTACGGCGTGCGCTGCCCTTCCGCGTGTCGTCGGCGTGCACGCGCAACGCGGCGCGAGCCGCTCGTTTCCAGAACTTCGTTCCCAGCTTGACCGTGGGCCTCATCAGGCTCCTTCCCACGGACTTCTTCTCCTGCTCGGCAGGTGCAGTTTGCCGATCGCGTCGAGCCAGTGGCCCGAGCGGTCGCGCTTCGACCTTCGAGATAGAAACGGTTGTGCTCGTTCGGCGGGATCACGTGCGGCAGCCAGCCGCTCACCTGCACGCCGTGCTTCACGAGCTCCTCGACCTTCTTCGGACTGTTCGTGAGCAGCCGGATGGACTTCACCTTCAGGCTGTGCAGCATGTGCGCGGCGATCGAGTACTCGCGCTCGTCGTCGCGGAAACCCAGCGCGAGGTTCGCCTCGACGGTGTCGAGCCGCGATCCTGCAGGCGTACGCGCGCAGCTTGTTCAGCAGGCCGATGCCACGCCCCTCCTGCCGCAGGTAGAGCACCATGCCGCACTCCTCCTCGGCGATCCGCTGCAGCGCCACCTCGAGCTGGTCGCGGCAGTCGCAGCGCAGCGAACCGAGCGCGTCACCGGTGAGGCACTCCGAGTGCACGCGCGTCGGAACGTCCTCGCGGCCGATGGAGTTGCCGTGGAGGATCGCGATGTGGTCCTTGGAATCGCGGTTGTTCCAGAACGCGACCACTTGGAAGCGCCCGAAGCGGCTCGGCAGTTCGGCGATCGCGACGATGCGCACGCAGACCTTCTGTTCACCGACGCCGCCGCATTCGTGGTCGGCTTCGGCTTCGAAGATCGAATCGATGAGTTCGGGAGAAAGCGCCACGAAGGCTCCTTCGCGCACGTGAAGGCGCGCGGTGACGGTTTCAGACGTGATGACGAGTGCGTGGTGGAGTCGTGCGGCGAGCGAGGCGCCCGAAGACGCTCCCTCGACGCCGCCGGCTTCGTGAAAGCCGTCACCGGCGACCCCGAGCAACGGCCCGCCGGCCAGAGGTCGCAGCAACGGCGCGGCGAGTTCGGATCCCGTCGCGACGCGCGCGTGACGCCAGGCGTGCGCCTATGTGACTTCGGGCGCTCTACCCCCGCGGCGCCCCAGAGGCGCACGGCTTCGTCGAGAAGCAGACGCGCCCCCCCTCGGGCGCGTCCTGTAGATGCGCGCGCGACCATTTCGGTCTGGCCTGAATCACGAGCGTGGGTGCCGCGCCCGCGCCGCGCTTGGCCGAGTCGTTCAGCGCCACCTGGACGATCGCGCTGTGTCCTCGGGATACGCGGCGTCCCAGACGGGGAAACCGTCCGCCTTCCCGTATCGCGCGATCACCGTGAGGCAGGGCACCGGGTGCACGAGTCCGAGCAGGGGCAGCAGTTCGCGCAGTTCGTCCTCGCCCGCGGCGAGCGGCTCGATCAGCGCCTTCACTCCGGGCGCGGGCTGCGTGATCACGAGGGCGCGTGCGCGCAGCCGCTCACCGCCCTCGATCGCCACCTCCCAGCGTCCGCCCGCGGCCGCGTTCGGTGCGAGCTGGCGACGGCGTGCACGGCGTTCGTCCGCACGTTCGTGCCGCGCGCGAGCGACTTCGCGAATGTGTTCACGCCGGCGCGCAAGGCGAGGCGCCGCCCCTGCTCGCCGAACGCGCGAGGCTGGCACGGCGTGCCGTCGCCGTCGCGGACGATCGGCCACCCTTCGATCGCACCACCCGTCGGCACGGCCGCGTCGAGCGCGGCGAGGAAGCGCGGATCGCGTCCGTGCAGGAACGCGACGCCGTGGTCCACGGGCCGGTCGTCCACGCGCCGGGTCGCGCACCGTCCACCGACGCCGCGCGAACGCTCGAGCACGAGCGGCCCGTGCCCGCGTTCGTGCAGTTCGCGCGCGAGCGCCAGCCCCGCGATGCCCGCGCCCACGATGATCACGTCGTGCGTCATGCCGGCATCTTGCCGCCGCGTGGATTCCCCGCCAGCCGGAGGCGCCGGGCCGTCACCGGCTCTTTCGAAAGATTTCAGGGTATGTTTCAGGAGACGTTCAGAACCTATTCAAATCAACTCCATTCGAATCTCGTGTGTGCCACCCCGCATCACAGGCCACGCGCGGCAGGAGCCGCCTGCTTCACTGCCCCACTTCCCGAGAAACCCACTGCAAGGAGAGCTCGCATGTCCTTCAAGAAGAACGCGCTGTTCGCGCTCGCCCTGGTCGCGGTCTCCGCGGCCCCCGCATTCGCCGCCGCCGGTCCAGTACGGCCTCGGCTACTTCCGTCCCGAAGCGCCGGTCGGTGGCCGCGTGTGGTTCACGGACAAGGTCGCCGGCGACGTCGGCATCGGCTTCCAGTCCATCTCGCCGGACGGCGGCGACACGCAGACGGGCTTCGTCTTCGACGCCGGCCTGCCGCTCGTCGCGGCCGAGTCGGGCAACGCCAAGGTCTTCGTCCGCCCGGGCGTGACGTACGCCTCCTCGCCGGAGCCGATCGTCGCGGACCCGAACAACAAGGTCACGCAGTTCTGGCTCAGCGGCACGTTCGGCGTCGAGTACTTCTTCACGGATCGCTTCTCGATCCAGGCCGCGCACGGCGTGCTGTTCAAGTCGGTGGATCCCGATCAGGCCGGCGGCAAGTACACGGAGCTGACGAGCGAGGACTTCGGCGTCTCGAACATCGGCTTCCACTTCTACTTCGGCGGCAAGTAGGCGTCTCTGTCGAGTCTTGCCGGCCCGGCCTGACTCGCGGCGCGAAGGCGAGGGCGCCTTCGCCTTCGTGCGTTCTCCGTTTCCGCCCGCAGGAGGACCGGCATGGCCCATCGCGTCGTCGTCACCGGACTCGGCGTCTGCGCCTCGAACGGCCTGGGTGTTCCGGCGTTCCGGGAGGCGCTGCGGCTCGGGCGCTCCGGTATCGCGCCGATCTCTCGATTCGACGCCTCTTCCCTGCGCAGCCGCATCGCGGGTGAAGTGCGCGACTTCGATGCGCGCGCGCTGCTGCCGGCAAAGGTGGTCAAGCGCACCGCGCGCTTCACGCAGCTCGCGCTCGCGGCCGCGCACGAAGCGCTCGCCCACGCGGCGCTGCCGGAGGGCGACGCGCGCGAGCGGGCCGCCGTCGTGGTCGGCACCGGCGTCGGTGGATTCGACGTGCTCGAGGAGGAGCACGCCGTGTTCCTTTCACGCGGCCCGGGCCGGTTCGCGCCGCTCACGGTGCCGGTGATCATCCCCGACATCGCCGCGGGCGTGATCGCGATGGAGACCGGCTGCCGCGGACCGAACCTGGCATGCTCGTCGGCCTGCGCGACCGGCGCGTCGAACATCGGCACCGCGTTCGACCTCGTGCGCAGCGGGCGGTGCGACGTCGCGCTCGCCGGCGCCACCGAATCCACGATCTCGCCGTTCGCGATCGACGGCTACTGCCAGCTGCACGCGCTCTCGACGCGCAACGACGATCCCGCGCGCGCGTCGCGCCCGTTCTCGGCCGACCGTGACGGCTTCGTGATCGCCGAGGGCGCGGGCGTGCTCGTGCTCGAGAGCGAGGCGCACGCCGCACGCCGCGGCGCGCGCGTGCTCGCCGAACTGGCGGGCTACGGCGCGAGCGCCGACGGCCACCACCTCACCTCGCCCGATCCCACGGGACGCGGCGCCGTGCGCGCGATGCGCGCCGCGCTCGCCGACGCTCGCCTCGAGCCCGCGGACGTCACGCTGGTGAACGCGCACGGCACGTCCACGCCGCTCAATGACCCGATCGAGACGCGCGCGATCCGCGAGGTGTTCGGCTCGCACGCGGACCGCCTGATGGTGCAGGCGACCAAGTCCATGACCGGCCACGCGCTCGGAGCGGCCGCGGCGATCGAGGCCGTGGCGTCGGTCCTGGCAGTCGTGGACGGCGTCGTGCACCCCACGATCAATCTCGACACGCCCGATCCCGAGTGCGACCTCGACTACGTGCCGAACAAGGCGCGCGTGGCGGACGTTCGCGCGGTGATGTCGAACGCGTTCGGCTTCGGCGGGCACAACGCCGTGCTCGTCTTCCGCCGGGCGGAAGACTGACGGCGGGCTTCAGCGTCCCTCGAAGATCTCGTCCACCGACCGCCCCACGACGGGCTTCTCGGGCGTGAGCCCCATCCACGCCGCCGCGGTCGCGAACGTGTCCTCCGTGCGCACCTGCGTGGCGGGCAGCAGCGCGAGATCGAAGTCGTGCTTCACGCCGGGACCCGCGGCGAGCCACGGGATCAGGCGGCTGCGTGCATCGAGGCCGCCGTGGGTCTTGCCCGCGCCACCGTGATCGGCGCTCACGATGATCAGCGTCGAGTCGGTGAGCCCGGCGTGCGCGACCGCGCGCAGC
This sequence comes from Candidatus Eiseniibacteriota bacterium, assembly GCA_044222365.1. Lineage (GTDB taxonomy): Bacteria > Eisenbacteria > RBG-16-71-46 > RBG-16-71-46 > RBG-16-71-46 > CAIXRL01. Next base: position 18,153 of record JBGANH010000057.1, read on the forward strand.
ACGACCGCGAAGGCGCGGTCCACCGCCTCCGCTCCCGCGACCTGTTCCGCGGAGCCCCAACCCTTCGCGTGCCCGATCGCGTCGAGCCCGGGCAGGTGCACGAACAGCACGCGCGGGCGGCGCGTGGAGATCCAGCGCGCCGCGGTCGCGGCCACCGCGGAGTCCGAGTACACCGACCCCGGCGGAGGCACGAACGAGGCGTCGAGCGCGCGTGGCGGGCACAGCACCGAGAACTTGCTCTTGCCGACGGCCATCGCGGTCGAGAGTCCCGCGCGGTGCGCGATCTCGAACAACGTCGGCCAGTCGGGAGCGGGCTTGTCCGTCGGCCTCGGGTCGGCGTTGTAGGTGATGCCGTGCTGCTCCGGCGGCACGCCCGTGAGCATGGACGTGTGCGAGGGCAGCGTGATCGCGACGTCGGTCGTGGTCGCGTACATCGTGAACGCGCCGCGGTGCATGAGCGCGCGGAACGCGGGCATGTCCGCGCGCAGCGCGACGTCCGGCCGCAGCCCGTCGAGGCTGACGACGATCACGTGGCGCGCGGCGGACGCGGGTGCGGGCACGGCGACCAGTGCGGCCGCGCAGGCGCAGGCGAGCAGCAGAGCGATCGTTCGGGAGCGCATGGCGCGCAGACTGAACGCTTCCGGCCGGGAGCACCAGTGGCCGAAAGTCCCGCCCGCCGGCGGCAGCGCCCCCGGAACGATGGCGCCCGCGCCGGAAGAACCGGAGCGGGCGCCGTACGGTTCGCGACGTGGGGTCCTACCGCCTCACGCTCCAGTACCCGCCCGACATCTCCAGCGTGCGGACGTATTCGCCCGTGTCCTCGTCGACGATCTCGACGATCTCGTCGTGATCGGCGCCGTCGAGGTGCTCGGTGTAGTCGTCGAGGTTCTCGAACGACCGCTGGCAGTAGGGATCCCAGTAGTAGCAACCCGCGGGCGGGTAGTTGTCGACCTGGATCTCGGGCACGTACGTACGCACCAGCGGCCGGTGCACGACGCGATAGCGGTAGCGCGGCGAGCAGTAGAACGGATAGCCCCAGCCGACGTGCAACCGCACGACGGGCCGCGAACGCCAGTAGGTGCGCCGCGGGTAGTCGCGATGACGCCAGCCGTCGCCGTAGTAGCCGCCACCGTGGCGCGGACCGCGATACTCGCGGTAGCCGCCGCCATAGCCGCCGCGATCGCGATCGTGTGACCGGCCACCGCCGCGGTACCGGCGTTCGCCGCGATCCCCGCGGTCCCCGCCACTCCAACCACCGCGGCCGCGCTCGTCATCGCCCCGGCGCATGTGGCCGCCGTCTCCGCCGGAGGGCGAAGGAGCCGGCGCGGTCCGCGGACCACGCGCGCGCTCGCCGGCCTCCGGACGATCGCCCCTGCGGTAGTCGCGCCCTTCGGCGCCCTGTGCGTGGGTGGTGCGCACCACGCCGGCCAGCGCCAGGCAAAGCAGCGCGGCCACGAGGGCGGCGGCCCTCGTGCTTCGAATGCTCGTGTGTTTCGCGAACATCGGATCCTCTTCTGGCGCACCGGGCTGGGGAGCCGAGGTGGCACGCCGCTGTGGACAGCATGCCTAACCGGGGACGGGCAGGCCAGCAAAGACTGCGTCAGGCCCGTGAAAGTTCCCCCTCGATTCCGGCGACTTTGCGGGTATGTTCGCCCGCACTCTCCTTCGTGCCCCCACCTCCGGAGGTACTCGCCGTGAACGAGACACCCGACCCGACGTCCGATCCGGCCGGCTCCTTCGTGGACGCCGGGATTCCGACGCATCGCGTCAAGGCCGACATCGCGGCCCTGACGCACAAGGGCTCGCGCGAGAACAACGAGGACGCCTACGTCGTGTACCGGCTCGGGCGCTTCATGGACTGCGTCTCGAGCAACGTCGCGGTCGGCTCGCTGCCCGGCCACCTCGAGGACACCGGCCACCTGCTGATCGTGGGCGACGGCCTCGGCGGCGCGAAGGCGGGAGAAGTCGCGAGCAGCACGGCGCTGCAGACGCTCGTGGACGCGATCTCGAAGCAGCCCAAGTGGGCGCTCAAGTTCGACGACCCGGCGACGCGCGACACCGAGATCGACGAGCTCATCACGCGTTCGCGCGCCTACCTGCAGCACATGCACGCGGCGATCCGCGCGCGGCAGGAGCAGGATCCCGAGTTCGCGGGCATGGGCACGACGTTCACGAGCGCCTACGCCGTCGGCGGCGACATGTTCATCATGCACGTCGGCGATTCGCGCGCTTACGAACTGCGCAACGGACGGCTGTTCCGGATCACGCGCGACCACACGGTGGCGCAGGAGTACGCGAACATGGGCCGGCTGCCGCAGTCCGAGGTGGACCAGCACCCGATGAGCCACGTGCTCACGCGCGCGCTCGGCAGCCCCGCGGCGCAGATCGAG
>JBGANH010000058.1:0-17897 GCA_044222365.1 Candidatus Eiseniibacteriota bacterium
CTGCGCGACGTCGAGCGGATCGAGGCCGAGCGTGTCGAGCCGCGGTGGCGCGGACGACGCGCCGAGCAGCCGCACCGTCGCCGTGACACCGTCGGGGCTCGCGAGCACCGAGACGCGGATGTCCTGGTCGTGGTCGGGCGTGCGGCACGAGGCCGCGAGCGCGCGGTGCTCGTCGTTCTCGCCCCGCGGCTTCATGCCGAGCGCCTCGAAGCGCGTGAGCAGCACGTCGAGGACGGCGGCCGGCTCGAGCGACACGGTGACGAGCTTCGTGCCCGCGCGGTGCCGCACGTACAGCCAGCTGTTCGCGCACGCGAAGTGGATCTCCTGCGCGCCGAGACGCAACGCTTCGGAGAGCTGGAAGTTCAGGAACGATTCGCCCGAACGCTCCCACAGCACGCCGATGCCGAGCGGGCCCTTGGCCTCGGCGTGGCGTGCGTGCGCGGAGTGCGCGTGCCCGAGCATCGCGTCGAGCGCGCGCTCGATCGCGGCCGGCGTCGCGGCGACGCACGAGGCGGGTTCGCCGCCCAGGCGTTCGAGCTCGGCGAGCGCTTCGTGGTCGGTCGGGTCGGCCATCGCCGCGGTCAGGCGCCCTTCGGCGCGGAACAGCGGCACGGCCTGCAGCCGGCGCAGCGCGCCGTCGGGGAACGAGCGCACGAGCTCGACGTCGAGCATCTCGAGGCGCACGTCCACGAACGGGATGCCGAGCTGGCGCGCGAGCGCCCAGCCGATGTCCTCCTCGGACACGAAGCCGAGCTGCACGAGCGCTTCGCCGATGCGGCAGCCGGTCTCGCGGTGGCGCGCGATGGCGAGGTCGACCTGCTCGGAAGTGACGGCGGCGGCGTCGATCAGGATGGCGCTGATCGTCTGCCGCTGGATGGGACTCGACGGTTCCATTCGGGCGCTCCGGTCGCGAGATGGCATCGGGACGGATGCCCGCCGTGCGCACGGCGGGGCGTCCGAAGTCTCGGCCGGTTCGGCGAATGGTTGAGGGGGCGCGCCGTGCGCCCGGGCGCTGTGCCTCCGGGCGCTAGGCGGCGCCTGCCGACCGTCCCCGCCGCTTCCGCAGGGCGGACACGAAGGCGAGCAGGACGATGACGCCCGTGCCCGCGCCGAGAAGGGGCATCACCCGGCGGATCTCGGCGGGGAGGGTGAGCACGTCGGGCAGGCCCGTCCGCCAGAACACCCACTCCGCGCCGATCTGCGATGCGAGAGCCTTGCTGCCGGTCGCGAGGACGATGATCGCGTCCTGCGTGCCCGGGTCGATGCGGACGGTGGCGCTGATGGCCGGCTCGTTCGTGCCGTCATGGCCGAAGACGACGCCGCCTTTGCGGGCGGGCGCGTAGAGCACGGTGCCCAGCCCCCAGAGGTCGACGCCCATGGTCTTCGCCTCCGCCACGCGCATGGACTCGAGCGTCTTCCGGGAGAGCGGACTGCCCTCGACTTCGCGCAGCTGCGCGGTCACGAACCGGATCATGTCGCCGGCCGACGTGGTGAAGCCCGTCGCGGCGCTCGAGGCGTACCGGTAGACCGGGGCCGGCCTGCCGTCGGAGTCGTACGACTTCGCGGAGTTCGGCGTGGCCGACAGGTCGGCGTATCCGGAGCGCGTCATGCCGAGCGGCTGCAGCACCTCGCGATCGACGTAGGTCTCGAACGGCTCCCCGGAGAGCTCCTCCACCAGCAGCTCGAGCACGAGGTAACCACCGCCGGAGTAGCGAAACCGCGACCCGGGCTCGATCGTCACGGCGATCGGCGCCGCGGGCCGGCCGTCCGACGCACGAGGCGCGGCCAGCGCCTCTTCCAACGTGGGCAGGGGCTCGTCGAGCCGGTAGTCGCCGAAGCCCAGCCCGTCGGCGAGCCCGGCCGTGTGACTCAGCAGCCGCCGCGCCGTGACCTGGCGCGAATCGAACGCGCCCGCGGGAAAGTGCCATCGCGTGAGGTAGCGCTCGACCGGTTGGTCGAGGTCGAGCTTGCCCTGCTCCGCGAGCGTGAGGACGGCGTGTGCGGTGATCCACTTGCTCAAGGACGCCGTCGCGAAGACCGTGTTCCGATCCACGGAGTCGGCGCCGGTCGAGTAGTACTCGCCGACGACCTCTCCCTTTTGAATCAGGACGAGGGCCGTATTCGCGCGGTTGCCGGGCTCGATCATCCGGGTCGCCGCCTGCAGGAAGGCCCGCGCGTCGTTCGGTGGAGCGATCGGCCGCCGCCACCAGCCGAAGAGCGTGCCGCCGACGAGCGCCGCGGCCCAGAGCACGATCAACACCAGAGTCACGCCGACGCGCTTCACCATGGCGATTCCGAAGCCTCCCCAAATGCGATTTCGTTCGAGTCATGTCGACGTGCCTGCGTCGTGCCGGGTGCGAGGTGGGCCTGCGCCGACGGGGTGCGTCCGGCGCCCTGGCCACGTCCGTCCGGCGTGCGTGTGCCTACGAACGAGCCCCCGGGGTGTTTCCATTTCGCGACGAAGTGTCGATCGACCGCGACCAGCGGCACCGGCGTTCTCGCCCGGCGCGGACCGGGCCGCGCGCTCAACGCCCTTCGAGCCTGCGCCTCACCGCATGCACCAGCGTGTCGAGGGACTGCAGGAACGCCGAGCGGTCGCGCGGGCCGAACGGCGGCGGACCGGCCGTCTGCTCGCCCGCGCCGCGCAGGTCGGCGAGCAGGTTCCGGGTGGCGAGCGTGTCGCCGATGTTGTCCTCGGTGAACACGCGGCCGTAGGGGGAGAGCGCCGCGGCGCCGCGCTCGATCGCGCGCGCGGCGAGCGGAATGTCGCTCGTCACCACGATCGCGTCCGGGCCCGCGAGTTCGGCGATGCGGTCGTCGGCGGCGTCGAAGTTGCGTTCGACGACGACCAGCGTGACGCGCCCGTCCTCCGGAATGCGCATCCACTGGTCGGCGACGAGCGTCACCGGCAGCGCATAGCGCTCGGCGACGCGGTAGACCTCCGGCTTCACCGGACAGGCGTCCGCGTCGACGAGCAGGCGGACGGTCGTGCTCAGTGTCCGCCCTCGCCGAACGCGGCGTTGCCAGACGAATGCCCGGGGAAGTAGCTCGCCTTCGGATCGCAGCGCATCTTCGCGGTGCACACGGCCATCGTGGCCTCGCCGACGCCGGTCACGATCAGCTTGAGCTTGCCGGGATACGTCGTGATGTCGCCCGCGGCCATGACGCCCTCGATGTTCGTCTCCATCTGCTGGTTCACGACGAGCGAGATCTTCTCGAGCGTCAGTCCCCAGGTGCGGATCGGGCCGAGGTTCGCGAGGAAGCCGAAGTTCACGACCACGTCGTCGAGCGCGAGCGTGGTCTTCTCCTTGGTGCGGTTGTCGTACACGACCGCGCCGGTCACCGCGGGATCGCCGGTGATGTCCTCGAGCTCGTGGAAGAGCATCACGCGCACCGTGGAGGCGTGCAGCTTCTTGACGCTGTCCTCGTGCGCGCGGAACGAGTCGCGGCGGTGGATGAGCGTGACCTCGGACGCGATCTCGTTGAGCGCGAGCGCCCAGTCCACCGCGGAGTCGCCGCCGCCGACCACGAGCACGCGCCGGCCCTTGAAGATCTCGAGCCTCGGGATCACGTAGTGCAGGCCGTGCCCTTCGAAGCGCGCGAACTCCGCCTTCTCGAGCTTCTTCGGCGCGAACGCACCGACGCCGGCGGTGATGAGCACGGTCTTCGTGCGGTGCGTGACACCCTTGTCGGTGCCGAGCGCGAAGCCCTCGTCGGTCTTCGCGAGCGTCATGACCTTCTCCTCGAGGCACACGGTCGGCGCGAACTGCAGCGCCTGCGCGGACAGGTCGCGCACGAGGTCCTTCGCGACGACCTTCGGGAAGCCGGCCATGTCGTAGATGTACTTGTCGGGATAGAGCGCCGAGAGCTGGCCGCCAAGTTCGGCGAGCGAGTCGATCAGCTTCACCTTCATGCCGCGCATGCCGGCGTAGAAGGTGCCGAAGAGCCCGACGGGCCCGGCGCCGATGATGGTGAGGTCGAACAGGTCGTTCACGTCGGCGGGTGCGGCGTGCTGCGCGGCGTCGCTCATGGGGATCCCGGGGCGTTCGTGTGGGAGGTCGCGGGGACGCTCGCCCCGCGCGGGGTCATGGTCGCGCGGGAGTCTTTCAGAGCGCCGGAGCGGGGGCAAGGACTCGCGTGGCCCGCCGGAGCCTCGCGTTGACGTGCGCCGCCGCCGCGCGGCACCGTGCGGCGCATGACCCGACGCCAGCTCACGCTCTTCGTGCCGCGCGACGCGGCCGCGCCGATCGAGGCGCTGCGCGCGGTGCTCGACCCGGTCCAGCACGCGCTCATCGCCGCGCACGTCACGCTGTGCCGCGAGGACGAACTGGAGGCGCTCGCGGGCGGCGTGCTCGAGGAGCGGCTCGCGGCGCCCGGCGCGCGAGCGGTGACGCTCGCGTTCGGCCGCGCGGAAGCGTTCGACGGGCACGGCATCCTGCTCGGCGCGACCGCCGGGCTCGAGGACTTCGCTGCGCTGCGCCGCCACGTGCTCGGCCGCGACGACGTGCGCGCGCACCGGCCGCACCTCACGCTCGCGCACCCGCGCAATCCGCGCGCCGCGGGCAACGACCTCACGCTCGCGCACAAGCTCGGCGATCCGCTCGTCGTCACGTTCGGGACGGCGACGCTGATCGAGCAGCAGGGCGGCGGGCCGTGGCGTGTGCTGCGCGAGTGGGCTCTGCTCCCGGAGCGCTCGTAGCCGGGCGGCCGCGTCCCGCACGAAAGTGCTTGGCCTTCGTCCCGCCGGGCGTCATGTTCCCCGGCCTGCGCGCCTCCCCACGTGGCGCACCCGGCCGCGACGCCGCCACATCACCCGACAGGAGGAACCATGCGACTTCCCGTGTACGCGCTGCTCTCCGTGACCGCGTTGTCCGTCGTGCTGGCGCTCTCGAGCGCACCTTCGCAGGCGCAGGGCCCGGGCGGCATGCCCGGCGGACCCGGCGGACCCGGCGGCCCCGGACAGGGTGAGCGACGCGGGGGCATGGGCATGGGGATGGGCGCCGCGCCGGACAGCTTCGCCGCCGAGCGCGACAGCGTGATCAAGGAAGTGCTCGCGCGCATCGGCAATCCCGATGCGCCCGCGGACAGCGTCTTCAAGAACCTCAAGGTGATGAAGGGCCGCACGGTGACGCAGGTGCTGGGCGCCATGAACAGCTTCGGCCGAAACCTCGGCGTCTCGTGCAAGCACTGCCACGTGAACAACCACTGGGCGGACGAGGACAAGAAGCCGAAGCAGATCACGCGCGACATGATCGCGATGACGCGCGCGATCAACGACTCGCTACTCGCGAAGATCGACTTCGGCGGCGCCGACAAGCCGCGCGTCATGTGCTTCACCTGCCATCGCGGCCAGCCCAAGCCCGGCGGCGGCATGCGTCCCGGCATGGGCGGGCCCGGCGGTCCGGGCGGGCGCGGCCCCGGCGGCCCCGGCGGTCCGGGCATGCCCGGCGGCGGCGGGAACCGCTGACCCGCTGGTCCGCACGGATACGCTGACGGAGTTGCCGCCCGGGACGTATAGTCCTCGCCCGGACTATTCATGAAGCCGCGGCCTGCAAGCGCCATCTGCCTGCGGCCCGCTGCGGCCGGTACGAGGCCCGCTCCTACGACGTGTCACCGACACGACTGCGTCGCGGGCCTCGTCCCGGCCTTGCGCTCCGCAGACATCTGGCGCTTTCGGCTCGCGTTTCATGAATAGTCCGGGCTTGGCGGCATTCCTTTCTCGAACGCACGAACGCTCGCGGATCCATCCCGCGCGGCTCCCGAACCACCACTACCAGAAGAGTGAGCGATCCATGAGTTCCGTTCTCGACGTCGTCCTGCTGCTCGCGCTGCCGGCTTCCGGCAAGTCCGAAGTCCGCCGCTACCTCGCGCACCTCACGCCCGAACAGTGCCGCAACGAAATGCACCTCGGGCCCACGGTGCAGCTCGACGACTATCCGTACGTGCACATGATGCGGCGCGTGAGCCAGGAGCTGCGCAAGGCCGGGCACGACGGCGTGTTCTTCGATTCCGACGACCTGCCGATGAAGAACTCCCTCGACTGGGGCACCCTCATCGAGCTGCTCAACGAGGACTTCGACGACCTGCAGAAGAAGAACCGTCCCGCGCCCGCGTCGGCGGCCGAGTGGCTGCTCGCGCGCTTCGACGCCGCGCGCGCGAAGGTCGGCGCCGATCCGGCGCTGGGCAAGCTGCCCGCGGACGTGCGCGCGAAGCTCGTCGCGACGCTCGAGGACGAGTCGAAGCAGCTGCTCGCCGACAAGAACGCCGGCATTCCCGATTCGCTCGAGGGCAAGACGATCGTGATCGAGGCCGCGCGCGGCGGTCCGGACAAGGCGACCTGCCCGCTGCCGAGCCCGCTCGGCTACCAGTACTCGCTCGCGCAGTTCTCGGACGCGATCCTGTCGCGCGCCGCGATCCTGTACGTGTGGGTCACGCCGGAAGAGTCGCGCCGCAAGAACCACGAGCGCACCGACCCGAACGATCCGGGCTCGATCCTGCACCACGGTGTGCCGATCGCGGTGATGCTCGGCGACTACGGCTGCGACGACATGGAGTACCTGATCCAGCAGTCCGACCAGCCGGACACCGTGAAGTTCACTTCGCGCGGTTCGGTGCGCTACCTGCCCGTGGCGCGTTTCGACAACCGCAAGGACAAGACCACGTTCGTGCGCGTCGAGCCGTCGCAGTGGAAGGCGGACGATGTGAAGGCGCTCCACGACGGGCTCGGCGAGGCGTTCGCGCGCCTTTCGCGCACGGTCGCCGCCAAGGCCTGATCGCACCGAACAAAGTCGGACGGCGCGCCGCCCCCGGGTGGCGCGCCGTTCGCGTTTTCGCCGCGGCTGGAGCGGACGTTTCCATGAAACACGCGTTTGCCACGTGCGCCGCGCTGCGGCAGTCTGCGCCGTGACGCAGCAAGCACCCGCGCGCGAAGCCGTCCCCGCCGCCGCGCGCACATCCCCGACGGAGAGCATCATGACGCACCGCAAGAAACTCGCGATCCTCGTGGGCGGCGGTCCCGCCCCCGGCATCAACAGCGTCATCGCCGCCTGCACGATTCGCGCGCTGCTCGAAGGCGTCGACGTGCTCGGCATCGAAGACGGCTTCGAGTGGCTCATGCAGGGCAACATCGATCACGCGCGCCCGCTGACGATCGACGCCATCTCGCGCATCCACTTCCGTGGCGGCTCGCACATCGGCATCTCGCGCGCGAACCCGACCACCAAGCCCGAATACCTCGAGAACGTCGTGCTGTCGCTGCTGCGCCTGGGCGTCACCGACCTCGTCACGATCGGCGGCGACGACACCGCGTTCAGCGCCATGATGGTCGAGAAGAAGGCGGCGGGACGCATCAACGTCGTGCACGTGCCCAAGTCGATCGACAACGACCTCGACCTGCCGTCGTACGTGGACACGTTCGGTTACCAGACCGCGCGTCACCACGGTGTCGAGATCGTGAAGAACATCATGGTGGACGCGAAGACCACGTCGCGCTGGTACTTCATCATCGCGATGGGCCGCAAGGCCGGTCACCTCGCGCTCGGCATCGGCAAGGCCGCGGGCGCGACGCTCACGCTGATCCCCGAGGAGTTCAAGACCCAGCCGATCCGCCTCAAGACGCTCGTGGACACGCTCGTGACCGCGATCATCAAGCGTCTCGCGTACGGCCGCCGCGACGGCGTCGCGGTGATCGCCGAGGGCGTCGTGCTGAGCATCGATCCGCAGGACTTCGAGAACTTCGAAGACGTCGAGCGCGACGCGCACGGGCACGTGCGCATCGCCGAGGTGAACATCGGCGAGATGCTCAAGCGCGCGGTGCAGAAGCGGCTCAAGGAGTTCAACATCGCGACGACGATCGTCGAGAAGAACATCGGCTACGAGCTGCGCTGCGCCGATCCGATCCCGAACGACATGGAGTACACGCGCGACCTCGGCTACTGCGCGACCAAGTACCTGCTCGACGGTGGCAGCGCCGCGCTCGTGTCCATGCAGGCCGGGCAGTTCGTGCCGATCCCGTTCGTGGACCTGCTCGATCCGGTGACGGGCCGCGCGAAGACGCGCATGGTGGACATCCACTCGACGCGTTACGCGATCGCGCGCCGCTACATGATCCGCCTGCGCCGCGACGACTTCGAGGACGAGCACGAGCTCGCGCGCTTCGCCGCGACCGCGCACATGAACCTCGAGGAGTACCGCGAGGAGTTCGAGTACCTGATCGCCGACGAGCCGCCGCAGATCCACCTGTTCGACAAGTCGCTCGCGAAGGCGATGCGCGAGACGAACGCGGCGAAGGCTGCGAAGAAGAAGGAAGTCTCGCCGGCGGCCGCACAGGCGAAGGGCGGGGAGTAGCGCCGAACACACGCGGCCGGAGGCCGCGGCCCCTGCCGGTGGCAACAATCAAGCCCCGCGACGGTTCGCCGTCGCGGGGCTTCGTGTCGATCGTGCCGGCGCCGCCGCGCCGCGTCAGCCCTTCGGCTGCTGCTGGCTCAGGCAGTGGATGGCACCGAGGCCCCAGATGAGCTCGGTGCAATCGATGCCGATCACGTCGTGCTTCGGCAGCGCCTTCGAGATCGTCGCGAGCGCGAGGCGCTCGGTGCGCCGGTCACGGAACGTCGGCACGAGCACCGCGCCGTTCACGAACAGGAAGTTCAGGTACGTGGCCGGCAGTCGCTGGCCGTCGTACTCGACGCGCTTCGGCATCGGGATCGTCACGAGGTCGAACGGGCGGCCGGAGAGATCGCGCAGCGTCTTCAACCGGCGCAGGTTCTCCTTCAGCACCTTGTGATTCGCGTCGCGCGGATCGTCCTCGACCGCGGTCACGATCGTGCGCGGATCGAGGAAGCGCGCGAGGTCGTCCACGTGGCCGTCGGTGTCGTCGCCCTCGATGCCCTCGCCGAGCCACAGCACCTTCTCCTGCCCGTACCACTCGCACAGCGTGCGCTCGACCTGCTTGCGGCTCATGCCGGGATTGCGGTTCTCGTTGAGCAGCACGCTCTCCGTCGTGAGCACGCAGCCGGCGCCGTTGAAGTCCACCGCGCCGCCTTCCATGACCACGTCCGTGCGGAACAGCGGCAGCTTCAGCTGCGCGGCGACGTGCGTCGGCACCGCGTCGTCGGCGTCGAACGGCGGGTACTTGCCGCCCCAGGCGTTGTAGCCCCAGTCCACGACGGCCATCTGCTTCGCGCCGCCGCGGCCCTTCTTCACGACGAACGCCGGGCCGTGATCGCGGCACCAGCACTCGTTGGTCGGCACGTGGAAGAAGCGCACGCGCCGCGTGGGGCAGTCGTACGCCGCGAGCTGCTGGCGCACGATGAACTCCCAGTTCTCGTTCGGCACGATCACGTGCGCGTGCTCGCGCTTCACGATCTCGGCGACGATCGCGGCGAGGTTGCCCGGGACCGTGTGGTACTTGCCCGGGAACGAGATGCCCTCGGGGCGCGGCCACGAGAACCACACCGCCGACTGCTTCTCCCACTCGGCGGGGAACGTGTAGCCGTGCGACTTCGGCGTGCCGGCGAGCGGCTTGCGCGCGCGCGCGGCCATCAGCCTTCGTCGCCGAAGCGGCGCACGAGCCCGCCGTACGCGTCCACGCGGCGGTCGCGCAGGAACGGCCAGTGCGTGCGCGAGAACTCCACGCGCGCCAGGTCGAGGTCCTCGGACACGATCTCCTCGCGGTCCACCGACGCCCGGCGGATCACCTGGCCGTCGGGCGAAGCCATGAACGACTGCCCCCAGAACTGCAGGCCGTCCTTGCTCACCGGCTTGCCGTCCTCGCCGAGCACGTGCTCGTGCCCGATGCGGTTGGGCGAGCACACGAAGCAGCCGTTCGCGACGGCGTGCGAGCGCTGGATGAGTTCCCACGACTCGTGCTGCGCCTTGCCGTACTTCTTCTTCTCGGACGGGTGCCAGCCGATCGCGGTCGGGTAGAAGAGGATCTCGGCGCCCTGCATCGCGGTGAGGCGCGCGCCCTCGGGATACCACTGGTCCCAGCAGATGAGCACGCCGATCTGCGCGTGCTTCGTCTTCCACGCCTTGAACCCGGTGTCGCCGGGCGTGAAGTAGAACTTCTCGTAGAAGAGCGGGTCGTCCGGGATGTGCATCTTGCGGTACACGCCCATCAACGAGCCGTCGGCGTCGATGACCGCCGCGGTGTTGTGGTAGAGGCCCTTCGCGCGCTTCTCGAACAGGCTCGCGACGATCACCGCCTTGTGCTTGCGGGCGAGCTTGCAGAACGCGTCGGTGCTCGGCCCCGGGATGCTCTCGGCGAGCGAGAAGAAGCGGTGATCCTCGCTCTGGCAGAAGTACTGGCTCGCGAACAGCTCCTGCGTGCACAGGATCTTCGCGCCGCCCTTCGCGGCCTTCTCGAGAAGGTGCAGCTGCTTCGCGCGATTCGCGCGCACGTCGGCGCCGCACGCCATCTGCGTGATCGCGACGCGCACGGAGGACGAAGAGGGCTTCGCGGCCCGGCGGGACTTCGAGGTCTTGGTCGTCATGGCGCGGCAGTCTCCTGACGCGCGCCGGTCGCGTCAAGCGAGTGGAGTTGCGGCAATGACCGCAACACGGCGTTCACGGTCATTTGCGTGAGCGTTCACTTCGCGGTCACGCGGCGGGACCACCCGGGTCCGTAGCGTGTCCCCCGTCACGAAGAAGCGGTGGTCACGACACGGCAGGCGCGCTCCCCGCCCCCCTCTCGCACCCACGGCGCCGCCCGCACCGCACCCCGCACGCCGCCGCTTCTTCGCCCCACGTCGTCGAATCCGCCCGGAGGGCTTGGCTGGGCCCGAAACGCGGACGAGACGGCGCCTCACACGTACGGCGGCAGGCGAACCACACCTTCGGGAGGCCTCATGCGCTTTGTTGCGAACCACGGACTCGGACTTCTGCGTCGCGGCATCGCCGCCGCCGCGCTCCTCGCCTGCACGGCGGGCGTCGCGTCGGCGCAGCTGCTGATCGACGGCAACCTCGTGTTCAACAACAACAACTCCGGGACGCTCGCCGGGCAGTTCACGGGCACGACCTCGACCGGCCCGCTCTGCATCGGGCTCACGCCGGCGCAGATCGCGACCGTGACCTTCACGCACAACAGCTACGCCGATCCGCTGCTTCCGACCGCGCCGTACCTGCCCGGCGTGCGCCCGAACTTCCAGCCCGGCATGGGCAGCCCCGCGTACACGGGCGCGCTCACGCTGCCGAACGACGGCTTCTTCGAGCAGACGTGCTACGTCGGCGCAATGGGCCCGGGGCTCGACTGGACCGAAGGCTGGACGTACTGGGACTCGACCGGCGCGAACCGCCAGGACCTGCATCTCGCCGGCATGCCGAACCCGCGCCCGCTGGCCGTGTACGACAACATCAAGATCCTCGGCAAGCAGTACTTCGGTCCGGACTCGAACTACTTCGTGCGTGGCCAGCTGCGCATCAAGGACCAGGCCTCGCTCACCGTCGCCCCGGGCGTGGTGATCTTCGAGGAAAACGCCACGCTGGGCACGATCATCGTCGAACGCGGCGGGCAGCTCTGGGCCGTCGGCAACAAGTGCGAGCCCATCATCGTCACCTCGGACGACGCTCCCGGCTCGTTCACGCGCGGCCGCTGCGGCGGCCTCGTGATCAACGGCCGCGCGAAGACCAACCTCGTGAACTCGTGCGCCGGTGATTCCGCGGCCACCGAGGGCGGCGCGGTCGGCTACTACGGCGGCAACGACGACAACGACTGCTCGGGCGCGCTGCGCTACGTGCGCGTCGAGTTCGCGGGCAAGGAGATCACGCCCAACAACGAGCTGAACTCCTTCACGTGGTGCGCGGCCGGCCGCAACACGAGGGGCGACTACCTGCAGGCGTACATGGGCGCCGACGACTCGTTCGAGTGGTTCGGCGGCGCGATGGACCAGAAGCACCTCGTCGCCATCGACGGCACGGACGACGGCTACGACTGGCAGATGGGCACGCGCAACCGCGCCCAGTTCGTGATCATCCGCCCGAGCCCGCGCTTCGCGCCGTCCGGCACGCAGAACGGCGACAAGGGCATCGAGGCCGACGACAACGAGTTCGACTTCAACGCCACGCAGTGCGCGGGCCGCTCGAACACGTTCCTCGCGAACTTCACGATCGTCGGCGACAAGCGCGCCGGCGCGCAGTTCCCCGGCCCGGCGGCGGGCGCGAACTTCCGCCGCGGCACGGCGGCGACGCTCGTGAACTCGATCGTCACGAACTTCAAGACCTCGGCCGTGAAGATCGACGACAACGCCACGCTACAGGCGCACTGCGCGGCCGTGCCGGCCTCGCTGCCGGTGTATTGCCCCGGCGCGCTCTCGGCCGAGCCGATGGCGACGGGCCAGGTGCTCGTGTCGGCCAGCGCCCCGAACCCGTTCCGCGATCAGGTCGCGCTCAACTTCACGCTGCCGACCGCGTCGGACGTGAAGGTCGAGGTGTACTCCGCGGACGGCCGCCTCGTCAGCACGATGGCGGACGGCGCGCGGATGGAGGCGGGCCGGCACTCGCTGGTCTGGCGCCTGCCGGCCGGCACCCCGAGCGGCATGTACTTCTACAAGGTGCGCGCGGGCGGCCAGACGGCCACCGGCAAGCTGACGCGCATCGACTGACGCACTCCGTGATGCACGGAGCGGCCGGTCGCGGCGGCGGGCCCGGAACCCGTCGCCGCCCGGCCGTCTCCGGGATCACTCGTGATGTTCCGGGCTCCGGTGATTCGCCATCGAGGAGGTCGTTCGTGAAGCATCGTGTGGTCGTGTCGTGCCTGTCGTTGCTGCTTCTGGGGTTGGTTTCGCTCGCCGGCGCCTCCGGCGCCGCCACGCTCGGCAAGGTGCAGGGTCGGCTGGTGTCCTCCGAAAGCGGCGAGCCGATCGCCTACGCCGACCTGTCGCTGATCCCGTCCGACACGACGCTCAAGCGCGTCGGCGGGCTTTCGAACGCGGACGGCACGTTCCTGCTCGTCGCCCAGCCGGGCCTGTACCGGCTGCAGGTGCGCGCGCTGGCGTACACGCGCAAGTTCGTCGAGGGCGTGCTGATCTCGCCGGACGCGATGCGCGAGATGGTCGTCACGCTGACGCCGCAGGCGATCGAGCAGAAGGAAGTGCTCGTCGAGGCGCGCCTGCGCCAGAACACCGAGAACGCGCTGCTCGCCGCGCGCCGCAAGAGCACCGTGGTCGGTGACGCCGTGAGCGCGGAGCAGGTGCGGCGCTCCCCCGACAAGGACGCGGCCGAAGTGCTGCGCCGCGTGACGGGCCTTTCGGTGTCCGAAGGCAAGTACGTGTTCGTGCGCGGCCTCGGCGAGCGCTACAGCTCGACCGAAGTGGACGGTGTGCGCCTCGCGAGCCCCGAGCAGAACCGCCGCGTCGTGCCGCTCGACCTGCTGCCCGCGAACCTGCTCGAGAACATCGTCGTGCAGAAGACCTACACGGCCGATCGTCCCGGCGAGTTCGGCGGCGGCGACGTGCAGGTGCGCACGCGCGACTTTCCCGGCGCGCGCACGTGGTCGCTGTCGGTGTCGCAGGGCTGGGCCGAGGGCGTCACGTTTCGCGAGCGCCGCACGTACGCCGCGACGAACGCCGACCGCTTCGGCTTCGGCGTCGGCGCGCGCGAACTGCCCGGCGCCATCCTCGACGTGATCGGCGACCGCCGGTTGATCGTGAGCAACAACCCCGCGCTCGGCTTCCGCAAGTCCGTGGTCGCGCAGCTTGCGGGCGCGTTCCGCAACGTGTGGACGCCCACCACGGAGAACGCGCGCCCGAACTCGAGCTGGTCCATGACCTACGGCGACGAGTTCAAGCTGTTCGGCCGCTCGCTCGGACTGATCGAGTCGTGGAGCCTGTCCACGGCCTACGACGAGCAGCGCGAATCGCAGCGCTTCTTCATGGACCGCAGCGACACGCTGTACGACTACGCGGTGCGCCGCTCGACCGAGTCCGTGCAGCTCGGCGGCATCTCGGGGCTCAGCTACCGGCTGTCGCCCGCGCACGAGCTGCACCTGCGCGGTCTCTACACGAACCACGCCGACGACGAGGTGCGCACGTACCAGGGCCCCGACCACAACCGCATCGATTCCGAGGGCAACTGGCTGCAGCACCGCAGCACGCGCCTCATGTACGTGCAGCGCGACGTGCTCTCGGGCACGGTCGAGGGCAAGCACGACTTCCCGAAGGCGCGTGGACTGCACTTCGAGTGGAAGTTCACGCGCTCGCGCGCCGAGCGGAACCAGCCCGACCGCCGCGAGGTCACGTACGACCGCTGGGTGTGGGACGACGGCAACGGCCCCGCGGAACACTGGCTGCTCGGCTCGAACGGGCTGCGCGAGTTCGGCCAGCTGCGTGACGACGGCTGGGGCACGACGCTCGCGAGCTCGCTGCCGGTGGGCTTCGGCCGGCTCGGCAAGGGCAAGTTCGCGTTCGGCTACGACCGGCAGACCAAGCAGCGCGCGAACGGCTACCGCCGCTTCAACCTCCATCCGAACGAGAACGGCGACTACGGCGCGCCGCCCGAGTCGCTGTTCGCGGGCGGCCAGTTCGACAGCACCATGAGCGGCGGCTGGGTCGAGGAGACGACGCTCGACATCGACAACTACCGCGCCGACCAGCGCGTCGAGGCCGGTTACGCGTCGCTCGACGTGCCGTTCGGGCCGGCGGTGAAGGCGTACTTCGGTGTGCGCCTCGAGCACGGCGTGCAGGATGTGCGCACGTTCGACCTGTTCGATCCGGCGAAGATCACCGCGCGCGGCTCGCTCGACGACGTGGACCTGCTGCCCACGGTCAATCTCACCTGGAACGCGAGCCGGCAGATCGGCGTGAAGTTCGGCGCGAGCCGCACTCTGTCGCGTCCCGACCTGAACGAGATGTCGCCGAGCCCGGCGCTCGAATACGTGGGCGGCTACCGCGTCGCGGGCAACCCGCAGCTCGAGCGCGCGACGATCGACAATTACGACCTGCGCGTGGAGGCGTTCCCGGCGCTGTCCGAGGTCTTCGCCGCGGGCGTGTTCTTCAAGCGCCTGCACGACCCGATCGAGCAGGTGATCCGTGCGGGCACGCCGCCGATGCTCGTGCCCGAGAACTCCGACCACGGCCGCAACCTCGGGCTCGAGCTCGAGGCGCGCACGAACCTCGCGCGCGTCCGTCCGTGGCTGTCGCGCTTCACGCTCAACGCGAACGCGTCGCTCATCTCGTCCAAGCTGAAGTTGCGGCCGGCGATCACGCGCACGGGCAGCACGGAGCATCCGCTGCAGGGCCAGGCGAACTACCTCGTGAACGCCGCGCTCACGTACGCGGTCGTGCCCGGGCACGCCGATCTCTCCGTGCTGTACGCCGCGAACGGCCGCCGCCTGCGCACGCTCGGCATGCAGCCGCTGCCCGACGTGTACGAGCAGCCGTACTCGACGCTCGACGCCTCGTTCAGCCTCGCGGCCCGTCACGGCGTGCGCCTCAAGCTGGCGGGCAAGAACCTGCTCGACGGGAAGCACCAGCTGCTGCAGGGCG
The DNA here is from genome assembly GCA_044222365.1 of Candidatus Eiseniibacteriota bacterium. GTDB lineage: Bacteria > Eisenbacteria > RBG-16-71-46 > RBG-16-71-46 > RBG-16-71-46 > CAIXRL01. The sequence continues at coordinate 15,477 of JBGANH010000058.1, forward strand.
GCAAGGAAGTCTCGGGCTACCGCACCGGCCGCAGCGCCTCGCTGTCGCTGTCGTGGGGAGGTTGAGCATGGTCCGCACGAACGTGCTCCGGCTCGGCCTGCTGGCCGCCGTGCTCGTCCGCGGTGGCGCTCGCGCCGCCGCGCGCCGCCGCGTCGGCGCCGGCCGGTCGGCCTTCGGTGAAGGACTCGCCGGGCTACGTGCCGCTCGCCGATCCCGAATCGGCGTCGGTGCGGCTCGGCCGCCGCACGAACGCGCCGCTCGTCTCGAAGCGCTTCCGCGGCGGGGCCGCGTCGCTCGCCGAACTCGGCCGCGCCGTGTGCTGGGGGCTGCAGCACGCGCAGAGCGACTCGCTGCAGAAGCTCTGCATCACGGACGAGGAGTTCCGCGACGTGCTGTGGCGCGAGTTCCCGCAGAGCCGCCCGGCGACCGGGCTGCAGTGGGAGGACGCCTGGAAGATCCAGTACGCGCGCCTGCACGCGGGCGTCGCGCACGCGCGCCGCGACTTCGGCGGGCACTGGTACCAGCTCGTCAGCGTGCGCGCCGACTCGGTCGCGCGCTACCGCAACTTCACGCTGCACTCCCGCGTGACGATCGTGGCGAAGGACGACACGGGAGTGACGCACGAATGGAAGTGGCTGCGGGCGGTCGCGGAGCGCAAGGGGAGGTTCAAGATTTACAGCACCGAAGATTGAGCCCCGGGTGGCCGAAAACGTTGCCGGTGACGGCGGTCACGAGTCGCGTGACCGCCGCCGAATTTCCGGCATCACGTCCGACCCCGAACCGGAGGCCGCTCCTTCCATGTCGCGCATGCTTCGCTCTGCCGGTTTCACGCTGCTCCTGTTGACCGCCGCCGCGCCCGCCTTCGCGCAGGCCGGCCTGTACTCGTACTTCCGCGGCGGGCTCACGAGCTCGACGCTCACGGGCGACGTCACCGGCGATCCGGGCGACCGGCGCGGCCTGCACCTGGGTCTCGGCGTGCGCTTCCTGGCGACCGACACGTTCGGCGGGCTCGCGGAGCTGAACTACACGCAGCGCGGCCTGACGCGGAAGGACGACCAGAACACGCAGGCGATCGGCGCCGAGTCCATGAACTACGCGCTGAACTACTGGCAGCTGAACATGATGCTGCACGCCGGCCTGCCGAAGATCGCGGGCCTGCGCCCGGCGCTGCAGGCGGGTGCCGCGGTCAACTTCGAGACGGCCGAGCGCCTCAAGATCGAGGGCGGACCGCAGGCGGGAGAGTCGAACCCCGAAACCATGGACTCGATCGACCTCACGTCGGTGCTCGGCGTGAACGTGGACTTCGGGGACGACGAGGACTCGCACTGGTTCGCCGACGCGCGCGTGGAGAAGAGCGTCATGTCCATCGCCGATCCGCTCCAGTTCATCGGGCAGGAGACGCCGAGCATCAAGAACCGGACGTACCTGCTGAGCGTCGGCTTCAAGTGGCGCTCGGGCGACTAGGCGCTCCGCCGCAAGCCAAGCGGCCGAGAAACTGCGCGGGCCGTCCACCTTCGGGTGTGGGCGGCCCGCGTCGCGTTCCGGCCGCGGCCGCGCGGCCGCCGGCGCGTGCCCCGTGCAACCGCCGCCCGCGCGGCCCCGTAAGTACGGCCGAGTCCGCTCCCCAGCGACAGATTTCCGGCCGCGCACCTCTACGATCGCGCGCGCACGGGCTGCAGGATCGCCGTGGGGAGTCGGCCTCGCCGGCGCGCCCGTCACCGGGCCGCCACACGGAGGTCGCACTCGATGCCCTCGCTGCAGAAGCGCCCCGCCGCCGCGTTCCTCACGCGCCCCGAGCCCCGCACCCGCCTCACGCGCCGCCCCCGCTTCGTCACTCCGACATAGAATTCCGCTTCGGGCTCCGGGTCGCGCTTTGTTCTTCGAGCGACTCGTGCGAGCCTGACCGCGCACCCGCGCGCCGCAGCTCTCTCTCGCTCACATCGCATCGTCTTTCCTCACGCGGCTCCCCGCGCGCGCGCGCACGACTCGCGCGTCCGAGAGGTGACTCATGGCTGCCTTGTTCCTGCTCACTCCCGTGCTCGGCTTCCTGCTGCTGGTGCTCGTCCTGTTCCTGCTGAGCGGCATCCGCTACATCCCGAACAACAAGATCGGCGTGATCGAAAAGCGCATGTCCGGCCGCGGCTCGGTCAAGAGCGGCATCATCGCGCTGAACGGCGAGGCCGGCTTCCAGCCGAACATGCTGCGCGGCGGTCTGCACTACCTGATGCCCATCCAGTACGCCGTGCACGTGCTGCCCATCGTGACCATTCCGCAGGGCAAGATCGGCTACGTGTTCGCGCGCGACAAACCGCTGCCGCCGTCCCGAACGCTCGCCGCGAACGACAAGGCCGACGACTTCCAGGACGCTGCCGTGTTCCTCAAGGCCGGCGGCTCGCGCGGTCCGCAGCGCAAGATCCTGCG
>JBGANH010000059.1:0-17816 GCA_044222365.1 Candidatus Eiseniibacteriota bacterium
GGGTCGAGGTAAGCGAGGTCGGTCTCGAAACGCCCGGCAGCCTCGGCCGCGTCGAGGCAGGACGCCGAGCCCTCGCCCTCGAGCAGCTCCGGCACGCGCAGGCGCAGCGGCTGGTGCGAACGCGCGGCCCACTGCTTGAGGTAGGCCATCTGCAGGCCGACGGTCGAGTCCACGCGATCGGCCGCCTCCATGAGGCTCGTCAGCGCGACCGCCTCGAGTGCGGGCTCGAGCGACAACGCCGCGATGCGCTCGCGGATCGCGTCCACGCGCGCGCCGTTGGCCGGCTGCAGGTAGCGTGAGCGGACGCAGTAGGTCTCGGTGAACCAGCCGGGTTGGCCGGGCAGCGCGTCGAGTTCCGCGATCAGCCGTTCGGCGCGCGCGCGCCAGACGCGCGCGTCGGCGCCCACGTGACACGCGGCGAGGGTGTGCGCGTACGCATTGTGATCGTTCGCATGCACGACGTGCCCGGCGCTCTTCAGCGCGCGCCCGACCCGTGCCGTTCCGGAGAACAGGTCGAGCACGCGGCGGACGCCCTCGCAGCGTCCGACCGTCTCGACGATCCAGGGCACCAGCAGCCGTTTCGACCCGAGGTACTTGATCACGACCGCAGCCTAGCCCGGACCGTTCACGAAGCGCGAGCCGAATGCTTGGCGCACGCGCCGCGCGGGCCGCGTACGCCGCGCGCGCCACGCGACCCTTGCGCGAAACCGGCGCGCTCTGGCAGCGTGCGCGCCCATGAAGACCACCCCCACGCGCCGGAAGGGATTCGATCCCACGCTGATCCTGAAGGCGATGCTCGTGTTCGTCGCCGTCACCCCGCTCGCCGAACACTTTCACGCCGGCGCGCTCACGATCTTCGTGTGCAGCGCGCTCGCGATCGTGCCGCTCGCCGGGCTCATGGGCGAGGCCACCGAACAGCTCGCCGCGCGGCTCGGCGCGGGCGTCGGCGGACTGCTCAACGCGACCTTCGGCAACGCCGCCGAGTTGATCATCGCGCTCGTCGCGCTGCAGAAGGGTTACCACGACGTCGTGAAGGCGTCGCTGACCGGCTCCATCATCGGCAACACCCTGCTCGTGCTCGGCGTGTCCATGGTCGCCGGCGGACTGAAGCGCGAGCGCCAGACCTTCGACAAGGCGGCGGCCGCCGCGTCGTCCACGCTGCTGTTCCTCGCCGCGGTCGCGATGGTCGTGCCTGCGGCGTTCCACATGCTCGCGACCGGTTCGGTCGCCCGCGGCGTGCTGCCGCTGTCGCGCGAAGTCCAGATCGAGCACAACCTGTCGCTTCAGATCTCCGTCGTCCTGTTCGTGACGTACGTGTTGAGCCTGCTGTTCACGCTCAAGACGCACAAGCACCTGTACACGGGCGCGGCCGAGGAGGAGCACGGGCACGAGCACGGCAATCCGATGCGGGCCGTGGTCACGCTGCTCGTCGCGACGGGGCTCATCGCGTGGATGAGCGAGATGCTCGTCGGCGCGGTGGCCGAGGCGTCGCACCAGCTCGGGCTCACCGAGGTCTTCGTGGGCGTGATCGTGGTCGCGGTCGTGGGCAACGCGGCCGAGCATTCGACGGCGGTGCTCGTCGCGATGAAGAACAAGATGGACCTGTCGCTGAACATCGCGATCGGCTCCAGCATCCAGATCGCGCTGTTCGTCGCTCCCGTGCTCGTGTTCGCCTCGTACCTCATGCCGGGCTCGCCCATGGACCTGCACTTCTCGCCGCTCGAGGTGCTCGCGGTGCTCGCGGCGACGGTGGTGACGAACATGGTCGCGGCCGACGGGGAGTCGAACTGGCTCGAGGGCGCGATGCTGATCGCGGTCTACCTCGTGCTCGGCATCGCCTTCTTCTTCCTGCCCTGAGCCGGGCGCGGGCTCAGGCCGCGCGCGCCTCGTCCTCGCCCAGGTCCTCGCCGGACAGCGGGACGCCGGAGTCGATGGCCTTCTGGAGCGCGTCGAGCGAATCGGGACACAGCCCCGTGCCGCGGTCCTGCTCCATGATCGTGATCGCGTCCTCGGGCGCCAGCGCCGGGCGGTAGGGCCGCCGCGTGCTCAGCGCGTCGTAGATGTCCGCGACCGCGAGCAGCCGCGACAGCTCCGGGATCTGGTCGCCGCGCAGGCCGCGGCAGTAGCCGCTGCCGTCGAGGCGCTCGTGATGCGCCCCGGCCGCGAACGCGAGCCACTCGAATCCCGTGATGTGCTCGAGGATGCGCTCGGTGAAGTAGGAGTGCATGCGCATGACCTCCCACTCCGAGGACGTGAGCGCGCCCGGCTTGTCGAGGATCGAGTTCGGCACGGTGAGCTTGCCGAGATCGTGCAGCAGCGCCGCGCGACGCAGCTCCGCGATGTCGGGATCGCTCCAGCCGCGCTGGTGCGCGATCGACACGGCCACCTCGGTCACGCGCTGCGAGTGCGCTCCCGTGAACGGCGACTTCGCGTCCACGACTTCGGCGAAGATGCGCGCGACGCGGTCCGTCGCGCCGGGACCGGCGAGCAGCGCCGCGCCGCCCGGCTCGCGCTCGACGACGAGCGCCTGCAGGTCGCGCGTCTCGAGCGCGCACCAGTGCGCGAGGTCGCGTTCGAGTCCCGCGCACGCGGAGACCACGAGCGGGTCGAACCAGCGGCCGGCGCGACGGCGCACGAGCCCGAGCGCGTGCTCGGCGCCGCCCCGCATGGCGAACACCTCGAGCGTCTGCGCGAGCGTGAGCACGCGCGCGAGGATCGAGATCTCCTCGCCGCGCAGGCCGCGCGGATGCCCGCGTCCGTCCCAGTGCTCGTCGAGCTGGCGCACCGCGTCCGCCGCCGCGGGACCGAGGTCCATCTGCTGCACGATCTCCGCGCCGCGTTCGCAGCGCACCTCGACGAGTTCGGAGGCGAGCCCCGACCCGCCGCGAGCGAGCGCCGCGATGCGACGCGTGCGTTCGAACAGCGACGCCCCGGGGGCGGCCTGCGCCATCGCGTAGAACGCCGCGCGGAAGTAGTTCGACCAGTCCACGAGCATGCGCGCGCCCTTCGCCTGGCGCTCGTCGCCGCCGAAGAGCCCGAACACCTGTGCCGCGTTGGACGAGCACCCGACGTCCTTGAGCAGCGCGGCGTAGTAGAGATCGCGCTGCTGGTGCAGCGAGAGACCGAGCCGCTGGCCGATCTCCATCGCCACGAGATTCGTGCGCAGCGCGTGTCCCATCGGCTGCCCTTCGGTCAGGTCGAGCGAGAAGGACAGCGCCGACAGCAAATCGGAGAAGCGAACGGAGTTCGCCACGGGTGCGCGCGCGCGGATGGTCACGCGGCCAGTATCGGAAGACCGCCCCCCGGGGTTGAGCGGAACGCGCGTTTCCCGGCATTTGCACGCGCGAGGGGCGCGGCCGCGCGGACCGGGAGGCGCCTCCGGTGTGGCTTTCGCCCGGGACCCGGGGATACCATTGCCGATGAACGCCATCAGGGAAGTCCCGCCACCGGATCCGCCGCACGCGCGGCCCCCGGTTCGTACGCACCTCGCCCAGGAGTCGGCATGGCCTCCGCTTCGCCCCGTCGCGCCCCGGTCGTACTGCTCGTCGTCGTGCTTCTCCTCGCCGCGACGGCGGTCCCCGCACTCGCATTGAAGGTCGCGACCTGGAACCTGCTCGCGTACGACCAGACCTCGTGCGTCGGGCGCCAGCCGCACTTCCGCACGGTCATGGCGGCGATGAATCCCGACGTCGTGATCGCGCAGGAGCTGAACTCGGCGGCGGGCAAGGACTCGTTCCTCGTCAACGTGCTGAACGTCGTGCAGCCGGGCGAATGGACCGGGGCCTGGCTCGCACTCGGCACCGAGGGCGGTGCGATCTTCTGGAAGCCCGCCAAGGTCGGCGTCACCAACATCACGAGCGTCGCGACCGGGGGCCCGCGACCGGTGCTCGTCGGACTCGTGAAGCCCGTCGGGTACGTGAAGAACGACGCCTGGTTCCGGCTCTATTCGATCCACCTCAAGGCGGGCAATCCGAGCACGAGCCCCGCCGATTCGACCACGCGACGGACGGAGTGCACGAGCCTGCGGACCACGCTCAACAACCTCGTCACCACGGTCGTCGGCACGAACTTTCTCGTCGGCGGCGACTCGAACTTCTACGGCGACTGGGAGGGCGGCTACCAGCGGCTGACCGAGTCGCAGGCGGACAACGACGGCCGCTGCCTCGACCTCTACAACCTGCCGGGCACGTGGAACCAGTTCGCCTACCGCACCGTGCACACGCAGTGCCCGTGCCTGAGCGGCTGCGCCCCCGGTTTCTCGGGCGGCGGCATGGACGACCGCTTCGACCTCTTCCTGCAGTCGGCCTCGCTGCGCGACGGCGCGGGCCTCGACCTGGTCACGACCTCGTACAAGGCCTTCGGCAACGACGGTCAGCACTACAACGACAGCATCGACGGCGGCGGCTTCAACACGGCGGTGCCGCTCGCGGTGGCGACCGCGCTGCGCAACGCCGCCGACCACATCCCGGTCGTGCTCGAGCTGCAGCTGCCCGCGAAGACGTCGGTGCCCTCGATCTTCGCGCTCGGCGACGCGATCGTCGGCGCGACGCACGCGCTGCCGCTCACGGTCGCGAACTCCGGGCCTTCGCCCGCCGACACGCTGCGCTACACGCTCACCGCGCCTGCCGGCTTCACCGCCCCGGCCGGCAACTTCAAGGCGGCCTCGGGCGTCGCGGGCAACGCGCACGCGATCGGGCTCGTCACCGCCACGACCGGCGTGAAGGGCGACACGCTCCGCGTGAACGCGAACGATCCCGACTCGCCGGTGAAGCCCGTCGTGCTCTCGGGCCGCGTGCTGGCGCACGCCGTCCCGTCGCTCGACTCGGCGATCGTGCTCACCGCGCAGTCGCTCGACATGGGCCAGTACCCCGCGGCGGGCTTCCCCGACGCCGCGGTCCGCGTGCACAACCGCAGCTGGAACACGCTGCAGGCGCGCCTTTCGGTCGCCTCGGCGAACATCGCGGGCGGCGCGGGACGATTCTCGATCCCCGGCGGCTTCACCCCGGCCCTGCTCTCGGGCACCGGCGCCACGTGGCCGGTGCACTTCGACGCCACCGGCGCCACGATGGACTCGACCTACACCGCCACGCTCACCTTCGGCACGGCCGACGAGGCCCTGCCCGGCGCGACGGCGCTCGCGACCCTGACCGTGAACCTGCAGGCACGCGTGTCCGCGGCCGGAGTCGAGGTCACCGCCGGCGCGCTGCGCTTCCTGCCGCCGCGCCCGAATCCGGCCCGCGGCGTCACGGAGATGGCGTTCGAGCTTCCGGCGGACATGGCCGTGGACCTCGCGGTCTACGACCTCGGCGGCCGCCGCGTCGCGACCCTCGCCGAGGGCCGCATGAGCGCCGGCCGACACTCCGTGCGCTGGGACGCCGGTCTGGCCGACGGACGTAAAGCCGCCGCGGGCCTGTACTTCGTCCGCTTCACGTCGGGCGGGCTGACGCGGGTGTCGAGATTGGCTCTGCTGCCGTAAAGAAACCCGTCACCCCTGCGAACCCCGGTCCGGGTCACCCGTGGCCGGGGTTTTCGTCGGCTCCCCGGGCTCGAATCCCGGGCACACGAGCACCGGCAGGCGGGGATATCGCGGATACGCCGGATCGTTCTTCGAGCGCTCGCAGAGCAGGAACGCGCTGCGTGGCGTCGTGACGATGCGGCGATGCGAGCAGCCTTCGCACAGCCCCGGCGGGCGGATGGTCGGCGACGTCATGCGTACGGCCTCCGGGCTCGTGAACGTTGGGCGGACCGGCGCGAGTGTCGGGTCATACGACACTTCTTTCGCCGCCGCAGGTGCCAGTATCCAGTGACCACCCAGGGCCAGAACGACACGACGGCTTGCGGGAGAACAGCTTGAGAGGTCGCGGCCGCGATTGGCCCCCGGCTTGCACAGCATACATGGCAAACCACACCCCTTGCTCCTGCCCCCCACGAGGAGGAGAAACACCGATGAAGAAAATGCTTCTTGTTCTGACGATGCTCGTCGCCTGTGCTTCGGTCGCCATGGCCGGAAGCCGTGTTCCCGGTGGCCCCCAGGACCAGGGGGACGAGAACTCGACGTCCACCCAGGGCGTGGGCCAGGTGATCGAGCCGACTCCGGCTCCCGACATGGTCGTTCGTCCGGTGCCCGAGCCGGGCACCATGGCGCTCGCTTCGATGGGCCTCATCGCCCTCGGCGCCGCCGCCCGCAAGCGTCGCGAGAAGTAGCAGCCCCCACGAGCGCTTGTCCCCACGGGCGCTCGAAAACGGACGTCATCTGCCCAGCTGACTCCCCACGAGGGACGGCGGCGAGGAACCACTTCCTCGCCGCCGTGTCCGTTTTGGTTAGTATCCCCCGCTATGTCCCGAGTCCCGCAGTCCTCCGAAGCCCGTTCCCGGTCCGGCGCGAAGCGCCCGGCGACGCTGCTGCTGCACGGGCAGCCGGCCGGTGACGCGCGCGGCTTCACCCTCGCCGCATGGGCGGTGATCGCCGCCTACGCCGCGACCGTGATCGCGGTCCAGCTGCGTGCGCACCCCGTCGGCGACGTGTTCACCGAGACGGACTTCTACGGGGCGTACGCCGAGGGCGCACGACTGATCCAGCACGGCCGGCTCGACGCGTCGCGATACGCGGTCATCGGCCCGGTGTACGAGATCGTGCTCGCGCTCGTGGGCGTGGTGGTGCGCGACCTCTACGCGGCGGCGGGCGCGATCTCGCTCGGCGCGATGGTCGTCACGCTCTGGGCGTGGGCGCGGCTGTGGACCGTGCGCGCGAATGCCGCCACGGCGCTCGCCGGCGTGGCGCTGCTCGCCGTGAACGGGCAGTTCCTGCGCTGGGGCTGGTCGGTCACGACCGACGCCCTCGCGCTCGCGCTGCAGTCCGTCGCGCTGCTGCTGCTGCTCGGCCGCACGCTCACGCCGCGCCGCGCGATCGGCGCCGGCGCCCTCGCGGGACTCGCGTTCCTCACGCGCTACAGCGCCGTCGCGCTGCTGCCCGCCGGCCTCGTGGCCGTGTGGTTCGGCGGCACCGACACGCCGCGCGAGAAGCGCCGCGAGGTCGCGCTCGCCTTCGCCGCCGGCTTCGCCGCGCCCGTGGCGCCGTGGATGCTCTTCTCGCTCGCGAGTGGCGCGAAGTTCGCGTTCCAGCTGCACCACAACATCGCGTACGAAGTCTTCGCGCGCTCGCGCGGCATCGCGTGGGACACCTACCAGCGCGAGATGCAGCCGCAGTTCCCGACGCCGTGGTCGGTGCTCGCACGCGACCCCGGCGCGGTGTTCGCGCGCATGGCGATCAACGTCGCCGAGCACTTCCGTCTCGACGCGCAGAAGGTGGCCGGGCTGCCGCTCGCGATCGCCGCGGCCGCGGGCGCGCTGCTCGCCTGGCGCGACGGCGCGCTGAAGCGCTTCTGGCCCGTGTTCGCGGCCGCGGCGTTCACGTTCCTCGCGCTCGTGCCGGCGTTCCATTCCGAGCGCTACTCGCTCGCGCTGCTGCCCGCGTGGGTCACGCTCGGCGCGCTCGCGTTCTCCTCGCCGCTCGTGGCGCTCGCGCTCGACGCGGGCGGCGGCCGGCGCGTCTGGCTCAAGTCGCTGCTGATCGCGCTGCCCCTGGTGCTCGCGGCGCGCGAGTCCGTGACGCTGCACCGCCGCGCCCTGGCGCTGCTGCCGCTCGAGGCACGCACGATCGCGCTCGAAGCGCGCGGCGAGTTCCGCCCCGGCGACAAGGTCATCGCGCGCAAGCCGCACTTCGCCTTCTACGCCGGACTCACGCCGGTCCCGTTCCCGTTCGCCGACTCGCTCTCGCAGATCGCGGCGGTCGCGCGCGAGCAGGGCGTGCGCTGGCTGTACTTCTCGTGGCCGGAGGCCGAAATGCGCCCCGCGGTATCGTTCCTGCTCGACACGACCTCGCAGGTGCGCGGGCTGCGCGTCGTCCGCGCGACCACCGACCATCCGGCGGTGCTCTACGAGATCCTGCCGGGCTTCGGGGCCGAGCCGGACTGGTTCGTGGACAACGCGATCCGGGAGCTGCACCGTGCCCGTGCGCAGATGCTGATCGATCGAACCGACTGGCGGGCCCGGGTGTATGTCGCCTTGTACGAACGCCGGCTCGAGCGCTGGGAAGCCGCCCAGGCGCTGCTCGACGAGGCGTTGCCCTGGGCGGGCGAGGATCCCGAAGTGCTGCTGCTGACCGCGGACAATCTCACCCAGACCGGCAGCCCCGGTGCCGCGCGCACGATGCTCGAGCGCGTCGCGCCCCTCGTGGGCGGCGATCCGCGCGTGCCCCTCATCCGCGGCTGGATCGCGGCGGCCGACGGGGACCTGGCCGGCGCCGCGCGCTGGTGGCGTCCCCTGATCGAGTACACGGAGGACGTCCGTACGCTGTCGCGCATGCACGACGCGTTCGCGGCGGCGAAGGACGGCGCGGCGCTCGCCGCGGTGGACGCCCGGCTGCGCACGCGCGGGGTGACCCCGTGAAGGCGGCACGGCTCGTCCCGTGGGTGGCGGTCGCCCTGATCGCGGGTTTCGCGCTCGCGGGCCCCGCCCTCGCCGCGAAGAAGGAGCGCAGGCCGAAGCCGCCCCGCGTGCCCGCGGTCGCCCCGCGCGCGGATTCCGTGACCGTCGGACTGTGGCGCTTCGACGAGACGCTCGGGCTCACGACGGCCGACTCGGGGCCATTCCGCCTCACCGGCACCGCGGGCACCGACACGCGTCCCGAGTTCGGGCGCTTCCGCAACGCCCGCCAGTTCACGGCGAGCGCACAGAGTTTCGTGACCGTGCCGTACAACCCGATGCTCGACCTCGAGCGCCGCTTCACGATCGAGGCGTGGGTGTACGTGAACGCAGTGCGCTACGCACCGCTGCAGACGATCGCGGCGCGCTGGTCGCCCGTCGTGAACGAACAGCTGTGGACGCTCGCCATCGGCGGCCCGACCGAAGCCGCGGCCGTGGGCACGAGCGCCTACGCCGGGCTGCTCACGTCCGCCGCGCCCATGCACCTCGTCTTCGCCTACCGATCCGGACAGGCCACGCAGCCGCAGACGTTCGTGTCCGTGGGCGAGCTGCCGCTGCAGCGCTGGGTGCACGTCGCCGCGACGTTCGACGGCGAAGTCGTGACGCTCTACGTGGACGGACGCATGGACTCGCAGGTCGTCTCGCCCTACCTCATGCGCACGGGCGAAGTGCCGCTCACGTTCGGCAGCACGTTCGATTCGCACAGCCTCACGGATTTCGGCGGCGACCTGCGCGTGGACACGATGCGCGCGCGCAACCTGAACTTCATGCTCGACGGCCTGCTCGACGAGGTCCGGCTCTCGAGCGCGGCGCGCACGTCGTTCGAGTCGGCGCCGGCACGATGACCGGAACGGCCGTCGCCGCCGTTCACGATTCGCGCACGAAGTGACCGTGGTGCGCGCCCCCGGCCTCGCGATAACCTCCGCCACGTTCGCGACGTCCCTCCGCCGGCCGCGCCCCCGTTCACGGAAATCCATGCGCACGCTGCTCACGCTCGCCCTCGCGCTCTCGCTCGCCACCTCGCGCCCCGCGGGCGCCATCGAGCCCTCGCGCCATCTCGTCGCGCAGCTCGCGGAATCCTCCGCGCGGGCGCTGCTCGACGGAAGCCCGCCGGCCGCATCGCCGCTGGCGGCGCTCGGCCTGCGCGTCGCCGCGCCGCTGCGCGACGGCGCCATGCGAGCGCGCGCGACGCTTCTCGACGGCGCCGTGCTCGCGCATCCCGCGCTGCGCGGCTTCGCGCCCGAGCGGATCGTGCTGCTCGAGGCGCCCGATGCGGCGACGGCCGCGATCGCGCGCGTCGCGCTGGCCGACGGCGGCGCCGTGGACTGGATCGAGCCGCTCGCCGTGCGCGAGCTGCAGATGACCGAGATGCACGGCGCGACCGTGCGACCCGCGGCGCTCGCCGCGCTCGATTCGCTGCCGAACGATCCGCTCCTGCGCGACACGCGGCAATGGGGCCTGTGGAACGTCGGCGGGGTGGGCGGCGGCTTCTACGGCGGCGTGCCGCGCGCCGACGCGCACGTGGTCGAGGCGTGGCGCGTCACGACGGGCGCCGACGCGCTCAAGCTCGCGGTCGCGGACACGGGCATCGATCCCGCGCAGCCCGAGCTCGCGGGGTTCCTGCGCGACGGCACGCCGCGGCTCTCGGATCCCGTGTCGGTCACGCTCGACGGCGCCGGGGCGTGGGCGGATTCGAACGGGCACGGCACGCCCGTCGCCGGCGCGATGGCCGCACGCACGAACGACGGCGCGCACTTCGCGAGCGGCGGCGTCGCCGGCGTGTGCGGCGGTGACGGCGTCACGAACGACGGCTGCCGCATCGTGCCGATCAAGATCGCCTCCGGCCACTCGGGCGAATCGAGCTCGTTCGAGGTCTCGCGCGCGATGCTGTGGGCCGCGGACGCCGGCGCGCGCGCGATGAACCTGTCGTTCGCGGGCTACCAGGGCAGCCGGCTCGAGCGGCTGTGCATGACGTACGCGCTGCTGCGCGGGTGCGTCGTCGTGGTCGCCGCAGGGAACGAAGGCGGGCGCGACGACCCGCGCCGGCCCATGTACCCGGCCGCGTACGCCGCCGACGGGCTCGGCATCCAAGTCGGGGCGAGCACCCAGTTCGACGACCGCGCGGGCTTCTCGTCGTACGGTCCCGGGCTCGACTTCGTCGCCCCGGGCGTGAACATCTGGACGACGTTCATGACCTACCCGAGTTCGGCCGGCGCGTCGTACGACGGACTCGTCGCCGCTTCGGGCACGTCGTTCGCGGCGCCCATCGCGACCGGCGCCGTGGGGCTGCTCGCGGCCGCGCGCCCCGAGCTGATCGAGAACGACTTCCAGCACGTGCTGCGCGAGAGCGCGGACGACGTGTACCTGCCGGGCTGGGACGAACGCACGGCGTACGGCCGCCTCAACATCGGCCGCGCGCTCGCCTCGGTCGGCCCCGAGTACGGCATCTGGCACGACGAGGTGCGCGCCGACTCGGTCGAGCTCGCGGGCTCGGGCACGCTCGCGATCGGCGAGGAGGGCCCGGGCACGCTCGACCGCTTCCGCGGGCTGCTCGCCGCGACGCGCTGGGCGACCTACGCGACCGTGACGCTGCCCGACTCGTTCGCCGACAGCGTGCGCGTGTGGCCGCGCGTGGGCGGCACGTTCGCGGCGCGCGGCGACTTCCAGCTGCCGTACTTCACGCCGGGCGCGGAGGTCGTCGCGCGGAACGGGCGCACCTTCACGCTGCGCGGCTGGCTCTACCGCGCCGACGCCGACACCTGTGCGGCGTGCACGGACTCCTGGGTGCCGCTGCCGCCGGAGTACGTCCGCTTCGGCTTCACCGTGATCGGGCGCGTGAACCGCGCGAGCCCTCCGGCCGCGACCGGCGGCACCGACGGCGGCGGCGCGCGCGTGCTGCGCGCGGGGCCGAGCCCGTTCCGCGGCGCGCTCGCCCTGTCGCTGCCGGGCGCCGGTCGCGTCCGCGTGCTCGACGTGAGCGGGCGCGTGCTGCGCGAGTGGGACGCCGAGGGGACCACGTCACGCTGGGACGGCCGCGACCGCGACGGCCGCGAGGCCCCGCCGGGGATGTACTTCGTGCGCTGGACCGCGCGCGACACCGGCGCCCCCGCGCGCGAAACGGGCTCGCCGCTCGTGCGCGTCGTGAAGCTCGGACGCTGAATCGCGCTTGAACGGCCGGTGGTGCGTGTCCAACATGCGGCCATGAACTCCACGCGCGCCTCGCTCGCCCTCGCCGCCGTCTCGGCCTTCGCCCTCGGCGCCTGCGCCCCGGAGCGCCACGCGCCGGAATGGGCGCTCGTGCGCGACCTCACGCCCGAAGCGCTCCTGAACGTGGACGCCGCGGACCCGTCGATCGCCGTGACGCCCGAGGGGCGCGTCGCCATCACCTGGGTGACGCGCGACGACGCGGGCGCCGACGTGTGGTTCGCGATCTCGACCGACAGCGGCGAGCACTTCTCGGCGCCGCGCAAGCTCGACACGCGCGCGGGCAAGGTGTCGTCCTACACCGAGAGCCGGCCGCTCGTCGTGCTCGGTCCCGCCGGGCACGTGACCGTCGCGTGGGCCTCGGCGCGCGACAGCGGCGAGTACGCCGACGATCTCGTCTCACGCAGCAGCGACGACGGCGGCGCCACGTTCTCGCCCGAGGCGTTCCTCAACGACGATCACGGTAACCCGCGTTCGACCTACCACGGCTTCCTCGCGCTCGACGTGACGCCCGCGGGCACGTTGATCGGCGCCTGGATCGACGGCCGCGCCTCGGCGGGCGAGGCCGAACCCGCGCGCGGCGAGATCTGGTCCACCACGAGCGACGACGGCGGGCACAGCTGGCACCCGAACACGCGCGTCGCCGGGGACGTGTGCTCGTGCTGCCGTCTCGCGCTGCGCGCCGACTCGCTCGGCCACGTCGCGATCGCGTACCGCGGCGCGCGCGCCGACCTGCGCGATCCGCGCCTCGCGGTCTCCGGCGACGGCGGCACGACCTTCGCGCTCGACACGCTCGTCTCGCCCGACGGCTGGCTGCTGCCCGCGTGCCCGTCCATGGGACCGGCGCTCACGATCCAGCGCGGCGGTGGCGGGCACTACGCGTGGTTCACCGGCGCCGAGAACGCCGTGACGCAGCCGGGCGTGTACGTCGTGCCGTGGCGCGCACCGGCCGGCGCCGCCGGGACGCGCCGCTCGCTCGGCGACAGCCTGCGCGAACCGCAGCGCCCCATGCTGAGTGCGATGGGCGCCGCGACGCTCGCGGGCGTGATCGCCCGGGCGCAGTCCGACAGCACCCGCCGGCTGCTCGCCGTGCGCGCGCTCGAGCTGGACGGCGCGTGGACGCCGTGGCTGTTCCTCGGCGCGGACGTGCGCTCGGCCTCGATCGCGGGAGCCACGCCGCGGCTGGCGTACGCCGTCTGGCAGGAGAAGAACGGCGACCGCTCGCGGCTCCGGGTGGCGCGGTTGACCCGGCGCTGACCTCCGCCGAAGGCCCCGCGCCGCGTCCGTCCCGCGGTCCGGCGCGTATGCCCGTCCGGCTTTGCCGCTCGCGAAACGCGGGTGCTACCTTCGCCGCCCGTTCGCCATCGCACCGCGCGCCGCAGGGCGCCACCGGGCACCCCGTCCCGCACCGCACGAGGTTCGCTTGAGCAGCAACGAATCCGATCTGCAGGCCATCCG
The DNA here is from genome assembly GCA_044222365.1 of Candidatus Eiseniibacteriota bacterium. Classification (GTDB taxonomy): domain Bacteria; phylum Eisenbacteria; class RBG-16-71-46; order RBG-16-71-46; family RBG-16-71-46; genus CAIXRL01. The sequence goes on from JBGANH010000059.1 coordinate 13,147, forward strand.
CCAGCTGGCCTCCGCGCGCGAGCGCATCCTCGCCGAGCTGGGCAAGGCGATCGTCGGCCAGGACGAAGTGATCGAGCAGCTGCTCACGGCGCTGTTCGCCGGCGGCCACGTGCTGCTGGTCGGCGTGCCCGGCCTCGCCAAGACGCTGCTCATCTCGAGCCTGGCACGCGTGCTCGACCTCGAGTTCAAGCGCATCCAGTTCACGCCCGACCTCATGCCGTCGGACATCACGGGCACGGACATCCTCGAGGAGGACGCCACCACCGGCCGGCGCGCCATGCGCTTCATTCACGGCCCGGTGTTCGCGAACGTCGTGCTCGCCGACGAGATCAACCGCACGCCGCCCAAGACGCAGGCGGCGCTGCTGCAGGCGATGCAGGAGAAGGAAGTCACCGCCGGCGGCCAGACGTTCTCGCTGCCGCTGCCGTTCTTCGTGCTCGCGACGCAGAACCCGATCGAACTCGAGGGCACGTACCCGCTGCCCGAGGCGCAGCTCGACCGCTTCATGTTCAACGTGCAGGTCGGCTACCCGTCGCAGACCGAGGAAGAGAAGATCGTCATGAGCACGACGAGCGCGCAGGTGCCGAAGCTCGAGCGCGTACTGGGCGGCGCGGACATCCTCGCGCTGCAGCAGCTCGTGCGCCGCGTGCCGGTGACCGACCACGTCGTGCGCTACGCCGTGCGCCTCGTGCGCGCGACGCGCGGCGGCGAAGGCGCGCCGGACTTCGTGCGGCAGTGGGTGAGCTGGGGCGCCGGACCTCGCGCCTCGCAGTTCCTCGTGCTCGGCGCCAAGACGCGCGCCGTCATGCGCGGCCGCTTCGCGCCCGGCATCGAAGACGTGCAGGCCGTCGCCGCGGCGGTGCTGCGCCACCGCGTGGTCACGAACTTCACCGCCGAGGCCGAGGGCGTGAAGCCCGACCGCATCATCGCGGACCTGCTGGACAACGTCCCGACCGACTGACGCGCAGCCCCTCACGTCCGACCACGAGGAGACCCGCATGGCGGAGTCGCAGCCGGCGCCGACGGCGCACCTGAAGCGGCAGATCGGGCTCTACGCCGCGACGGCGATCACGGTGGGCAACATCATCGGCTCGGGCATCTTCCGCTCACCGCATTCGGTCGCGGCCGAGCTGACCACCTTCCCGCTCGTGCTCACCGCGTGGATCGTCGGCGGCCTGCTGTCCATCTGCGGCTCGCTCGTGCTCGCGGAGCTCGCGGTCACGCATCCCAAGACCGGCGGGCTGTACGTGTTCCTGCGCGAGAGCTTCGGCGACGCGTTCGCGTTCGTGTTCGGCTGGGCGAACCTCTGGGTGATCAAGCCGACGGTCGTCGCCTCCATCACGAGCGTGTTCGCGCTCTACTTCTGCCAGGTGACGGGCTGGGGCAAGGGCGCGGAGTTCGGCGTCGGCGCGGCCGCGATCCTGTTCCTCACGTTCGTGAACTGGCTCGGCGTGAAGGAGGGCACGCGCACGCAGAGCATCCTGACGACGCTCAAGGTGGTCGGCATCCTCGGGCTGTGCGTGGCGGCCTTCGCGATCCCCGCGACGCACCCCGCGTCGCCGCTCGCCGAAGGCGCGGTCGCCGAGGCGACCACGAAGCCGCTCATGACGGCGTTCTTCGTGGCGATGGTGAGCATCCTGTTCGCGTACGACGGCTGGACGGACAGCACGTACGTCGCGGGCGAGGTCGTGAACCCGCAGCGCACGATGCCCATCGCGATCGTGTGGGGCACGTGGGCCGTGATCGGCGTGTACGTGCTCACGAACTTCGCCTACTTCCACGTGCTCGGCGCCGAGGGCGTGCGCTCGTACGAGGCGGTCGGATCCGAAACCATCCACCGTCTGCTCGGCGACTGGGGCGCGCGTGCGCTCGCCGTGCTGGTGGCGGTCTCCACGTTCGGCACCACGAACGGCTCGATCCTGACCGGCCCGCGCGTGACGCAGGCGATGGCCGCCGACGGCCTGCTGTGGAAGCCGATGGCCGCGCTCGATCCGAAGCGCGAGACGCCGTCGCTCGCGCTGTGGGTGCAGGCGGTGCTGTCGATCGTGTGGCTCAAGGTGGCCGGCGGCTTCGACGACGTGTCGGGCTGGTTCGTGACGACGTCGTGGATGTTCTACGGACTCACGACCGCCGCGATCTTCGTGCAGCGCGACCGCGAGGCGCGCGGCGAGATCGCGAAGCCGTCGTACCGCACGCCGCTCTTCCCGGTGACGCCGATCCTGTTCATCGTGACGACGGTGGCGATCATCTACGCCGACTTCACCTCGAGCACGCCGCTGCAGTTCGACGGCGTCACGGGTCCGTTCGCCTCCGTGCTCGCGCTCGTGCCGCGCGCCGGGCTCGGCGTGCTCATCGCGCTGCTCGGCTTCCCGGTCTACGCGCTGTGGAAGGGCCGCTCGCGCGGTCCGCGGCAGGCCGCGTGACGCCTTCCGGGCCCTCGGCGCGCTCCGGCGCGCAGCCCGATCGCGGCGTCGCGCGTGGCGGCGGCGCCGAGACGCGGCGCTACCTCGACCCCGCGGTCGTCGCGCGGCTCGGCCACCTCGACGTGCGCGCGCGGCTCGTGGTCGAGGGCTTCATCTCGGGCATGCACCGTTCGCCGTTCCACGGCTTCTCGGTCGAGTTCGCCGAGCACCGCCCGTACATGCCGGGCGATCCGCTCAAGAACCTCGACTGGAAGGTGCTCGCGAAGAGCGACCGCTACCTCGTCAAGCAGTACACCGAAGAGACCAACCTGCGCTGCCACCTGCTGCTCGATCTTTCGGGCAGCATGGGCTTCCGCTCCACGCGCGCGTCCATGAGCAAGCTCGAGTACGCGCGCAGCCTCGCCGCGGCGCTCGCGTACCTCATGCTGCGCCAGCAGGACGCGGTCGGCACGCTGCTCTTCTCCGACGCGCCCGCGCAGTTCGTGCCCGCACGCTCGGTGCGCTCGCACCTCGACGTGCTGCTCGCGACGCTCGCGTCCGGCCAGCCGCAGGGACGCACGAAGCTCGGCCCGGTGCTGCACGAGCTGGCCGAACGCGTGAAGCGGCGCGGGCTGATCGTGCTGCTGTCCGACCTCATGGACTCGCCCGACGAAGTGCTGTCGGGGCTGCAGCACTTCCGTCACCGCCATCACGAAGTGATCGTCTTCCACCTGCTCGACCCGGACGAGCTCGAGTTCCCGTTCCACGACACCTCGACGTTCGTGGACATGGAATCGGGCGAGCGCATCACGACCGAGCCGTGGGAGATCGGCGCGCGCTACCGCGAGCGGCTCGCCGCGTGGCAGGAGAAGTACCGGCGCTCGTGCCGCGAGCAGCGCGTGGACTACGTGCCGCTCGACACGCGCACGCCGTTCGACCGCGCGCTGCTGGCCTACCTCGAGAAGCGCGCGAGCCTGCTGTGACGATGCGCGTGCTGTCCGTGCTCACGTTCCTCGCCGGCGCCGCCGTGCTGTGGGTCGCGCTCGTCATCCTCGGCGAGGGCCCCGGCAGCGCGCCTGAGGCACGCCACCTGCGCGCGATGAAGAAGCGCCTGGCCGTGCCCGCGGCGTACACGCCCTACACGCTCGCCGACTTCCAGGCGCTGCCGCACGGAATCGCGCTCGAGCACCGCGCGCGGCGCGAGCGCACCGCCGTGAGCTTCGAGGGCTGGAACCAGCGCATGATGATGGCGGGTGACGGGGACGCGCATCTCGAACTCGTCGCCACGCCGCGCCTGCCCGGCGGCCGCGACACCGTGTACGTGACGGCCGAAATCACCCCGCCGTTTCGCCGTGACGCTGCCTCGGGCGCCACGGGCGCCTGGCGCTACGACCGGCTGCTCGCACTCTTCCGCCCGAACCACGGCGGGCAGACGCCGTGGGAGCAGGGCCCCGCGCGCGTGCGCGTGAGCGGCTGGCTGCTCTACGACTGGCAGTACGACCACGTGCCGACGAGTTGGTCGCTGCAGAACGCGTCCCCGCGCGCGACCGGCTGGGAGATCCATCCCGTCACGCGCCTCGAGCGCTGGGACGAGCGCGCCGCGGCGTGGATCGAGGTGCCGCGATGAACTTCCTCAACCCGCTCGTGCTCTTCGGGCTCGGCGCGGCCGCGATCCCGATCCTCATCCACCTGTTCACGAAACGCCGTCCGCGCGAAGTGCAGTTCTCCTCGCTCGAGTTCCTCTCCGAGGTCCACCAGAGCGAAATCCGACGGCTGAAGCTCAAGCAGTGGCTCCTGCTGCTGCTGCGCACGCTCGCCGTCGCCGCGCTCGCGCTCGCCATGGCGCGGCCCGCGGTGAAGGGCGGCAACGGCGGCGGCGCGGCGAGCAGCCTCGTCGCGCTCGTGGACGTGAGCGGCAGCATGAGCGCGCCCGGACCCGACGGCCGCCCGCTCGCGGCCGCCGCGCGGCGCGCGGTCGAGGACCTGCTCGGAACGCTCGGACCCGGGGACGAACTGCTGCTCGTGCCCTACGACCGCACGCCGCGCCCGGTGTCGGACAAGCCGCTCGGAGACGCGGGCCGGTTGCGCGCGGCGGCGGCGGCGCTCGTGCCGACCGCGCACGTCACCGACCATCGCGCGGCGCTCGAACTCGCGGCGCGCGCGCTCGGCGAGGCGCGCGCGCTCAACCGCGAGTTGTTCTGGATCTCCGACTTTCAGCGGTCCGGCTTCTCGCGCGCCGGCGGCGCACCGGAAGTGCGCGCGGCCGAC
>JBGANH010000060.1:0-18010 GCA_044222365.1 Candidatus Eiseniibacteriota bacterium
ACGTCGTGAAGGAGAAGAAGCTCACGAACATGCGTTCGGTGGGCGAGGAGGCCGTCCGGCTCCTGCCCGTGCACCGCATGTCGCTCGAGCAGGCGCTCGAGTGGATCCGTGACGACGAACTCCTCGAGGTCACGCCGCAGTCGCTGCGCCTGCGCAAGCGCGTGCTCGCCGCCAACATGCGGCCGCGCTACTGGCAGAAGCAGGGCGAGTAGGCCCCGCACCCGCCGACGAGCCCCCCGGAGCCTCCGCTCCGGGGGGCTTTCGCTCGCCTGCCCGGCTCAAGAACCTGCTCAAGCGCACTCATTTCCGGCCGATGACGTGTGGGGCACGACGCCCGACCCATGGCCACCTCCCACACGAATCCGGCGCACGAGGCGCACGACACGGACGGCCCCGCTCACGCGGGAGGAGCCGTCGGCTACCTGTTGTCCGGGAACGGTGAGCAGCGCCGCGAGAGCCGTCTCGTGCTCGCCGGCATCGCCACGTTCCTGCTGCTCGCGATGGTCGCGTTCAACCTCGCGTTCTACGGCAAGGCGCGCCAGCGGCTCGAGTACGAGGGCTGGGCCCGGCTCGAGGCCGCCGCCGACCTGCGCGCCGACCAGGTGGATCACCTGCTCGGCACGCTCGTACGCGAAGCGCTGAGCGTCGAACGCGACCCGGTCGTCGAAGCGCGCGCGACGCACTGGTGTGAAGGCTCGCTCGACGCGGCCGATCAGGCCCAGCTGCGGGAGGAGCTTTCCTCCGCCCGCGAGCGCTTCGAGTTCGAGAACATCCAGCTCGTCTCGGCGAACGGCAAGACGTTGTTCGAGGATTCGCCGGCCACGGAGGAAGAGCAGGCCGTCGTGCAGCGGCTGGTGCGTCGCGTCCTCGAGTCGGGCGAGCCGGAACTGGGCGACCCCTGGGGCGACGAGTTCATGGTCGGCGTCCCCGTCGCGCAGGTCGGTGGGATCAAGGGCGTGCTCGTCATGCACAGCATCGGGACGCGCTTCCTCACGCCGCTGCTCGCGCATTGGCCGGGACTCGGCAGCTCGAGCGGTGCGTACCTCGTGCGCGCCGACGGCGACTGCGCCCGCATCCTGACCGACTTCGGCGAGAAGGGCGGCTTCGCGCTCGGCATGAAGCTCAAGCTCACCGATCCGCGCGGCCTCGCCGCCGCGATGGCCGCGACCAAGGTCGAGTCGCGGGCGGAGTTCCAGGACGCGCTGGGCCAGCCCGCGTGGGCCGTCACGCGCGCGCTTCCCGCGGCCGGGTGGGGCGTGGTCGGACAGGTGCAGGCCGCCGACATGCTCACGGGCCTGCGCACGACCGTCCAGGAACTCGTGCTCATCGACGTCGCGGTGATCGCGTTCCTGCTCGGCATGGCGTGGGTCTGGCGCCGGCTCTACCGCAGCGGCCTGGCGCGGCGCGAGCGCGAGATCACCGAACGCCACGCGCTGCGCGTGCAGGCGATCCTCGACACCGCCTTCGACGCCATCTTCACGTTCGACCGCCAGGGCCGCATCCGCACCGTGAACCGGGCCGCCTCCGAGCTGTTCGGGACCTCCGCCGAGGACCTCGACGGACAGCCCGTGCGCCGTCACCTCGACTGGGGCACGCCGGCGGGTGGGGCGCTGTTCCCGAGCACCGGCGCGGTCACGACGGCGCAGGTCCTGCGCCGCGACGGCGCGCGCGTGCCGGTGGAACTGTCGCTCGGCAGCTCCGGCTTCGGTGACGACCTGCTCTACACGGCGATCGTGCGCGACGTGAGCGAGCGCATCGAGGCCGAGCAGCGCATCCGCGCGTTCGCGGACGGCCTCGAAGTGTCGAACCGCCGGCTCGAGGAAGTGAACGCCCAGCTCGAGGAGGCCTCGCGGCTGAAGAGCGAGTTCCTCGCGAACACGTCGCACGAACTGCGCACGCCGCTCAACGGCATGATCGGGTTCCTGCAGCTCGTGCTCGACGGCATGTGCGACGATCCCGCCGAGGAGCGCGATTTCCTCAAGCAGGCGCTGCAGTGCTCGCGCCACCTGCTCGGTCTCATCAACGACGTGCTCGACATCGCCAAGATCGAAGCGGGCAAGCTCTCGCTCGAGATGGGGCGCGTCGAGGTCCAGCCGCTGTTCGACGAGGTCTACACGCTCACGCACGTGCAGGCCGCCCAGCGCGGCGTGCAGCTGCGTTTCGAGTCGTCCGTGCCCGACCTGCTCGCGGCGCGCGGTGACTTCGGCAAGATCAAGCAGGTGCTCATCAACCTGGTGGGCAACGCGCTCAAGTTCACGCCCAAGGGCAGCGTCACGGTGCGCGCGAAGGCCCACGTCGAGCTCGGACACCTCATGTTCGAGATCGTGGACACCGGCATCGGCATTCCGCCCGAGCGCCAGAAACTGATCTTCGAGAAGTTCGTGCAAGGCGACGGCAGCACGACCCGGCGCTTCGGCGGCACGGGACTCGGACTCGCGATCTCGCGCAGCCTCGTCGAGCTCATGGGCGGCATCATCGGCGTCTACAGCGAGGGCGAAGGCAAGGGCACGCGCATGTACTTCTCGCTGCCGCTCTGGCGCACCGAGGAGCACGCCGCGCCGGCGCCGCTCATCGAGCCGGGTGACCGCATCCTCGGCCCCACGGGCGGCCAGCTCGTGCTCATCGTCGAGGACGATCCGGTCTTCCGCCGCTTCCTCACCGCGGTGCTGCAGCAGAGCGGCTATCGCACGGCCGAGGCCGAGAACGCCGAGACCGGGTGGATGCTCGTGCGCCGGCTCCAGCCCGCCGTGGTCGTGCTCGACTACGCGCTCGCGTGCGGAGACAACGCCGCATTGCGCACCGGCTGGGACCTCGCGCAGCGCATGACGGCGGAGGACGAGACGCGCCACATCCCGCTCGTGTTCGTGACCGGCTTCGACGGCGAGCTGAAGGAGAAGCTGCGGGCGACCGCGTTCGCGCGCAAGCCGGAGCACCTCGTGAAGCCGATCGAGGCGAACGTGCTGATCTCGCGCATCGCCCACGTCGTCGGCGACGTCGGCGGGCGCCAGGTGCGCATCCTCATGGCGGACGACGATCCGACCGTGGCGGCCTACGTGCGCAAGGTCATGCCGGCCTCGAAGTACCACATCGAGGTCGCGAACAACGGCGAGGAGTGCCTGCACATCCTGCGCACCCAGCCGAACGGGTTCGACGTGCTGCTGCTCGACCTCATGATGCCGGAAGTGAGCGGCTACGACGTGCTCCGTGAGATCACGCTGTCCGGACTGCACACCGAGCTGCCGGTCCTCGTGCTGACGAACTTTCCCGAGGCGCGAAACGACGAGGAACGCCGCCTGCTCGAGCAGGGGCTCGTCGTGGACGTCGTGGCCAAGTCCGCGGTGCACGAGAACCCGCAGCTCCTGCCGCACGTGCTCGACTGGCACCTGCAGGTCGCGCGCGAGGGCGGCGACGCCCATCGGGAGGCCGCATGAACCCCGCGCGGCACGTGGTCGTGGTCGAGGACGATCCGCACAACGCGGTGCTCTTCCGCAAGCTGCTCGAGAAGCGGCTGGACTGCACCGTCACCGTGACCGAATCGCCCGAGGAACTCTTCGAGGCCGCGCGATCCGGCGACGTGCGTCTGGTGGTCATGGACGTGTCCCTCGCGCACTCGACGTGGCAGGGCCGGCCGGTGAACGGCGTGGCGCTCTGCCGCATGCTGAAGTCGGATCCCGTCACGGCGGTGATCCCGGTGCTCCTCGCGACCGCGCACGCCATGCGCGGAGATGCCGAACGGCTGCTCCAGGAGAGTGGAGCGGACGACTACATTTCCAAACCCATCGTGGATCACTCCCAGTTCGTGGAGCAGGTTCGCGCCCTCGTGCAGGAGGCGGCGTGAAGGCCACAGCGGACGTGCGCATTCTCGTGGTCGAGGACGACCAGTTCTTCCAGCGTGTGCTGCAGACAGCGGACGTGCGCATTCTCGTGGTCGAGGACGACCAGTTCTTCCAGCGTGTGCTGCAGAAGCGGCTCAGCGCGGAGGGTTACCAGGTGATGACGGCCGGTGACGGCCGTGACGGCATGAAGGCCATCGTCTCGTTCGAACCCGACCTCGTGATTTCGGACTGGATGATGCCGCTCGTGGACGGGCTCGAACTCTGCCAGTCCGTGAAGACCGGCCTGCGCGAGGCCGCGCCGTACTTCATCCTGCTCACCGCGAAGGGCGAGATCAGCGACAAGCTGCTCGCGCTCGAGACGGGGGCGGACGACTACCTCGTGAAGCCCTGCGACATGGGCGAGCTGCTCGCCCGTGTGCGCGCGGGACTGCGCATCGTCCTGCTCGCGCAGGACCTCCGGCGCACGGCGCTCGAGTCGCGTGGCGCGAGCGCGGAACTCGCCGCGCTGCGCGCGGAGAACGCCCGCCTGCGGACGCAGCTCGGCGTGGCGAGCGCGCAGGTCGCGCCCGACACGCCCGACGCGGCGGAGCCGTCCACGCCGGCGATGACCCTGCGCAAGTCGCCGCACGCCGCCTGAGGCGGGCCGCCTTTCCGGAACTCACCGTGCTCGGGTAACGTGCCCGTGCGCCGTCCGCGGCGCGCGCACGCATGACACCCCCACTCGGAATCCTGCTGGCCGGCGGCAGCGGCCTCATGGGCGAGCCCACCGCGCGGGCCCTGCTCGCGGCCGGGCATCGCGTCTCGGTGCTCTCGCGCGGTCGCCGGGCTGCGGTGCCGGGCACCGAGGCGATCGCGGGGGACCGCGCCGACGCGCGATCGCTCGCGGTGGCGCTCGGCGGCCGCACGTTCGACCTCGTGGTGGACTTCCTCGCATACGACGGCGCGGACGTCTCGCGGTTGTTCGAGACGCCGGGACTGCGCATCGGCCGCTACGTGATGATCTCGACCGGACAGGTCTACCTCGTCGGGGAGAGCCGCCGCCCGCCGTTCGAGGAGGCCGACGCGGGCATCCCGCTGATGCGCGAGCCGGAGCAGGGCACGCGGGCGCACGCGAACTGGGTGTACGGCGTGGGCAAGCGCGCCGCGGAAGCCGAGGTCCTGCGCCGGCGCGAGGCGGGGCAGGAGGCGCTCGCGCTGCGCCTGCCCGTCGTGCAGGGCGCGCGTGACGGCTCCCGCCGGCTGTGGGCGTACCTCCAACGGATGCTCGACGGCGGCCCGATCCTGCTCCCCGGCGGTGGCGGGCACCGCGTGCGCTTCGTGTGGGCCGAGGACGTGGCCCGCGCGATCGTGCACCTGGCCACGGGGGTTTCGGTGCCGTCGTTCGCGTACAACCTCGCGATGCCCGACGAGCCGACGCTGCAGGAGCTCCTGAGCATGGCCGCGACGTGCCTCGGGGCGCCGCTCCGGACGCTCGATGCCGACCCCGCCGAGTGCGACGCCGCCGGGCTGGACGAGCGCATGTCGCCCTATTCGGGTCCGTGGTGTTCGCGGCCGGATCCGTCCCTGGCGCGGGCCGAACTGGGATTCGAGACCACGCCGTGCTCCATCTGGCTCCCCGAGGTCGTGCGTGGGCACCTCCACGAGACACGCCCCGAGCCGCACCCGAGCTACGTGCAGCGCGCCCGGGAGATCGAGTTCGCGCACCGCACCGGCGGTCGTTGAGATTGCCCCTTTCGGCCCGTCGCACCGCCGGGGAATCCGATTGCGCCGTTCACGGTCCGTCGGTCATTCTCGCGAACGAACGGAACCCCGCCATGACCCTCGAAACCCCTCTTCGTACGACGTCCGGAGCGCCGCTCTGGCCGGGATTCTCCCCGAGCACGTATCCGATCGACGATCCGCTCGGGCGGGACACCTCGCCGGTCGACGTCTTCCCCGTCGACGCGTTCGTTCCCGGCGAATCCGAGATCGCCGCACTCGGCTTCGTGCACGCCGCCGTGGCCGAAAGCAGCGATCCCGTCGCCGCCGTGCGCGCCGCCCTGGCCGCGACCGCGGCGGTGACGCGCGCCGAAGTCGGCTCGCTCTGGCTCTTCCAGCACGACGGGCGCCTCGTCCGCGTGGGTTACCACGGGCTGTCGCGCGAGTACCTCGACGATTTCGCCGAGCGGCCGGACTGGGAACGCGTGCAGGCGATGATCCTGCAGAACGACGAGGTCGTCGCGCAGAGCGACGACATGCCTCCGCCGGAGGGCGTCGCCGGCGTGCTGCCGCCACCCGGCATCCACAGCACGCTCGTCATCCCGCTGCGCACTCGCCGCATGCGTGTCGGGGGCGTGCTCCTGGGTTGTTCCGACTGCGACTGGGCCCGCAAGCACTCGCGCGAGTTCCTGCTGGCGCTCGGGAACATCCTCGGGTCCGCCCTCGACACGACGCGGCTCGTCGCGGACCTGCGTGCACGGCAGGAACTGCACGAGGGGCTGCTGCACGCGACGCACGACGCGATCGTGCTCACGGATCCCCACGGCAGCATCACCGAGGGCAACGCGGCGCTCGAGCGGCTGCTCGGCCGCAGCCGCGTGGAACTCGTGGGGCAATCGCTGCTGAAGTTCCTCGACCCCGCGAGCCAGCCCGCGATGCGCGAGCGGTTCCGCGACCTGATCGCGAAGAACGTTCCCATGATCGGCGAGTCGCCGGCCTTCCGCCACGCCGACGGCACGTTCCTGCCGGTCGTGATCAACGCCACCCGCTACACGCAGAGCACCGGGGAGGTCGTCGGAGCGGTGGCCGTGATCCACGACGACCGCGAGCGCCGCCTCGCCGAGCTCCGGGTGCGCGAGGCCCACGAGCGCCTCCGGCACCTGCTGCAGCACCTCGACGTGGGCGTGGCCCTCCTGCGCCTCGCGGACCTCTCGGTCGCGGAGCACAATCCCGCTCTGCTCCGCGTGCTCGAATGTGAAGACGTGCTCGAGCGCCCGCTCGAGCAGCTCGTCCCGGAGGCCACTCACCTCGAGATCGGGCGGATGCTCGAGCGCGCGATCGCGTCGAGCCGCGCGCAGTCGGTGAGCGACATCGAGGTGAAGCGGCCGGGCGCACCCGCGCGGCTCTGGAGCGTCACGCTCGCTCCGATTCCGACACCGGGGCGCGACCTGCCGACGCTGGCGGTGCTCACGATCTCCGACATCACTTCGCGGCGCGATCTCGAGGAGCGCTACCGGCACGCCCAGAAGATGGAGGCCGTGGGCACGCTCGCGGGCGGCATCGCGCACGAGTTCAACAACCTGCTCACCGCGATCATCGGCAACGTGACGCTGTCCCTGCTCGACCTGCCCGAGGATCACCCGCTGACTCCGGGCCTGCGCGACTGCGAGGCCGCCGCCCAGCGCGCGGCCGATCTCACGCGGCAGATGCTCGGATTCGGACGGCGCACGGCGCTGCGCATGCGGCCGACCGACCTGAGGGAGACGATCTCGGACACGCTGCCGCTCGTCGGCCGCGTCCTCGACCCGCGCATCACGATCGAGCGCTCGGACGCGGACGACCTGTGGATGACGCTCGTGGATCCCGCTCACATCGGGCAGGCGCTCATGAACCTCTGCGTGAACGCCCGCGACGCGATGCCGGAAGGCGGCCAGCTCCGGGTCGCGACGCGCAACGTGCCCGCGGGACAGCTGCCCGCACGCGAGGGCGATTTCGTGCTGCTCGAGGTCACGGACACGGGGCAGGGCATGGCGCCCGAAACCGTCGAGCGCATCTTCGAGCCGTTCTTCACGACGCGCGGTCCCAGCCACGGTCCGGGACTCGGGCTCTCCGTGGTGCACGGGATCGTCGAACAGCACGCGGGCTGGATCGACTGCACGAGCGCTCCCGGCGCGGGCACGACGTTCCGGATGTACCTGCCGCGCCACCTCGAGGACGAACGGCCCGTGCTCGCGGCCGCGGGGCAGGGTGAGGTCGTGCTCGTCGTGGACGACGAGGAATCGGTGCGCGCGCTCGCGCGATCGGTGCTCGAACGCCTGGGGTATCGCGTGCTGCAGGCGGCCGACGGTCTCGAGGCGTTGAACCTCGTGCGCGATCTGCGCGGGGCCGTGGACCTCGTGATCCTCGACCAGACCATGCCGCGCCTCTCCGGGCTCGAAACGCTTCGCGAACTGCGCCGGCAGGCGCCGGAGCTGCCGGTGATCCTCACGAGCGGATACGAGCCCGGCGGGGGGCCCCAGGGCGGCAACGACTCGGAGGCCGACGGCTTCCTGCCGAAGCCCTACGCTCCGGACGCGCTCAGCCGGGCCGTGCGGATCCTGCTGGATGCGGCTTCACGTGAGCCCGAGACCCGTGCCGCGGACGGTCCACGGGGGCCGCGAAAGCGCTCCTGAGCGCTCGGTCCGGCGTCGGCCGGGGCCGTCGGCTTGACCGATTCCGGCCCGACCGACTAATCTCCCCGCCCGCAAGACATTCCGGCCCGGCGACCTCGCCCGGCCCAGAACGCGGTTCCTCGGTAGCTCAATGGTAGAGCATTCGGCTGTTAACCGAAGGGTTGTAGGTTCGAATCCTACCCGAGGAGCCAGTTTCACCGGGGAGCGCATCGGTCCGCGCTCCCCGGTCGTTTTTTTTCGGCGCGCCGGTTCCCCGTCGCGCCGGGGCGTGGCCGCGACACCGTGCAGGGGAGGGTCGACGCATGTACTTCTCGTCCATCGGCGCACTGTTGCTGCTGCTCGGGGTCGCCGCCGGGGCGTTCGGCGCCCACGGTCTGCGTGACCGCCTGAGCCCCGAGATGCTCGCGATCTTCGAGACCGGCGCGCGCTACCAGCTGGTCCACGGGCTCGGCCTGATCCTGGTCGGATCGCGGGTTTCCGGTGCGCCCGGCACGGCCCACGACTCCGCGCAGTCGCGTGGCGCGTGGCTGCTCGTGGCGGGCACGATCGTGTTCTCGGGCAGCCTCTACGTGCTCGCGCTCTCGGGCGTGCGCGCGTGGGGGGCGGTCACCCCGGTCGGCGGCGTGTGCTTCCTCGCGGGCTGGGGCCTGCTCGCGCGCGCCTGGTGGCCGAAGCGATGACCGGCCTGCGCGTGCTGCGCTCGCGCCGGGTCGTCACGCCCGACGGCGTGCGCCCCGCTTGCGTGGTCGTGCGCGACGGCGTGATCGCGTCGCTCGAGCCCTACGCCGCACCGCTCGCGATCGATCACGACCTCGGGGACACCGCGCTGCTGCCGGGCGTCGTGGACACGCACGTGCACGTGAACGAACCCGGACGCACGGAATGGGAGGGATTCGCCACCGCGACGCGCGCGGCGGCCGCCGGCGGCGTCACGACGATCGTGGACATGCCGCTCAACTCGATCCCGGCGACGAACGACGCCGAAGCGCTGCGCGCGAAGGTGCGCGCGATGGCGGAACAACTCGTCGTGGACGTGGGCCTGTGGGGCGGCGTCGTGCCCGGCAACACCGGAGCGCTCGCCGGGCTCGCCGCGGACGGCGCGCTCGGCTTCAAGTGCTTTCTCTCGCCGTCGGGCGTGGACGAGTTCGGTCACGTGGGCGAGCACGATCTCGAAGAGGCGATGCCGGAGGTCGCGCGCCTCGGGCTGCCGCTGCTCGCGCACGCCGAGGATCCCGCCGCGCTCCTGCCGATGCCGGCTTCGACGCGCCGGCACGCCGACTGGCTCGCGAGCCGTCCGGCGCTCGCCGAGGCGCGTGCGATCGCGCTGCTCGCGCGGCTCTCCGCCGCGACCGGAGCGCACGTGCACGTCGTCCACGTGGCCTCGCGCGCGGCGCTCGACGCGCTCGCCGCCGCGCCCGCGGGCGCGCGCCTGAGCGCCGAGACCTGTCCGCACTACCTGAGCTTCTGCACGGAGGAGATCGCGGACGGCGCCACGGCGTTCAAGTGCGCGCCGCCCATCCGCGAATCGCACGAGCGGGATGCGCTGCGTGCGGCGCTCCTGAACGGTGTGCTCGCGCTCGTCGCGAGCGACCATTCACCCGCGCCGCCCGCGACGAAGGACCTCGAGGGCGGCGACTTCGCGCGCGCGTGGGGCGGCATCGCCTCGCTCGAACTGGCGCTTTCCGCGACCTGGACGGCGCTCGCGCCGCGCGGCGCGACGCACGTGCAGCTCGCGCCTTGGACGAGCGCGGCGCCCGCACGGCTCGCCGGGCTCGGCGCGCGCAAGGGTGCGATCGCACCGGGGCTCGACGCCGACTTCGTGGCGTTCGACGACGGCGCGTCCTTCGGCGTCAACGTCTCCGCGCTGCACCAGCGCCACGCCGTCACGCCGTACGCTTCGCGCATGCTGCGCGGACGCGTGCGCGGCACGTGGCTGCGCGGCGAGTGCGTGTACGACGGCGCCGCGATCACGCCCGAGAGGCGCGGACGCTGGCAGCGCCGCGCCGATGCGGTGGACCCCGCCCGGGCCTTCGCGTAGCGTCCGCGCCCATGACGACGTCACCGCTCACGCTCGAAGCGCTGTCCGGGATGCTCGACCGGCTCGCGACGTTCTCCGCCCCCGGGCCCGGCGTCACGCGGCTCGTGTACGACGAGCACTGGTGCGAGGCGCACCTCTGGCTGCAGGCCGAAGCCCGCACCCTCGGGCTCGCCGCGACGTGCGACGCGATCGGCAACCTGTGGCTGCACGATCCCGCGCTCGCGCCCGGCGCGCGCGTGATCGCCGTGGGCTCGCACCTCGACAGCGTGCGGCAGGGCGGACGTTTCGACGGCGCCTACGGCACGATCGCGGCGCTGCTGCTCGCCGCGGAACTGCGCGGGAGCGCCATGCCGGTCGCGGCCTTCGTGACGTGCGAGGAGGAAGGCAGCCGGTTCCCGATGGCGCTCACCGGCGTACGCGGCCTGCTCGGGCAGCTCGTGCCCTCGGCGTGTGCGAACCAGCGCGATCGCGACGGCGTCCGCTGGGCGGACGCGCTCGCGGCCGCGCGCACGCGTGGCTGCGCCGCCGGGGCGCCGCCGGACGGTGCGCCGGTGCCGCGGCTCTTCACCGCGGCGCGCCAGCTGGAACTGCACATCGAGCAGGGACCCGTGCTCGAGTCCATGGGGGCGAAGCTCGGCGTCGTGGACACGATCGCGGGCTACCGCCGCGTGCGCGCCCGCCTCACGGGCGAGGCCCGCCACGCCGGCACGACGCCCATGGACCGGCGCCGCGACGCGCTCGCGGCCGCCGCCGAGATCGTGCTCGCGACCGAAGCGCTCGGCCACGAGACCGGTGCGCCCGGCGTGGCGACCGCAGGTGGCGCGAACGCCGAGCCCGGGCTCTACAACGTCGTCCCCGGAGGGGCGACCCTTCTTCTCGAAGTCCGGCACACCGACGACGCGGCCCTCGTGCGCATGGAGGCCGCGCTCGGTGAGCGCGCGCGGGCGATCGCGGCGCGTCGTGGCGTCGCGATCGAGCTCGAGGTGCAGTCGGGCGAGGCCGCGACCCCGCTCTCGGCCGCGCTCGCGGACCAGGCCGAGGCGATGGCGGCCGGCATGGCGATCCCGTACCGGCGCATGGCGAGCGGCGCCGGGCACGACACGATGGCGTTCGCGCAGGACGGCGTGCCCGCGCTCATGCTGTTCACGCCCAGCCGGCTCGGCATCAGCCATCATCCCGACGAACTCACGAAGGCGCGCGACCTCTGGGTCGCGGCGGCGTTCGCGCGCGAACTGCTGCTCGCGTGGACGAAGGAACCCGCGTGACGCTCGAACGGCTGAACGGCGCACCCGCGGCCGAGGCCGCCGAGGCGCTCGGCCGCTGCTGTGGCGCGTCCGCCTGGGTGAACGCGATGCTCGCCGCGCGGCCGTTCGCCTCCGCCGAAGCGTTGCACGCCGCCGCCGACACGTGCTCCGCCGCGCTCGAGGAAGGCGACTGGCTCGAAGCGTTCGCGCACCATCCGCGCATCGGCGACGTCGCGTCGCTGCGCGCGAAGTTCGCGACGACCGCGGAATGGGCGGGCGGCGAGCAGGCCGGTGCGGCGGCCGCCGACGAGGTCACGCTGCAGGCGCTGGCGAAGGGCAACGACGACTACTTCGCACGCTTCGGCTTCCTCTTCATCGTGTGCGCGACCGGGCTCACGGCCGCCGAGATGCTCGCGCGCCTCGAGGCTCGCCTGCCGCACGAGCGGGCCGAGGAGCTGCGCATCGCGGCGAGCGAACAGAACCGCATCACCCACCTGCGGCTGGAGAAGCTGCTCCGGGAGGACGCATGAGCGCCATCACGACTCACGTGCTCGACCTTTCCACGGGACGCCCCGCGGCGAACGTCGCGGTGAAGCTCGAGCGCAAGGACGACAGCGGCTGGCGCACGGTGGCCGACCGCGCCACCGACGGCGACGGCCGCGTGCGCGACTTCCTCGCACCGGGCGAGATGGCCGCCGGGCTGTGGCGGCTCACGTTCGGGACCGGCGCGTACTTCGCCGCGCGTGGCACGCAGACGTTCCTGCCCGAGGCGACGATCACCTTCGAGGTGTTCGACGCGGCGCAGCACCACCACGTGCCGCTGCTCGTGAGCCCGTTCGGGTTCTCGACCTACCGGGGCAGCTGAACGCACGAAGCGCCGCGGCCCCGAAGGACCGCGGCGCCCGGTCGAGCGGAAGGTCACGCCTGACCGCGGCGTCCCTTCAGGATCTTCACGAAACTGCGCCCGCGCAGTTCCTCGAGCGTGAGTCCCGTGGAGAGCGCCTCGGCTTCGGTGAGCGCCCCGCACGAGATGCCGCGCAGGAAGAAGTTGAGCAGGCCCTGCCCGGTCGCCGCGTCGTCGAAGACGTTTCCGAGCAGCGTCGCCTGTGCCGCCTTGGCCACGAACCGCTCGAGCCGCTCCGCGGCCTCGTCGCGGCCTTCGAGGAAGAACGCGACCACGGCCGCGTGGCGCGTGGGCAGCTGGCCCGGATGCAGGTCCCAGCCCTGGTAGTACGCCTCGCGCAGCGCGCGCCGCACCTCGTCGTAGTGCTGCTTCCACGCGCCGTGCACGGCCTTGCGGTTCGCCTGCGCCTGCGCGTCGGTGAGCGCGCCGCCCTCGGGCGCGCGATGCGGCGCGACGGGCATGATCGTCACCGCGCCGTCGGAAATCGCGACGCCGGTGCCGGCGAGCGCCACCTGCATGACGTGGCGCGCGAACGCGCACGAGGGGTGCCCGGGCGCCTGGTACAGCGCGGTCACGTTGCAGGAAGCGGTGTAGTCGTACACGCCGAGGTGCGCGCCGACGCAGCGTCCCTGCGCCGCGGCGACGAGCCGGCGCAGCGGCACCGTGCCGTCGGGACCGATCACGCTCTGCGTGGTCTCGACCATGATCTCGCAGCGCAGCGTGCCCGGCGCGAGCTGGTGCTGGCGCTCGAGCAGCTCGAACAGCGCGACGAGCGTCTCGACCTGCTCGGGAATGGTGACCTTCGGCAGCGTGACCACGAAGTGTGCGGGCAGCTTGCCGCCGGTCTTGCGCAGCAGCGTCGTGAGGAACAGGTCGAGCGTGCGGATGCCGCGCGCGCGCAGCTCCTCGGTGAAGGGCTTGATGCGGATGCCGAGGAACGGCGGCAGCGTGCCCTTCTCCATGCCACGCGCGACCTCTTCGGCGTCGGCGATCGCGTGCCCGTCTTCCTCGGTGTCCGGACGGTTGCCGTACCCGTCTTCGAAATCGATGCGGAAGTCTTCGATCGGCTCACGCTTCATCTTCTCGAGGACACGCTCGTACACCGTGTGCGCGAGCCACGCCGCGGGTTCCGACCTGCGCATGCCGTCGGGATTCGCCGCCAGGCGCGCCTCGAGCTGCGCGCGCTCGCCGGCGAGGCCGGGGAGTTTTTCGGCGCCGGCCAACCCGATCGCACGGCCGAAGGTACAGAAGTCGGGCGCGTACTCGGCCAGACCCTTGAGCCCGGCCGCGCCGAGCTTCGCGGCGATGTCGTGCGAGAACAGCTGGGCGCCGCCGTAGACCGTGTGCACGGGCTGGCGGTCGATCGGATCGCCGGGGTAGGCTGCCGCGAATGCGCGATTGGCGGCCGAGAGCCGCGCGAGAGCATCGTGAGTGAGGGCGTCGTTCAGCACCGTGGACATGGCGCGTCTCCGTGATGGGCCGCTGCGGTGGGATGAGCGCGCCAATGTAGCCGGGCACCCCCCGGAACGCAGCAGGAAACCGTTGGGAGGAGCAGGAGATGTCACGCATCGGACTCGTGGGCAGCCGTGCCCGCGTCGAGAGGGACTGGGCGCTGCTGCCGCCGGAGGGCGTGGCCGAGAGCGTGCTGCCCGAGTGGCGGAACACCGTCGCCAAGATCCTCACTGCGCCCGCCATGGGCGCGGCGTTCGTGCAGTACGACCTCGCGCTCGGCGCGGGCGGCGGCACGCAGCAGACGCTCGCGGACGGCGTGCAGGCGTTCCTGTTCGTGTTCGAGGGCGAGGTGCGCCTGGACCTCAACGGCGCCGGGCACACGCTCACGAGCGGCGGCTTCGCGTACATGAAGCCGGGCTCGCGCTTCGCCGTGGATGCCGAGGCGCCGGCGAAGCTGCTCTGGCTCAAGAAGCGCTACGTGCCCTTCGGCGCCACCAAGCCGCACGACCTCGTGGGCAACGAGAACAAGATCCCGGGCGAGACCTACATGGGCATGGAGGGCGTGATCCTCAAGGTGCTCCTGCCCGTGGACACGATCTGGGACATGGCCATGAACATCTTCACGTTCCCTCCGGGGGGCTCGCTGCCGGTCACGGAGACGCACGTGATGGAGCACGGCCTGGTCTTCCTGCAGGGACAGGGCGTCTACTACCTGGGCCGCGAATGGATGGAGGTCCAGAAGGGCGACTTCATCTGGATGGGCCCGTTCGTCCCGCAGTCGTTCTATGCGGCCGGCGCGGTGCCCTCGCGGTACCTGTACTACAAGGACGTGCATCGCGACGTGACGCTGTAGCGGAGGCTCGTCGGGCACGACATGGGGCGGCTCCCGGAACGGGCGCCGCCTCGTTTCGCCGGCGGGGCCGGCCGCCCCGACCGGGACGGAGCGAGTCGGACCGGGATCGCGGAATATTCAGGGGCTGTCAAGAATTGTCCTTGAAACGTCCAGCCAAGACCTGACATCTTCTTGGCCTTGCCGGTTGGCCGGAACCCGGACTGAAGCGCGAGGCCATGGGGGCTGAACCGGTGCCGACGCCTTTTTCCCCCAGCCAGGAGGCATCGTCATGAAGCACCGGTCCCTGACCGCCGCGTTCGCCCTCGGTCTGCTCCTCGCCGTCGCGTCCACCGCTTCGGCCGCCCCGAGTCCGTTCGGCCACGGCCCGCACTCCGGCGACCTGATCAACGGTCGCGGCTGCGCCGCTCCCGAACCGACCGCGATGGAGATGGACGCCGTCGGAACGGCCCTCCGCCGCTACATCGAGGAAGGTCGTGCGTCCGCGACGGGCCAGATCAAGGTCGCGTGGCACGTGATCTCGAACGGCTCGACGGGCAACGTCGCCCAGTCCGCCATCGACGCGCAGATCGCGTACATGAACGCGCGCTACGCCGGGACGGGCTTCTCGTTCGTGCTCGCGTCGGTGGATCGCACGAGCAACAGCAAGTACTTCTCGATGACGCCGGGCTCGCGCAACGAGAAGAACTGCAAGAACGCGCTCGCCATCGATCCGCTGCACCGCTTCAACGTGTACTCGGCCGCGCCGGGACAGGGCCTGCTGGGCTGGGCGACGTTCCCGTGGTCCTACGCCGAGAACAGCAACATGCACGGCGTCGTGATCCACTACGGCTCGCTGCCGGGCGGCTCGATCGCGAACTACAACCTCGGCGGCACGCTCGCGCACGAGGCCGGTCACTACCTCGGCCTGTACCACACGTTCCAGGGCGGCTGCACGGCCCCCGGCGACCAGGTGGACGACACGCCGTACGAAGCGACGTCCACGACCGGCTGCCCGAGCGGCAAGGACACGTGCCCGGCGGCCGGCGTCGACCCGATCCACAACTACATGGATTACTCCTACGACGCCTGCTACACCGAGTTCACTGCGCTGCAGATCACGCGCATGCAGAACAGCGTCGGCACGTACCGTCCGAACCTGCCGAACGCCGCCGTCGCGCAGGCCAAGCCGGAGCCGGTCGAAGCCGCTCGCATGACGGGCACGGTCGTTCTCGCAACATCTATCCGAACCCGTTCACCTCGCGCACCAACGTGCAGCTCGTCATGCCGCGCGCGGGCCAGGTGACGGTCAAGGTGTACAACGTCGCCGGCGCGCTCGTGGAGACGCTCGCCGACGGCGAATACGCCGCAAGAGCAGCACCTGGCCGCTCGCCGCCAAGGTTGGCCCCGGCACGTACTTCGTGCGTGCGACGGCGGCGGGCAAGTCGGTGGCGCGTGCGGTGGTGCTGATCAAGTAGCACACGATTTCATGAGGCGCGGGCCGCGCCGAAACGGACGGGGATCGGTCTTCGGACCGGTCCTCGTTTCGGTTTTCGGGGGCACGCGCCCGGAGCGGTGCGCGTGGCCGCGGCTGCACGGCTGTGGCACTCTGCCGCCCATGGCCCCGTCCGCCGACCCCACCACGCTCGCCTCGCTCGTCTCCGCCGCGCTCGCGCGCGCCCGCTCGCCGTTCGGCGAGCCCCCCGCGCGCTGGCTGCTCGTGGACGTCGCCGCCCAGCGGCTGTGGCTGCTCGCCGGGAGCGAGGCGATCGGCTCGTGGCCGGTGTCGACCGCCGCGAACGGCGTCGGTGGCGAATCGGGCTCGTTCCGCACCCCGCCCGGCTGGCACCGCGTGCACCGGCGCATCGGCGAACACGCCGCGCGTGGCACCGTGTTCGTCAGCCGTGAGCCCACGGGCGAGGTGTGGAACGACGAGACGCGCGACGACGACCTGATCCTCACGCGCATCCTCACGCTCGAGGGGCTCGAGGACGGCATCAACCGCGGGCCCGGTTGCGATTCGCTCGAGCGCTACGTCTACGTGCACGGCACCAATCACGAGGACGCGCTCGGCACGCCGGTCTCGCACGGTTGCGTGCGCATGGCGAACGCGGACGTCGTCGAACTGTTCGACCGCGTGCGCGAAGGCGATCCGCTCGTGATCGTGGCGCCCGGACCGGGCGCGATGCCGAACCCGCGCTCGGACGCGCGCTTCCACTACGCGGGCGTCGGCGGCTCGGGCATGAGCGCGCTCGCGCAGTTCCAGGCGATGCGCGGCGGCCGCGCGAGCGGCAGCGACCGCGGATTCGACCGCGGCGAGCGCCCCGAGGCGCGCGCGCAGCTCGAGCGGCTCGGCGTGACGCTTTTCGCGCAGGACGGCAGCGGCGCCGAAGGGGATTGCGCCGCGGTCGTGGTGTCCACGGCGGTCGAGGAACGGGTGCCGGACTTCGCGGTCGCGAAGCGGCGCGGCCTGCCGCTCGTCCATCGTTCGGAGATGCTCGCGCACTGGGTCGCCGAGACGCGCTCGGTCGCGGTGAGCGGCACGAGCGGCAAGTCCACGGTGGTGGCGATGACGTTCGAGGCGCTGCGCGGCGCGGGTGAGGACCCGTCGGTGATCACCGGCGGCGAACTGTCGACGCTGCAGGCCGAGGGGCTGTGGGGCAACGCCTGGTCGGGTGCGGGACCGCTCGTCGTCGAAGCCGACGAAAGCGACGGCTCGCTCGTGCGCTACCAGCCCGCGATCGGCATGGCGCTCAACCTGTCGCGCGATCACAAGACGGAGTCCGAGGTCGCGGCGATGTTCGCGACGCTGCGCACGCGCACGCGCGAACGCTTCGTCTGCGGCGAGGAAGATTCGCTCGGCGCGCTGCGCGACGGCGCGCTCGTGTTCGGCTTCGGCGATCGGGCCGACGTGCGCGGATGCGACGTGGAACTGGGCACGCACGGCAGTGCGTTCACCGTGGACGGCGTGCGGTTCACGTTGCCCGTGCCGGGCACGCACAACGTCGAGAACGCGCTCGCCGCGATCGCCGCGTGCCGCGCGCTCGGCGTGGACGCGGCGCGGATCGTCGCGCCGCTCGCGGGCTTCCGCGGTGTGGCGCGCCGCTTCCAGTCACTCGGGATCGCGCGCGGCGTCGAGGTCGTGGACGACTTCGCGCACAACCCGGCCAAGATCCGCGCGGCGCTCGCGACCGCGCGGCTGCGCGGTGCGCGCGTGCTCGCGGTCTACCAGCCGCACGGCTACGGCCCGACGCGCTTCCTGCGCGAGGATTTCGTCGAGACGTTCGCGACCGACCTGCGCGAGCAGGATCGCGTGTGGCTGCTCGAGGTGTTCTAC
>JBGANH010000061.1:0-18203 GCA_044222365.1 Candidatus Eiseniibacteriota bacterium
CGTGCGCACCACGAGCGAACGCGTCGTCGCGTACCGGCGCGACCTCGGCGAACTCATGCTGTCCGAGAGCCGGCCGCAGGGCCGCGCCGGACGGCGCGTCGCCGCCTGGGGCGCCGACGGCTCGCGCTACGGACTCGCGCCGAGGACCGAGCGCCGCGACACCTCGCATCCGTTCATCCATTTCGACGCCGACGCCTGCATCCTCTGCCGCCGCTGCCTGCGCGCCTGCGAGGAACTGCAGGGCCAGTTCGTGTACGCGATCGAAGGCCGCGGCGCCGACGCGCACCTCGCGTGGGGCGGCGGGCCGTTCGCCGAGAGCGGCTGCGTCTCGTGCGGCGCGTGCGTCACCGCGTGCCCGAGCGGCGCGCTCACGAACACCGACCTCGAGCGCGCCGAGCAGGTCACGCGCCCGGCCGAAGCACACGTCACGCGCACGACGTGCGGCTACTGCGGCGTCGGCTGCCAGCTCGACGTGCACGTCGCCGGCGCCGCCGGCGCGGCGCGCGTCACCCACGTCGAGGGCGCGGCGGATTCGCCGGTCAACCACGGCCACCTGTGCGTGAAGGGCCGCTTCGCGCACGGCTTCTCGCGCCACCCCGACCGGCTCACGACGCCGCTCGTGCGGCGTGACGGCGTACTGCAACCGGCCACGTGGGACGAGGCGTACGCGGTGATCGCCGAGGGTTTCGCGCGCCACCGCGGCGCGCTCGCGGGACTCTCGAGCTCGCGCTGCACGAACGAGGAGAACTACCTGTTCCAGAAGCTCGTGCGCGGCGGACTCGGCACGAACGACGTGGACTGCTGCGCGCGTGTCTGCCACGGCCCTTCGGCCGCGGGCATGCGGCTCTCGCTCGGGACCGGCGCGGCGACCAACTCGCTCGCCGACATCGAACAGGCCGACCTGCTGTTCGTCACGGGCAGCAACACGACCGAGGCGCATCCGATCACCGGCGCGCGCATCCGCCAGGCCGCGCTCGGCGGCACGCCGCTCGTGGTGATCGATCCGCGCCGCATCGAACTCGCGGCCATCGCGGACGTGCACCTGCAGAACCGGCCGGGCACGAACGTGCCGCTGTTGAACGCGATCGCGCACGTGCTCGTGGAAGAGCGCCTGGTGGACGAGGAGTTCGTCGCCGCGCGCACCGAGGGCTGGGACGAGTACCGCGCGTTCGTGCGCCTGTGCTCGCCCGAGGCGTCCGAGTCCGTGACCGGCGTGAGCGCGCAGCAGGTGCGGCGCGCCGCGCACCTGCTCGGACGCTCGCGCCGCCCGATGCTCTGCCACGGGCTCGGCGTGACCGAGCACCTGCAGGGCAGCGAAGCGGTCATGCTGCTCGTGAACCTCGCGCTGCTGCGCGGCGCGATCGGGCGCGACGGCGTCGGCGTGAATCCGCTGCGCGGACAGAACAACGTGCAGGGCGCCGCCGACATGGGCTGCCAGCCGGACAGCACGACGGGCTACGCGCCCGTGGACGACACGGCGGCGCGCGAGCGGTTCGAGCGCGTGTGGGGCCGGCCGCTGCCCACGAACACGGGACGGCGCCTGCCGCAGATGCTCGCCGACGCGCGCAGCGGCGCGCTCGAGTGCCTGTTCGTGTTCGGCGAGGACGTGGTGCAGACCGATCCCGACACGACGCGTACGCGCGAGGCGCTCGCGAACCTCGAGCTGCTCGTCGTGCAGGAGCTGTTCCTCTCGGAGACCGCGAAGATGGCGCACGTCGTGCTGCCCGCCGCGAGCTTCCTCGAGAAGGACGGCACGTTCACCAACGGCGAGCGCCGCATCCAGCGCGTGCGCGCCGCGCTGCCCCCGCTCGAGGGCACGCGTCCCGACTGGCGCATCCTGTGCGACCTCATGGCCGCGTGCGGCTGGCCGCAGCCGTTCGAGAAGCCCGCGGACGTCATGGACGAGATCGCGCGCGTGAACCCGGCGTTCGCCGGGGTCTCGTTCGCGGCGCTCGAAGGGCACGGCCTGCAGTGGCCGGTGCCCGAGGCCGGGCACCCGGGCACGCCGATCCTGCACCGCGAGTCGTTCCCGCGCGGCAAGGGCAAGCTCTCGTGCGTCGAGTTCGTCTCGAGCCCCGAGCGCGCCGGCGCGCTCACGCTCACGACGGGCCGGGTCCTCCAGCACTACAACTGCGGCACCATGACGCGGCGCAGCGGTCTCGACGCGCTGGTCGGCGAGGACGTGCTCGAGATGCACGCGGCCGACGCCGCGGCGCGCGGCCTGGCGGACGGCGACGAGGCCACGGTCACCAGTGCGCACGGCGCGACCGCGCTGCGCGTGCGCGTCAGCGACCGCATGGCGCCGGGCACGGTGTTCACGACGTTCCACTTCCCGGATTCGTGCACCAACCTGCTCGTCGGCGAAGTGCGCGACCGGCTCTCGGACTGTCCCGAATACAAGGTCATCGCGGTCGAGGTGGCCCGGAAGTAACGAAGCACACGATCGAGGAATCCCGGGCGGGCCCGTCCGTGAACGGGCTCGCCGCATTTCGGCAATGCGCGGGCCCCGGTTCGGAGCGTATGCTTCCTGTTTCAGGAAACTCCCCGGAGGCTACCCATGCTGAACGCCAAACCCGGCAGCACCGCGCGATTGCTGCAACTGTGCGCCGGTTACTTCTTCTCGTACGTCCTCACCGGCATCCTCGTGAAGTGGTTCACGGGCGGCCTGCACGAGCCGCGCATGTCGGACATCGCCTACCTCGTGAACAACACGGCGGGCGGCAACATCCTCGCGCTCGCGGCGGTGTTCGCGCTCGGCTGGATTCCGTGGCCGTCCAAGCAGGGCGGGCGCTGGCCGCGCGAGACGGGCTACATCGTCGCGAGCGGCGTGTGCACCGCGGTGATCATCCCCGGCACGACCCTGCTCTACACGCTGCCGATCTCGGTGATGGTCGCGATGGTGATCATGCGCGGCAGCATCATCGTGATCAGCCGGCTCATCGACGCCGTGCAGATCCAGCAGGGCATCCTCAAGCGCAAGGTCTACGGCGAGGAGAACTGGGCGGTCGTGTTCGCGCTGCTCGCGGTGGGCGCGAACCTCCTGCCCGTGCCGCTCGCGCCGTGGTTCGAGTCCAATCCCGCGGTCGCGAAGATGCTCGGCATCGACCCCGCGAAGCTCAAAGGCGGGTTCGACTTCGTGCACAACCCGCTCGCCATGTGGGTGCTCGGCGCCTACATCGTGTCGTACGCGGTGCGGCTCTACCTGATGAACTACTTCAAGAACACGCGCAAGGGCCCGGCCGACGTGGACAACCGCGGCTACTTCGCGCTCGAGCAGCTCGCGGCGAGCGGAGTGATCTTCGGCGCCGCCATGGTCATCTGGTTCGGCGTGAAGGCGTGGGGCTGGTCGGACCCGCGGCTCGTGCTCACGCACGAAGCCGTGCAGGCGCCGAACCTCGCCGCGGTCGTGAGCGGATTCCCGTACGGGCTCGTCGCGTTCTTCAGCGTCTTCCTGTTCATGTTCCAGGGACGCACGGCGACGTTCGCGGGGCTCGTCAACCGCATCACGTCGCTGCTCGCGGGCACGACGTCCACGCTGCTGCTCGCGTGGTTCTTCCACCTCAAGCCGCCGGCCGTCACCGACTGGGTGTCGTTCCTGTTCATCCTCGGCGCGGTGGCGTTCCTCTCGCGCGCGGAACAGCGGCGCGTCGCGGAGGGCTAGGAAACCGGGACGCTCAGCGCGCCTTCGCGGCGTGCTTGCCCGAAGCGGGTCGTCGCGTCGCGCGGCGGCCCGCTTTCGCCTGCGCGGCGTCGGGAGCCACCCAGTCGTGGCTCCAGTCGCCGATCGCGCCGAACACGCGCGAGAGCGCCTGGCCCTTCTCGCTGAGCGCGTACTCGATGCGCACGGGAGATCCGTCCTGCACCGTGCGCGTGACCACGCCCTCGCTCTCGAGTTCGCGCAGGCGCGCCGAGAGCATGGGGTCGGTGATGCTCGGGATGCCCTCGCGCAGCTCGCAGAACCGCGTCGCGCCGTTCTGGAGCAGGAACAGGATCGCGCCGTTCCAGCGGCGGCCGATCAGCTCCACGGCGTACTGGAAGCGCGGGCACAGCCCGTGGTCGAGGGTGGGCTTCTTCATGTGCCCAGAGTATCGGCCGGGCGGCCCCAATGGCTAGTGAAAACCTAGCCACTATCTTTTTTGAAGTTTCTTCGAACCCGCCCCGGCGGGGCCGCCATCTCACGGTCTGCGCGCACCGATCCCGCCACCTCGTGGCCGTATCCGACAAGCCAGACAGACCGAGGCATCTCATGTCCGCCACGCTCCCGACGCTCTCCGTGACCGAAGCCGCCCGGCATCGCCGGTCCATTCGTGCTTACCAGCCCGAGTCCATTCCCCAGGCCGACCTCGACGCGATCCTCGAGGCCACGTCGCTCGCGCCGTCGGCGTTCAACCTCCAGCCCTGGCGCTTCGTGGTCGTCCGCGACCCGGCGACCAAGGCGAAGCTCGCCGACGCCGCCTACCGCCAGCCGCAGGTGACCGCGGCGCCGGCCGTGATCGTGCTGTACACCGACATGGCCGACACGCTCGCGACGCTCGACGAACTCGTGCGCCCGGGCACGCCGCCCGACAAGGCCGAGAAGTTCACGAACATGATCCGCGGCATCTACGGCGGCCAGACCGAGGAGCAGCGCGAAACCTGGGCCGCCGGCCAGGGCTTCATCGCGCTCGGCTTCCTCCTGCTCGCCGCCGAGGCGCACGGCTACGCGACCTCGCCCATGGGCGGGTTCGAACCCGAGAAGGTGAAGGAGCTGCTCGGCCTGCCCGCCAACGCGCGTGTCCCGGCGCTGGTCGCCATCGGCCGTGCCGCGGAGGAAGGCCTGCCGCATCACCGCCATCCGCTCGGCCGCATCGTGCGCACGGCCTGAGAGCCACGGGCACGAGACACGAACGGCCGGCAGGACGCCACCGGCCGCTTTCGTATCGTCAGCCGGCCCCGGCCGGCCGCCGCCTAGGCCTGGGGCCTGCACGCACGCGCGCGTCGAGCGCGATGCAACCCTTGCCCGGCGCCTGCACCTTGAGCGGGTTCAGGTCCATCTCGGCGATCTCGGGGAACTCGCCGACCAGCTGCGAGAGCCGCAGGATCACTTCCTCGAGCCGTGCGACGTCGCCCGGAGGGGCGCCGCGGTAACCGTCGAGCAGCTTCGCGCCCCGGATCGCGCGCACCATCTCGGCCGCGTCCTTGTCCGTGAGCGGATGCACGCGCAGCGCGACGTCCTTGAGCAGCTCGACCTGCACGCCGCCGAGGCCGAACAGGATGAGCGGCCCGAACGAAGGATCGCGCGTCATGCCGACGATGGTCTCGATGCCCTCGCGGATCATCGGCTGCACCGTGACGCCCTGCATCTGGTCGCGCTTGCCGAGCTGGGTGAGCTTCGTCTCGATCGCGACGAACGCGTCGCGGACGTCCTTCGAGTTGCGCAGGTCGAGCCGCACGCCGCCGACGTCGCTCTTGTGCGTGAGCGTGTCGCTCGCGAGTTTGACGGCGACCGGGAAGCCGAGCCGCTCGGCCGAGGTGACGGCTTCGTCGGCCGTCCGCGCGAACGCGATCGCCGGCGTCGTGATGCGCCACGCCGCGAGCAACCACGCGACTTCGTCGGGTGTGAGCCACGAGCTGCCGTCGCCCGCTGCGCCGCGCGCGAGCGCCTGGTCGATCAGCTGGCGCGTCGCGCCGCGGTCCACGTCCGTGAACTCGGGCACCTTGCCGTCGGGCGACTGCAGCCACTGGCCGTACTTGACGGCACGCGCGAGCGCGATCGCCGCCGCCTCGGGGAACGTGTACGACGGAATGTGGCCGGCCTGCAGCGAGCGCAGCCCCTCGGGCACGCCGTGCGAGCCGAGGAAGCACGACAGCACCGGCTTCGGACCCTGTCCCGCCGCCGCGCGGTCGGCCTTCGCCTCCTCGTTGCCACGCACGATCGCCTGCGCGATCTCGAGCGGATTGGTCACGATCGGCGGCACGTAGAGCACGATGAGCGAGTCCACGTTCGGGTCGTTCGCGACGATGCGCACGGCCTTCTCGAACGATTCCGCCGTCGCCGACGCGATCATGTCCACGGGGTTGCGCGTGCTCGCCTCGGCCGGCAGGAACGCCTGCAGCGCCTTGCGCGTCTCGTCGGTGAGCGTGACCACCTCGATGCCGTTCGACTCGCACGCGTCGGTCGCCATGATGGCCGGGCCGCCGGCGTTCGTGATGATGCCGACGCGGTTGCCGGTCGGGACCGGCTGGTTCGCGAGCACCATGGCCACGTCGAACATCTCCTCCATCGTGTCGGTACGGATGACGCCCGCCTGATGACAGAGCGCGGTCACCGCCGAGTCCGTGCCGGCGAGCGAGCCCGTGTGCGACGACGCCGCGCGCATGCCGGCCGCGGTGCGGCCGCTCTTCACCGCGACGATCGGCTTGTGGCGGCCGACGCGGCGCGCGATCTCGAGGAAGCGGCGCGGATTGCCGAACGACTCGAGGTAGAGCAGCACCATGCTCGTGTTCGCGTCGCGCTCCCAGAACTCGAGCAGGTCGTTGCCCGAGACGTCGGCCTTGTTGCCGACCGACACGAAGTGCGAGATGCCGATGTTCAACGCGGTCGCGTACTCGAGGATCGCGAGTCCGAGAGCGCCGCTCTGCGACGAGAACGCCACGGTTCCGGCGGGCGGGTACGGCGGCGCGAACGTCGCGTCCATGGACGTGCCCGCTTCGGTGTTGAGCACTCCGAGACAGTTCGGTCCGATCACGCGCATGCCGTAGTGCCGCGCGATCCGCACCATCTCGCGCTCGCGCGCCACCCCTTCACCACCGATCTCCTTGAAGCCGGCGCTGATCACGACCGCGGCCTTCACGCCCTTCTTGCCACAGTCCTCCAGTGTCTGGTTCACGTACTTCGCGGGCACGACCATGACCGCGAGGTCCACGGCCTCCGGCACGTCCGCGATCGTCGGGTAGGCGCGCACGCTCTGCACCACGGCCGACTTGGGATTGACCGGATAGATGGGGCCCTGGAAGTCGTGCTTGAGCAGGTTGTGGAACAGCGCGCCGCCGACCGTGCTGCGGTCGCGCGAGGCGCCGATCACGGCGATGGACTTCGGGCGGAAGACCGCTTCGAGTCCGGCGCCGCCGGGGGGCTTGGGAAGGATCGCGTCGGCCGCGTGAGCGTGCGGCGCGTTCGTGACGACTTCGGACTTGCTCATGGAAACCTCGGCCTGCGGAAAGGCGCCTCGACGGGCGCTCGGAGCATCGGATCGGATCGTCGCGCCGCACGCGGTGCGGGGCGCGACACGAGACGCCGCCAGTCTAACCGCGCGTTCCGTGTTCGCGCACCGTCGGCACGCCGCGGGTCCCGCGGGACCGGCCGCGGAATCCCCGCGAAAATCGCGGCCCCGCCGACGGTATCGGCGGGGCCGCGGACAACTCTTGGAAAAGTCTGGCGCGCCGCGCGCCGGGCGCGCGCGCCGGTTCCGGTTCAGTAGCTCAACGGGTTGTGCGTCGTGCCGTGGCAGACGAGGTAGCAGCGGCCGTTGTACGCGCCCGTGTCCTCGTAACGCGGCGTGTTCGCGACGCCCGGCACGGCGCTCACCTGGTTCAGGTTGAAGTTCACGAGGTGCGAGTAGTTCACCGCGCTGCCCGTCGTGCCGTGCGGGTCGTGACAGGTCGTGCACGACGTGCGCTCGCCCGAGATGTGCTTGGAGTGCTCGCCGAAGGTCGCGTTGGAGAGGATGCTCGTCCGGCTGTGGCACTTGTAGCAGAGCGCGTACACCTGCGCGGACTCCGTCGTGCCGTCGGTGAGTTCGTAGCGCCGCTCGAGCAGCCGCTTCCACTGCGAGCCGTGCGGTCCCTTCGGCCCCGCGCCGCCCGCGTTCGTGCCCGAGTCGTTGTTGTGGCAGTCGGTGCAGGTGACGACGCTCGCGGCCGTGTACGGCGCGATCAGGCTCGGCACCTCGGTGCTGTTGCGCGCCCCGAAGACGGGATGGAACGACGGATTCGTCGTCTGGAAGTCCGTGAGGGCGTTGAACTGCTGGTTCTGCCGCCGGGTGTAGGGCCCGTACGGTCCGCCGGTGGCCTGCGGCTTGTTCGCGCTCGCGCCGTGGCACTTGAGGCACACCTCGTATTCGTAGGTGGCGGACGTGGTCGCGGCGCCGGCGCGCGTGACGCCCGACACCTCGCGCATGGAGGGCGGCGTCGCCGGCGCGGTCGCGGCGCCGCCGCTCGACGCGTGCGGGTTGTGGCAGTCCACGCACTCGGCGTGCCGCGGTGCCGCGGCATTCGTCTCCGGCAGCGGGAACGTGCCGTTCGACGGCGACTCGGTCGGATCGTGCACGGACGGCGTCGTCGTGAACGACGGGTGCACGTACGCCTTCTGGAACTCGCCCGTCACGTTGTACGCGGCGGCGTTGCCGTTGTGGCACGGCACGCAGGTCCACTCCTCGCCGCGGCGCGCGGCGTTGGCCGGGTCCTGGCCCTTCAGCAGCCGCTTCGCGCCCGGCGCGGTGTGCGTGCGATGACAGCTTTCGCAGCCGTTCTGCGCGACGTTCGGGTAGCCCGTGTGGAACGGGTTCGTGCCGAGCCCGTTCCAGGTGCGCGTGGACGTCGCGTGGGTGGTGGGCACGGAGCTCCAGAACTGCTTCGCGTGGCACGTGCGGCACATCGCGGACGACGCGTTCGACGTGACGAGGAACTTGCGCAGTCCGCCCGGATTGCCGTCGTGCGAGTCGTTGTGCGGATCGTGGCAGGACGTGCACTGCAACTGCCCAGACGCGTCGAGCTGCACGGGCTGGCCCGGCGGTGGCGCGACGATCTCGGACGTGAGCACGGGCGTGAACGACACGGGATGGTCGTCGGACAGGTCGGGCGTCGCGAGCCCGCCGCCGAGATTGCTCGCGGAGCCCGCCGGAAGCCGGCCGCCTCCGTCCACACCGGTCATCGCGATCGTGCCGTGCGTGCGCGTCGCGCCCACGGCGATCGTGCCGTCGTGACAGCTCAGGCACAGCCGCGACGCGCCCGAAGGCTGCAGCACGACGGTGCCCGCGTTCAGCGTGCTGCTGCCGTACACGGTGTAGTTCGCAGCCGTCGGTTCGTGGTTCCAGAGTTCCTGCGACGGGTTCGCGTTGTGCGGCGTGTGGCAGAAGACGCAGGTCTGCGTCTCGGCCGCGGACTGCGCGTGCACGCCGCCCGGGCCGCCGGCCGACAGGTTGTGCGCGTTCGAGCCCGGCTCGCCGAGACCGCCCGCGAGCACGGCGGCGGTCACGAGCAGTCCCGCGGCGGCGAGGAGCGCGGCGGCGCGCAGCCGGCTCATCGGCGCGCTCCCGCGTCTTCGCGCAGGTACTGGAACACCTGCACGCGGCCGTTCGCGGTATCGGAGACGTACACCTTCTGGTCGGGGCCGATCGCGATGCCGGCCGGCTGGTTGAACTGTCCCGCGGCGGCGCCGGCGCCGCCGACGACGAGCAGGAGCTGGCCCGAGGCGTCGAAAATCTGCACGACGTCGTGCAGCGTGTCCACGACGTACACGTGCCCGTCGGCGTCCACGGCGATCGCCTTCGGCCGGCCGAAGTCGCCGCGCGCGTCACCCGCGCGCCCGAAGCGCGCGACCGGGCGGCCGTCGGGAGCGATGCGCTGGATGCGCGAGTTCATCGCGTCGCACACGACGAGGTCGCCCCCGGGCAGCACTTCGACGTCGGTCGGGAAGTTGAACTCGCCCGCGCCGTCACCGCGGCGCCCGAGGTCCGCGACGTGCCGGCCGTCGGCCTCGAAGACCGCGATCCGGTGCGCGTGCGCGTCGGCGACGTAGACGCGGCCGCTGGCCGGATCGCGCGCGAGGCCGGTCGGGCGCACGAGCACGCCGGCGCCGAGTTCGCCCTTCCATGCGCCGCGCGCGTCGAAGCGCACGAGCACGGCACGATCGGCGTCCGCGACCACGTCGCCCGAGGGCAGCTTCACGACGCCGACGGGCGAGGCGAGCCGTCCTCCGGAGACGAACACGCGGAACGTGCCCGCGAACGGGTCGGCTTCGTACACCGTGGCGCTGCCGGGATCGCACACGAGGAAGCCGCCGGAAGGCAGCGCGCACAGCCCGATCGGCCGGCCGAGCCGGCGCGTCGTCCCGCCCGTGATCGTCGTGCGCACGCGGTCCATCCACGAGCGTTTCATGCCCGCGTCGCGATCGGACGCGACGCTCGCGAGCCAGCGCAGGCGCGGCGGATCGGGCGGCGCCGGCCACACCGGAGCGGCGGCGCCCGCGCGTTCGGAGCGCGGGATCGCGAGCGCGAGCGTGACCGCGCCGCACAGCAACAGCACGGGCAGCGCCACGGGCGACAGTACGCGACGGCACGACCGCGCGAAGGCGGACAGGCGTTCAGATCGCACCGAGGAACCTCCGGGTCGCGCGCAGCTCGAGCAGCCGTTCCTCGCGCGCGAGATCGAACGCGCCGGCGCGCGGCGCGCGGTGCTCGACGCGGTGCAGCAGGCTCAGCTCGAGCATCGGGAAATGCCAGGCGGCGGACTGGTCGAGCAGCCAGAAGGCTTCGCGCGAGCCGGACGGCGCACGGCCGTACGAGCCGCGGCTGCGCAGCTCGATCGCGCTCGTCGGACGCAGGGTCGCCGCGAGCGTGCCGGTCGCCGCGCGCCATTCGTTCTGGAAATAGACGCCTTCGTTGTCCGCGGTGGTCCAGTCGAAGCCCGCGTCGAAGGCGAGCTTCTGCGCCGCGCGCCAGCTCGTCGAGCCGTGCACGCGATGCGTCAGGAAGTCGAGCCCGAGCGACGTGTTCTCGACGCGCTGGAACTCGTACTCGGCCGCGAACGACACCGCGCCCGCGCCCCAGCTCGCCGCCGTGCGCACGCCGTGGATGAGCTGCGCGCCGACCTGGCGCGCGGAATAGCCGGCGCCGCCGCCGTCGAGGCGATTGCGCAGGCCCGTGCCCTTCGTGCGCTCGCGGTTCGCCGCGAGTTCGAACGTGGCGTGCTCGCCGCCGGCGCGCGCCGTGAGCCCGAGCAGTTCACCGGCGTGCTTGCCGTCGCCGAGACCACCCGAGTACCAGTTGAGGCCGGCGCGCGGCGCGAGCGAGAAGCCGCGGTTGCGACGCGGTTCGAGCTCGGCGAGCGCGGTGAGCAGCCACAGGTCCTCCTGGCGCTCGAAGCGGTTGAACTGCGAGCGGAAGATCGCGCGCAGGTTCGAGCCCTCGCTCACCGCACGGTGGGCGTCGAGCTTCTCCTCGGCGATCTGGAAGCGCAGCGAGTTCGGCGTGCCGGCGCTCGAGTAGCGGTACAGCTGGTCGGTGAACGACTGCGTCAGCGTCACCGAGCGGCCGAGCGCAAGTTCGTGGTTCACGTTCGTGGCGACGTTGTCCATCGCCCGTTCGTCGAGCGGCCCGCGCAGCGTTTCGGTGCGGTCGCGGTCGTACTGGAACCACGCACCGAGCCGTCCGAGCCGCTTCAGCTCGAGCCGGGTGTCCGCGCGGCCCGTGTGCCGCTTCGCGCGCTCCTCGACGGCGGCGAGCCCGGCGTCGAGATCGCGGTCCGCGTAGTCCCACGCGGCGTTGAACTGGTGCGCACCCCACGACACGGCCTGTGCGTGGTGCGCGCGCAGCGTGCGCGTGGTGTTGAGCGTGCCCGCGAAGTGCTCGTCGCGCTTCTCCCAGTCCACCGACGACTGGGCGCCGCGCAGCAGCCGCGCGCCGACGCCGCCGCCGAAGCCGTCCGAGCGTGCGCTCTCGAACGACGACACCGGCAGGTTCGACCAGCCGCCCGAGTAGAACGAGTTCAGCGTGACGCGCGACTGCGGCAGCAGCTGCACGCGCGCGTCGAGCCGCTGGCGCGCGTCGTTGCGGTTCGGGCCGCTGCCCTTCTGCCCGAGCCAGCCGAGGCCGCCGGTCAGCGAGTAGTTGCCCAGGCGCGGCCCGAGCAGCTGCCCACCCATGCCCAGTTCGATCGAGCGGTCGAGGTACGACTGCCGGAACGCGTGCCCCGCCACGGTGCCCTCGTCACCGCGGTAGAACACTCCGGCACTGCCGAAGAACCGGTGCGGCTGTCCCGCCCCGGCCCGTGCGGGCGCGAGCGCGCACAGACACACGGCGGCCGCGAACCACACGGCCGCACGCACGCGAGCCCTCGCGCCGGCGGGAAACGGACGGTTCACTTGCGGTGGCAGGAGAGGCACAGGGCGCTGTTGTCGCCGCTGACGCGCAGGAAGTACTTGCCCGCGACCCCTTCGGTCGTCGCGACGCTGTTGTTGTGCGCGTCGTGGCACGACGTGCACTCCATGCCGAACGTGCCGGCCGCCGGACCACCGTGCAGCTTGATGCCCGCCGCCTGGATCGTGGTGATGTCCGCCCAGCCACCGCCGCCCGCGACGCCGCCGAAGCCGGACGTGACGCCGGTCGTGATGCCGTTGTACGTGGCGCCCGCACGGTCGGGGAAGGGAATCGCGACCGGGTGGTTGCCGCCCATGCCGCCCGTCGCCGACGCGATCTGCGCGGGCTGGCCGTTGAGCCGGCTCGGCGAGGTGACGATCGTGCCCGTCGCGCCGTCGCCGATGTTGTTGAGCGCACCGACCGCGACCGAGCCGTCGTGGCAGCTCATGCACATCTTGGTCGGCCCGGTGCCGAACGCCGTGGTGGTCGTCGGCAGCGTGGTGCCCGTGGACGTGCGGCTCATGCCCGGCGAGCCCGCGGGACCGGCGGCGTTGAAGCTGTAGTTGCCCGTGCCGAGCGAATGGTTCCAGATCAGGTTCTGGTCCGCGGCGCGGTGCGGCGTGTGGCAGTAGATGCACACCTGGTTGTTGGTCTGCCCCGCCGTCTGCAGCGAGCGCAGGTCGTGCGACGAGTTCACGACGCCGGGCCCCGCGAGCGCGAGCCCGGCGAGCACGGCGAGGCCGAGACTCCCGAGGGCTGTCGAAACGAGATGCTGCTTCATGAGGGATTCCTCCGGTTCGGGTGGACGGACATCAGTGGCGCCCGCCGGCGCCGGAGCTGTCGGCGGCCGTGTCGAGCAGGCGATAGACGTTGAGACGGTGGCCGTTCGTGTCGGCGACGTAGATCCGGTCGTCGGGCCCGACCGCGACGGCGGTCGGCTCCTGCAGGCCGCCCGGCCAGGTGCCGCGCCCCCCGAAGTCGAGCAGCGCGCGGCCGGCGCGATCGAAGATCAGCACGCGGTCCCAGCTGCCGTCGGCGACGTAGAGGTTCGAGAAGCGGTCGATCGCGACGCCCTTGGGGCGGTCGAAGTCGCCGCGCGCGTCGCCGTGCCGCCCGAACGCGCGCAGGAACCTTCCTTCGGCGTCGAACACCTGCACGCGCCAGTTGAGCGTGTCCACGACGTGCACTTCGCCGTCGGGCGAGACCGTGACGTAGGTCGGGTAGTTGAACTGGCCGTTCTCGAGTCCGCGCGCGCCCAGCCAGCGCAGGAATCTTCCCGAAAGCGCGAACACGGCGACGCGGTGCGCGGCCTCGCGCCCCGCGGGCGTGTCCACGACATAGAGCAGTCCGCGCTTCGCGTCCACCGCGCAGCCGACCGGACGCGCGAGCGAATCGCGGCCGAACGCGCGCACGAGGCGCCCCTCGGGCGTGAGCACGACGACCGAGCGGCTCGACTGGTCGGTGACGTACAGCGTGTCCGCGGCGTCGGCGGCGAGCCCGAACGGCGCGAGCGGGCCGACCGGCAGCCCGGACAGCGACAGCACGCGCGCGCGCTGCGCCGCGCGGTCGAACGCGAAGATGGCGACGCGTGCCGCGTCGAGCACCCAGACGCGCCGGCCGTCGCCGGACACCGCGATCCCCGTGGGCTTGACCATGGCCTCGGAGGACGCCGAGCCGCTCGCGAAGTTCGAAAGGCGCTTGAAGAGTCCGCGCGAGAAGTCGCGCGGGCTGCTCCACGATTCGACGAACGCGATGCGCGCCCGGTCGGGCGGCGGCGGCCACACGGGCGCCGCGGCCGGAGCAGCCGCGAGCGCGGGGCCGGCACCCGCGCCGATCGCCAGCCCGACGAGAAGCGCGCGCGCGGCGGCGAACGGCGCGGAGCGGGACGCGATGTGGGTCGAAGTCGGCATGGCGCGCTCGTGGCTCATTTCTGGTGGCAGTGTCCGCAGAGGTCGAAGGTCGTCGCCGCACCGAACTTCCAGAGGTGCGGCGTGTTCGTGGCGTGCGGGTCGTGGCAGCTCGCGCATGAGAACGCGCCGGTCCTGCGCGCGGGGTCGCGCGGACCGGAAAGTGGATGACCGCTGCCGAGGTCCACGCCGACGACCGCGTACACGGCGAACGCCCTGGGCTCGTGGCATTCGAAGCACATCGCGTTCACGTCGCGGCGGGCGAGCGCGGGCCGGCCACTGCCGTGCGGATCGTGGCACGCGAGGCACTCCCCCTCCTCGACGGGGGCGTGCACGCTCGAACCGGCGAAGGCGTCGTGACAGTCGGCGCACAAGGCCGCGCCACGCTTGACGAGCGTGAAGTCGGCGCGCGCCGAGTCGGGATGCACGGCGCCCGCGACGGCGCGGTGGCAGCTACCGCAGTCGCCGTCCTGGACCGGGGCGTGCGCGTGGTCGCGCTTCACCAGCGCGCCGTGGCAGGCGCGGTCGCCGCAGCCGGGCGGCGCGGGTGCGGCGGGTCGCGCCGGCCGGGCGGCGGCGAGCACCGCGACGACGGCGACGAAACACACGAAGCTCCGCGGCACCGAGGCTGGAAGCACGAACTTCTCCGGGCACAGGTCGTTCTCCACACGCGAAACACGCGACAAGCGCGTGCCGCGCATGCAGCTGGAGGCGAGCTGGCCCAGCCGGAGTATCGGCTGGCTGCGAAGCCGGACTCAAGCGCGAGTTCTCCCTCGCGCTCGATTCTTTCGGGTCCGGGGAGTGGTGGTGAACAGGCGTGCTCCGCCGCGGTCGGCCGTCCCGCGGCGAATCGCGGCCCCGAGGCGCCCGAGCGGCCCAGCGCCCGGTCCGAACGAGAAACCCCGCCCGGCGACGGCCGGACGGGGCTTCGCGCCTGCGGGATCGGAACCGCGCTACTCGACCACCATCACGCGCCGCGTCGCGGTGAATCCCGGCGACTCGAGCCGCGCCAGGTAGAGCCCCGGCGCCAGGCCGTCGCCGCGCAGCGTGACCGCGTGCGCGCCCGCTTCGAGCACGCCGTCCACCAGCGTGCGCGCCACGCGGCCCTGCGCGTCGTAGAGCGCCAGCTTCGTCCGACCGCCCTGCGCGAGCGCGAACCGCAGCGTGCTCGCCGCGCCGCCCCGCAACGGGTTCGGCGCGGGCGCGGAGAACTCGGCGCGCGCGACCGCGTCACCCACGCCGAGCGTGCCCGCGGGCATCAGCGTCGCGACCAGCGACTCGTTGCCGTGAATGTCCACCGCCGACACCTTGTAGAAGTAGGGCGCCGACGCCACGTCGGCGTAGCCGGTGTCCGCAACCGCGGCGACGCGGTTCGCGAGGCTCGGCGTGAAGCCCGCCGACGCACCGCGATAGATGCGATAGCCGGCGACGTCGGGCTCGGCGTTCGGCATCCAGTGCAGCGCCGTCGTGCCCGCGCCGTACTGGCCCGTGAGCGGCGCCGGAGCGGCGGGCGCGAGGTTGTCCACCGAGTAACCGGAATCGGCCCCGCTCACCCACCACGCGCCGCCGTACCCGGCGAGCGCCATGACCATGAACGCGGTGCGCGGATTCGAGCCCGCGATCGAGTCGCCTTCGGTGGCGGCCAGGTAGCTGTATTGCGACAGATGCCGCGGCGGGACGTGCGCCAGTTCTTCCCAGAAGTAGTCCTGCGCCGCGTTGGGCATGCGCACGTAGCGCTTGCCGTTCACCGTCGTGCTCGCGAGGCCGTCCGGCCCGAGCGTCGCGCGCCGGGCGAGCTGCGCGGCGAGGCGCGTCGGCACCGAGCGGAACACGACGTAGTCCGTGACGTTGCGGTAGAGCGGGTCCGTGTCGAGCGGGCTCGCGTACCAGGACACCTTCACCTGCCCGCCCTGGTCGTTCGGAACGTCCTTCACGCTCGCGAGGATCGGGTTCGCGCCGGTGTAGCCCCACTCGTCCACGTACTGGTGCTTGGCGCCCCAAGGGGACGAGCCGTAGTCGTCCCACGTGACCCGCACCCCTCCGGCCGGCGAAGCCACCAGCGTCGGCCCCGCCTGCGAGTTCGGGCCGGCTCCGACCTTCACCCCGTTGGCGGTCCACTGCGAGCCGCCCCACGAGTTCAACCGCTGCACGTAGACGTCCGAGAGGTCGAGCCGCGAGTCGGACCACGCGAGATAGGCCCCGCCGACCGCGTCGGGAATCAGCTGGAGCGAGCCGACCCCTCCCGAGGCGACACGGACGGCGGCGCCGGTCGAGGACCAGAGCACGGCCCCTGTCTGGTCGAGCTTGTTCGCGTAGATGTCCGCGGCGGGGAAGCCGCGGCGCTGGTCCGACCACGCGAACAGGAGATCGCCGTTCGCATCGCTCGTCACGACCGGCCCGCTTTGGTGACCCGTCGTCGCGCACACGGGAATGCCGTTGGCGGCCCAGAACCCGCTTCCCGAATAGTCGTTCACCATCTGCGCGTACACGTCGAGATCGGCGCCGCGGAAGTCTTCCCACACGATCACGGCGCGCCCGCCGGAGAGCAGCGTGATGCGCGGACTCATCTGATGACTGGCGGCGGAACAGACGGGGACGCCGTTGCTCGTCCACTGCGCGACACCGTTCCACGCCAGGGACTGCGCGTAGATGTCGTACGCGCCCGTGCGCATGTCCGTCCACACGATGCGCACGTAGCCGTACGCGTCCACCGCGAGATCCGGCATGCTCTGATCGCCGGAGGCCACGCAGACGGCGGCTCCGGCGCCGAGGTTCGCCGCGCCGCTCCACAGCGTGATCGTCTGCGCGTAGATGTCGTTGCCGGTCACGCCGCTTCGGGGGTCCGCCCAGACGAACCACGCGTTGCCCGTGCCGGGATCGACTCCCATGCGCATCTGGCCCTGGTTCCCCGGCGCCGAAACGACGGTCATGCCGTTCGGGAGCGGCCACATCACCGTGCCCGATGCGCTGATTCGCTGCGCGTAGTAGTCCGTCCCCTGAGTGGCGTAGTCGCGGTTGTCCGACCACGCCACGACGCAGCCGCCGAAGCCGTCGGAGGCGATGCCCTCGACCCACTGCACGTCGGGGGCCGAACACGCGAGGACACCGGGAGCCGCCCACATCGGCTGGCCGTTCGCGTCGAGTCGCTGAACGAAGACGTCGGTGGTGCCGCTCGATGGCCCGTACATCGAGTAGGCGACGAACACGCCGCCGGCGCCGTCGGACGCACTACGCGTGCTGGAACCGGAGGCCTGAACGAGCACGCCGGCGGCGTCGTGCGGCCAGGCCGAGGCGAGCGAGGGAAGACAGGCGGCCGTCAAGGCCAGGAGCGAGACGACGCGGCGGACGAAGGTCATGCGGAGCCTCCGGGGACGTGAGGGGCGGGCAGCGGGCGTGACTCGGGAAGTAGGACACCGCCGGGAGGGTTCCGTCACGGTCTTTTCGAGGGAGGCCCCGTGCTAGATTCCGGCCCGGCCGCCCTCGAAGCGCAGATCGCACGTCCTCCTGCAGGAAGCCACCTCCCATGATCCGCAAGACCACCGCCTTCCTCGTCGCCGGGGCCCTGCTCGGCCTCACCGGCTGCGGCGTCGTCGGCCAGCAGTCCGGCACGCGCGTCGGCGACACCGCCGGCGAACACCTCGTGGCGTTCGCCACCGACCGCACCGGCACGATGGACGTGGCGCTCTACGACCTCGACGCGGGCGGCTACCGCGGACTGCCCAACCTCAACAGCGCCTCGGCGGCGGATTCGGATCCCGCGATCTCCGAGGACGGGTACCTCGTGGCCTTCGTGAGCCAGCGCGCGAGCGGCCCGGGCGGCGCCGGCGGCACCGACATCTGCATGTACGGCCGCGGCAGCGAATCGCTGCTCGAGGTCCCGAACCTCAACACGTCCGAGAACGAATCGGCGCCGCGCTTCGCGTACGACAACGTGAAGCTCGCGTTCGTGCGCGACTCGTCGGGCTGGAAGCGCGTGCGGCTCTACGATCCGCGCGGCGATTCGCTCGTGAACGCGCCCGGCATCACGAGCGTCGGCGCGTGGAACGACGATCGCCCGAGCCCCGACCTGCACGGCGACCGGATCGCGTTCCAATCCGACCGCACCGGCGCGAGCCACGTCTACGTGTGGAACCGCGTCGGCGGCCTCGCCTCGCCCGCCGTCCGTCGTGAGTCCGGCGGG
>JBGANH010000345.1:0-2065 GCA_044222365.1 Candidatus Eiseniibacteriota bacterium
GCCACGGACATGGTGCACTTCCTCCACGGCCGCGTCGCGGAGCTCAAGCCCGCGCTGCTGTCGGGCGTGGACGTGACCACGACGCGTGACTACGGCGAGACGGCCAAGCACAAGTCCGACGACCTCATGTTCCACCTGCTGCTCGCGACCCTCTCCGTGATCGTGCTCATCGCGCTCGCGCTGGGCCGCCGCGAGGCCGTCGTCGTCGCGATCGCCATTCCCGTGACGCTCGCGCTCACGCTGTTCCTCTACCGGTTCCTCGGCTACACGCTCAACCGCGTCACGCTGTTCGCGCTCATCTTCTCGATCGGCATCCTGGTCGACGACGCGATCGTCGTGGTCGAGAACATCACGCGTCACTTCGCCATGAAGGACTCGCGCGACACCGACACGCGCGTCGTGGAGGCCGTGGACGAGGTCGGCAACCCGACCGTGCTCGCCACGGTCGCCGTGATCGCCGCCATCCTGCCGCTCGCCTACGTCGGCGGACTCATGGGCCCGTACATGAAGCCCATCCCGATCGGCGCGTCGCTCGCGATGGTGTTCTCGCTCCTGGTCGCGTTCATGGTGTCGCCGTGGGCCGCCCGCCGCGTGCTCAAGGCCACCGGCGGCCACGCGCACGAGGAGAAGGAGACGAAGCTCGACGTCCTGTACCGCGCGTACATGGCGAAGCTGATCGACCGCCCGAAGGACCGGCTCGTGTTCTTCGGGGGGCTCTTCGCGTTGCTCATCGCGGTGATGGGACTGTTTGCGGTGAAGCTCGTGACCGTGAAGATGCTGCCGTTCGACAACAAGAGCGAGTTCGAGGTGCTCGTGGACATGCCGCCCGGCACGCCGCTCGAGCGCACGCTCGCCGTGGCGCAGCAGATGGCGCACGAGATCGAGAAGCGCTCCGACGTCGAGCACGACGTCATCTATACCGGTCTCGGCTCCCCGCTCACGTTCAACGGCCTCGTGCGTCACTACGACTTCCGCACCGACGCGCGCTTCGCGTCCATCCAGGTGAACCTCGCGCACGGCAAGCACCGCAAGATGCTCAGCCACGAGATCGCCAAGGAGGTGCGCGTCGCGCTGCTGCCCATCGCGGCGAAGGCCGGCGCCAACGTGAAGGTCGTCGAAGTGCCGCCCGGCCCTCCCGTGCTCAGCACGCTCGTCGCGGAGGTCTACGGTCCCGACCTGAAGGGCCAGCAGGACTTCGCGCGGCAGGTGCACGGCGTGTTCGGCCGTCTCGACGGCGTCGTGGACACCGAACTCATGCTCACCGAAGGCCAGCCGCGCACGCGCCTCGAGGTGGATCGCGACCGCGCGACGGCGGCGGGCCTCGCGCCCGCGCAGGCCGCGGCCGCGGCGATGACGCTGTACGGCGGGCAGACCGTCGGCACGCTGCAGGCGCCGGCGGAAGCCGACGCCGTTCCGATCCAGGTCCGGCTCGCTCCCGCCGACCGCGCCGACCTCTCGGCCCTGCGCGCGCTGCGCATGGGCGCCGGAGCCGGCACGCCGCTGTCGGAGCTGACGCAGGCGCGGCGCGATTCGACGCCGCCCGAGATCATGCACAAGAACCTGCACCGCGTGGTGTACGTGCTCGGTGACGTCGCCGGCAAGATCGAGGCGCCGGTGTACGCGATCGGCTCGCTGCGCGCGGCGGTGGACAGCCTGCGCGGCCCCGACGGCAAGCCCGTGCACCAGATGACGACGCAGCTGCCCGACTCCGACGAGGGCTACTCGCTCAAGTGGGACGGCGAGTGGCACATCACGTACGAGGTGTTCCGCGACATGGGCGCCGCGTTCGCGGTGGTGCTGCTGCTCATCTACGTGCTCACGGTCGGCTGGTTCAAGAGCTTCGCGACGCCGCTCGTGATCATGCTGCCCATCCCGCTGTCGCTCGTCGGCATCCTGCCGGCGCACGCCGCGGTCGGCGCGTTCTTCACGGCGACGAGCATGATCGGCTTCATCGCCGGCGCCGGCATCCAGGTGCGCAACTCGATCATCCTCGTGGACTTCATCGAACTGCGCATGGCGCAGGGGCTTTCGCTGCGCGAGGCGTGCATCGACGCCGGCGTGATCC
>JBGANH010000062.1:0-17084 GCA_044222365.1 Candidatus Eiseniibacteriota bacterium
ACGGAGCGACGCGCGGGCCCGGAAGCTTCGGCTTCCGGGCCCGCGGCATTCCATGGGGGAACCTGCATGGCGGAGCACGCAAGCCACCGGGCGGCCGGGCGCTGGTTCGTGTTCGCCGCCACCGTGCTCTGGGCGAGCACTGCCACGCTCGCGCGCTTCATGTTCCACGCACGCGCCGTGGATCCGCTCGTCGTGGTCGAGCTGCGGCTCACGATCGCGTCGCTCGTGCTGGCCGCGTTCCTCGGGGTGTTTCGTCGTTCGGCGCTGCGTGTCGCCCCGGCCGACCTCCCGCGCTTCCTCATCCTCGGGGTGCTCGGTGTCGCGGCGGTCCAGGGCAGCTACTACTACTCGATCTCGAAGCTGGGGGTCGGCCTCGCGATCCTGATCCAGTACCTCGCCCCGGCGTTGATCGTCGCCTTCGATCTTCTCCGTGGCCGCCCGGTCGGCTGGACGATGATCACGGCGGTGCTCTGCGCCCTCGCCGGAACGGTGCTGCTCGTCGGTGGAGTGCGCGTCGGGCAGGTCCAGGCCTCCGCGCTCGACTGGGGGGTCGCGTTCTACTCCGCGGTCGCATTCGCCTTCTACATCATGCACTCGAAGCAGGTGCTCGCGCGCTACGCACCGGAGACAGTGCTGCTCTACACGTTCGTGATCGCCGCGGTCTTCTGGGCCTTTCGGAGTCCGCCGTGGGTGATCGCCTCGGCGCATTATTCGCCCGAGCTCTGGGGCATGTTCCTGCTCCTCGGGCTCTTCTCGACGCTCGTGCCCTTCGCGCTCTTCTACATGGGGTTGAGGCGCCTGCCGGCGGCGGAGGCGGGAGTGATCGCGACCTCCGAACCGCTGGTCGCGATGATCACCGCCGCCGTGTTCCTCGGTGAAAAGCTCGGTCCGGTGCAGCTGGCAGGCGCCGCCTTCGTCCTCGCCGCGGCGTTGCTCGCGTCCCGAAACAAGCCCGAGGCCACGGAAGCGAGCGTCGAGCGCGGCTGAGACCGGCGCGAGCGCGGCATCGCGCCCCCATCACCCGAAAACGACGGAGTCCTTCCACCGGGCCGCCGCATCCCAAGGGTCCGCTCGCAGGGAGGATCTCCATGGCCAACACCATTCGTAACCGCATCGCCGAACGTGCCGCCCGCGCCATCGCTTCCACCGCACGTGGAACCCGATCGGCGGAAACCTCCGCACAGCCCCCTCACGTCCAGCTCGTGTCGGTCGCCGACCTGCCGACCCGCTTCGGTCACTTTCGTGCCGTGGCGTTCACTCCGGATGCGCAGGGCAAGGAACACATCGCCATCGTGCGCGGGCAGGTGCGTGGTTCGCGCGGCGTGCCCGTGCGCGTCCACTCGGAATGCCTCACCGGGGACGTCATCGGCTCGCTGCGCTGCGATTGCCGCGACCAACTCGAACAGTCGCTCGAACAGCTCGGTGCGCTGAAGGAAGGCGTGTTGCTCTACATGCGCCAGGAGGGCCGCGGCATCGGACTGACCAACAAGATCCGCGCCTACGCCCTGCAGGACGATGGACACGACACCGTCGAAGCGAATCACTTGCTTGGTTTCGGGGACGATGAGCGCGACTACGCGATCGCCGCGGACATGCTTCGCGCCCTCGGCGTGCGGAGCGTGAGGCTCATCACGAACAATCCGCGAAAGGTCACCGGGCTGCGGGAGCGTGGTATCACGATCGCGGGTCGCATCCCGATCGTGATCGCCCCCAATCGCCACAACGCCGGTTACCTGAGCACGAAGCAGCGCCGATCGGGCCACTGGCTCGGCGTGCTGCCGGGTGTGGAGCGTGCGAGCGCGCCCGTACCGG
Organism: Candidatus Eiseniibacteriota bacterium; assembly: GCA_044222365.1. GTDB lineage: Bacteria > Eisenbacteria > RBG-16-71-46 > RBG-16-71-46 > RBG-16-71-46 > CAIXRL01. The sequence goes on from JBGANH010000062.1 coordinate 1,813, forward strand.
TCGCCACTCCGGCGACGGGCACGTAGCCGACCGCCATACTCGAGCAGGTTGACTCCAGCGCCGACCGCACTCCGAGGAGTCTTTGCGTGATGCGGTCGTGCGATCGGCGCGGAGTCGCTTCGCTCAGCTCGCTTCGGCCCAGGCCTCGGGGTAGAGCGGGTCGAAGAGTGCGCGGTGCGAGTTCTGCAGCCGCTCGCGCGTCTTCTCGAGGCGGAGCGGGCTCACGGTTTCCACCGCGTAGCGCTCGTCCCAGAGAAGATTGCCGCGAAGCCACACGCGCAGCTCGGGGTACTGCGCCATGAGCTCGAGCGTGCTGCGTCCCTTGAGTTCACGCACCGCACTCGCCACGCTCTGGGTGGGACGCAGCCCGAACAGCACGTGCACGTGATCGGGACCCGCCACCATTTCGACGAGTTCGATTCCGCGTTCCTCGCAGGTCTGGCGGAGCAGCTGTCGCAGTGCGTCGAGATGACGCTCCTTGAGCACCGGACGCCGGCCGCGCGTGTTCCACGTGACCAGGTAGTGCAGCTGGCTGCGATAGACGGGCTCCCAACGGTTCTCGAGCGCCTTCTGCACCTGCGGAGCCAGATCGAGTTCCACGACGACTTCCTCCTGCGGGGAGTGTTGAACGGATGTGCAGTATGCGGGGGTGAAAAACGGGAGCGTGAGCTCCCGTTGAGAAACCGTGAGACGAGCTACGTGGTGCGAAGCACGCCGCGCACCGTTCCGAGAATGCGGAACGAAGCATCGCGCGCGACGACGATCGGCTGGTAGTTCACGTTCGCTGCTTCGAGTTCGATGTGCGTCTTCTTGGGGCGGTAGTACTTCACGGTCGCTTCGTCCTCGACGAGCGCGACGACGATCTGGCCCGTGCGCGCCTCTTCCTGCTTGTGCACGATGACGTAGTCACCCTCGAGGATGCCCGCGTCGATCATGCTGTCCCCGCGCACCTGCAGCGCGAAGAGCCCCTCGGACTCGCCGAACATGTCCGCCATGTCGAGCGAACCCGACATGTTCTCCTCGGCCAGGATGGGCTGGCCGGCGGCGACGCGTCCGAGGATGGGAATGCCGGCCGCGCGTCCCGCGTCCGAGCTGGTGCCGATGCCGCGCGAAATCTTGCCCTTGCGGCGGATGTATCCGGACTTCTCGAGCAGGTTCAGGTAGTAGCGCACACCGTTCGTCGAGGAGATCTGGAACTTCTCACCGATCTCTCGAATGGTCGGCGCCGACCCATGTTCCCTGCGGAACGCCTGGATGAACGCGTAGATCTCTCTCGCCCTGTCATTGAGCATGGGCTTCTCCGTCCGTGATGAGGCGGTTCGTACTGCGAACCCGGCACGCGCGGCACCATAGTGCACACGCGTGCAGCGGGTCAACAAAGAAAATGTGGCGGGTGTTCGAGCCGGTGTCCGAGTGCCGACGGGGCCGACCGACGCGCGACGTCGCTTCGCTGGTTGCCACACCCGAGCTCTCATGCGCCGCAACGAGTTGGCCCGACGATCGGGTGCACCTCATGGTGGCCGCCCGATTGCGATACGTACCCGGCGAGGCCGCAAGGCCTCCTTCGCACCACACCGCAAGGTGACCGGCCGAAGGCGCCCAGGGGGATCGCTATCGGGGGCCGATCGTCCGAAAGCGCGGCGGCCGCCACCTTCGGTGGTGCGAGGCGGAAACGACGGCTCGTTCGGACCGGTGAGGACCCGGGCCGGGCGGGCCTTCGTGATGCGCGGCGGGACGTGCGGGGCGAGAGGGGTGTGCCGCGATCTCGTGAACGAAAGAGCCCGGCAGGTCGGAAGACCCGCCGGGCTCTCGCGATGCCGACCGTCTAATGAAAGCGGACCGTGACGCCCGCGTTGAAGTTCGCCGGCAGGCCAGGCTCGAACACCTGTGGCGGATTGCTGCCCGAGATCTGCGGGTTGATGAACGCCGACGCGACGTACTTCTTGTCGAGCAGGTTGTTGCCCGAGACGAAGACGCCGAGCGTCGCGCGCGGCAGCGTGTGGTTCCAGGCGACCGTCGCGTCGAGGATGCCGTACTGCGGCACTTCGATCCGATTGCGATCGTCGGCGAAGTACTTCGTGTTGCCGTTCACAGCAATCTCCGTCGTCACGCCGCCCGTGCAGCGGTACTTCGCGCGGCCGCCGAAGACGAGCGTAGGCAGGCCTGCGACGTCGTTGCCGTCGAAGGTGCCGCGATCGCTACCGTAGGACACGTACTCGTTCTTCGAGGCCGTCGCCGTGCCGCCGAGCGTGAGCGCGGCGAGCGGCGTCCACTCGAGCGACAGCTCCACGCCGCGGCGGCGGGTCTTGCCGGCGGTGAAGAAGTAGGCGCCGTTGTTGAAGGGGATGATGTCGTTCTCGACGTCGATCCAGTACGCGGCGGCGTCGTAGGTCCAACCCTCGAACAGCCGGCCTCGCGAGCCGGCCTCGTAGGTCGTCGAGAGCATCGGTTCGAGGAAGGGATTGAACGACGTCAGCGTGTCGTACGGCGCGGGCGGGTCGATCTCGTTGAAGGCCGGAGACTCGACGCCGCCACCGAGCGCCACGTAGTACGTGCGGCCGTCGGTCTCGTACGACACCGTGCCCTTGGGCGTGACGTGGGTGAAGCGCTTCGTGGCGTTCACCGCGAAATCGAGATTGTTCTCGGAGATGTACCAGAGGTCGTCGAACCGCACGGCCGCGAGAAACGTCCACGGGCCGGTGTGGAACGTCTGCTGTGCGAACACGCCCGCCGCATTGGCGCCCTCTCGCTTGTCGTCGGTGATCGTGGTCGTCTTGCCGCCGGTCGCGCTCAACGTGGTGAACTGGATCGCGCCGTCCTGGTAGTCCTCGTCCACGCCGACGAGCGTGCGCGTGGTGGCGCCGGACGCGAGCTTCCATTCCTGCCCGGCCACGAAGTTTCCGCCCACGTGATAGCGCGTGAACTCCTTGAACTTGTTGCGCTCGGAACGCTGCAGCACCTTCGGCTCCGCCCACACCGCGCTCGAGACCAGCTGGCCTTCGTCCGTGTTGCGGTCGAGCGTCACGGCGAACCGTCCGACGCGGTTTCGGCGGCGTTCGTCACGCGTCACGAAGTGCGGCCGCGCCTGCTGCGGATCGGCTTCGTATTCGGCTCCGGTGAGCGCTCCCGGGTAGCGGTTCAGGTTGCTGCTGCCGTCGAGCAGCACGCCGAGCTTCGTCTCGGGATCGAGCGGCACCATGAAGCGGACGTTGGCGACCGTCGAGAAGCTCTCGCTGTGCTCGCGCCAGCCCCCGAAGGTGGAGTTGAGCACCGAGATCTTGCCGCGCCCCGCGCCCATGGTGAATCCGACGATGCCCTGTTCGCGGTGATAGCCGTACGAGCCGAAGCGTTCGGAGTACTCGTGGAACGGCTGCTGGAACTCCATGTTCGAGCGCAGGTGGATCACGCCGCCGCTCGCGTTGCCCCAGAGTGCCGACGCGTTGCTGCGCACGACCTCGATCCGGTTCGTACCACCGAGGTCCACGAGGTCGAGCGACGTGCGCCCGTCGGGCTCGGTCACGGGGATGCCGTCCGTGAGCACGCGGATGCCGCGCATGTTGCCGACGTTCGATCGTTCGGCGCTGCCGCGCGCACCGTAGCCGCGGATCGTGATGCGCACGTCCTGCGCGCCGCCCCGGCTCTGCACGAACACGCCGGGCGTGCCGGTGAGCGCGTCGGCCAGCGAGATGTTGCGGTTGTGTTCGAAGTCGCCGCGCCGCAGCACGCTCACGGCGGCCGGCGTGCGCAGCACCGTCTGCGCGCTGCGCGCGGCGGTGACGATCGTTTCGTTCATGGGGACGACCGCGGTGTCGGCGGCGGCGGCCAGCGACAGGGCGGCGAGAAGATGAGAAAGCACGGAACACTCCTCGGGAGGAAAGGATGCACGGGGGCGAGCCCGGCGCGATGCGCGCCGGCTCGGGATCTCGAACGTGCGGGTCGGGGAGTGGCGCTCAGTTCCGCAGCGGAACGAACGCGGGGCGCGCCGAGCGCGCGCGCATCGCCGTGGTGAGAACGGCCGGGGCCACGACGCCGTGCAACGAAACGCCGTCGTCCGCCGGAAGTGCGAGCGAAGGTGCGACGGGAGCGTCGGCCTCGAGCCGGCCGCCGAGCGCGGCGATCACGGGCACGTCGCCGTCGCGACGGCCCTCGTGGGCGGCGCCGGGCGTGCGGGTGTCGCGCGCCGGCCCCCATTCACCCAAGATGTCGGGGCGGACCACGCCCGCGCACGCCGAGCGGGGCTCGATGCGGAACTCGTCCCCGGTCGCGGCCACGTCCTCGCGCCGCTCCCCGCCGGCCCGCAGACGGATGCGCGCGCGTTCGGCCGCGACGGCGGGAACGCGCCACTCCCAGCGGCCTTCGAGCGCGTGCAGCTCGGGCGAGATGCGCACCCAGCGGCCGCCGTCGAGCGACAGCTCGAGTTCGACCTCACGCGCCCCCGCATCGAGCCCTTCCCAGCGCAGCTCCACCACGTCGCCCGCATGAAGCGTGGTTCCCGCCGGGCCGTGCAGGCGCACGGCGGCGTCCGCCCGGGAGGCCGGGAGGAGCAGGAACAGCAGCAACAGGGCGGCGAGCCAGGGGCGCAAGGGAGCTCCGGAGCAAGGGGGTGACAGGGCGGGGAGTCTAGCAACGCTCCCTCCGGGGTCCACAGGGATTTCCCCCGAGCGCGGGCCGCGAACCGGCGGGCGCCGGGTGTTTCGCGCGCCGCCGTGCCCCCGTTTGGCCGGGGCCGGATCTGCCGTTAGTCTCCCGCGCCTGCGCGACACTCCGCGCATCCGAGAGACCCCCATGACGACCGCCCCCACCGCAGCTTCGGCCCCCTCGCGCGTCCGCACGTACGCCTCGTTCGTGCGCTTCGAGCACACGCTCTTCTCGCTCCCGCTCATCCTCGCGGGCGTGTTCAGCGCGCCCGGCCCGGCCATGGCGCCGATGCGCTGGCTGTGGGTGGCGATCGCGGCCGTGGGCGCGCGCACCGCGGGCATGTCGCTCAACCGCCTGATCGACCGCCGCATCGACGCGCTCAACCCACGCACCCAGGTGCGCGAGCTTCCCGCGGGCAAGATGAAGACGCCAGAGGCCGTCGCGCTGCTCGTGGGCTCGACCGCGGCCTACCTCGGCGCGTGCGCCGTGCTCGGGCCGTGGTTCCTGAAGGTCGCGATCGTTCCGCTCGCGGTGTTCACGCTCTACCCCTACCTCAAGCGCTTCACGCCCTTCTGCCACTTCGGCGTCGGGCTGGCGCTCGCGCTCGCCCCGCTCGCGGGTTTCGCCGCGGCGCATCCGTCACTCGAGCACGGGGAGACCGCGTTCTGGCTCGGCGGCTTCGCGCTCGCGTGGGTGAGCGGCTTCGACATCATCTACGCCACGCTCGACGAGGAGTTCGACCGCTCGCACGGCATTCATTCGATGGTCGCCTGGCTCGGGCGCACGAACGCACTGCGCGTGTCGTGGCTGCTGCACCTGGTCGCGGCGTTCGCGCTTTCGCAGGTGGCGCTCGGCGCCATGCGGCACGCGCCGCAGTCCATGGTGTGGGCCGGAGTGGCGATCGCGCTCTACTGTGGCACGCTCGTGCTGCTGTGGCTCGAGCAGCGCTGGGCGGAGGACGTGAACCTCGCGTTCTTCCAGATCAACGTGTGGGTCGGCGCGGCGGTGCTCGCCATCGTGCTCGCCGCGCGCATGGCCGCGGGAGGCTTCTAGAAGATGTCGCGCTACCTGATCGGCATGACCGGCGCGTCGGGCGCCATCCACGGCGTGGATTTCGTGAAGCGCTGCCCCGGCGAGAAGTACCTCGTCATGAGCGACTGGGCGCGGCAGGTGCTGCTCACCGAGCACGGCCTCAAGCCGTCCGATCTCGAGCCGCACGTGAAGAAGATCTTCCGCGACGACGATCTCGCGGCGCCGTTCTCCTCCGGCAGCAATCGCTACGACGCGTTCGTGATCCTGCCGTGCAGCGTGAGCACGCTCGGCAAGATCGCGGCCGGCATCTCGGACACGCTCATCACGCGCGCGGCCGCGGTCGCGCTCAAGGAGCGCATGCGTCTCGTGCTCGGCGTGCGCGAGACGCCGCTGTCGAGCATCGCGCTCGAGAACTGCCTCAAGCTCTCGCGCGAGGGCGTGGTGATCATGCCCGTCTCGCCGCCTTGGTACGGCAGCCCGAAGGACCTCGACGCGCTGGTGGGCGGCTTCACGGACAAACTGCTGATTCTGCTGGGTGAAACCGGCGCCGCTGGCGCCGCTCCTTGGCGACAGGACGAACTCGAATGAGCTTCCGCACGCTCCGCGAGTTCCTCGACCATCTCGAAGCGAAGGGCGACCTGAAGCGCGTCACGCGCGAGGTGGACTGGCAGTACGAAGTCACCGAGATCGGCTGCCGCGAGGCGAAGGCGCAGGGCCCCGCGCTGCTGTTCGAGAACGTGCGCGGATCGCAGTATCCCCTCGCGGTGAACGTGCTGTGCGCGGAGCGCCGCATCGAGTGGGCGCTCGGCCGCACGCCGAAGTCGGTCGGCGCCGAGATCGAGGAGATCTTCCACGCGCTGCCTCCCAAGAAGCTCTCCGACCTCTGGGCGCTGCGCGGCAGCGCGGGGCGCGTGCTCGCGTCGCGGCCGCAGCACGTCGGCTCGGCGCCGGTGCAGCAGCACGCGCTCGGCGCGAACCTCGATCCGCTCCCCATCCTGCAGCTGTGGCCCAAGGACGGCGGGCGCTTCATCACGTTCCCGCTCGTCTTCACCGAAGACCCCGACACGCACAAGCGCAACCTCGGGCTGTACCGCATCCAGGTCTACGACGCGAAGACGACGGGCATGCACTGGCAGATCGGCAAGGGCGGCGGCTTCCATTTCCACAAGGCGGAGAAGCGCGGCCAGGGGCTCGAGGTCGCGATCGCCGTCGGCGCCGACCCGGCGACGCTGCTCTCCGGCGTCGCGCCGCTGCCCGAGGGGATCGACGAGCTCGCGTTCGCCGGCTTCCTGCGCGGCGCGCCGACGCGCATGACGAAGGGCCGCAAGATCGCGATGAGCGTGCCGGCGGACGCCGAGTTCGTGATCGAGGGCGTCGTGAATCCCGGCGAGCGGCGCACCGAAGGGCCGTTCGGCGACCACTTCGGTCATTACTCGCACGCCGCGCCGTTCCCGGTCTTCCACGTGCGCGAGGTCACGCATCGCGAACGCCCGATCTTCCACGCGAGCGTGGTCGGCAAGCCGCCGCAGGAAGACAAGTACATGGGCGAGGCCGTGCAGGAGATGTTCACGGGCGTGCTCAAGGTGATCCATCCCGAGATCACGGACCTGTGGGCGTACTTCGAGGCCGGCTTCCACAACCTGCTCGTGGTCGCGGTCGAGAACCGCTTCGCGCGCGAGGGCCGCAAGACCGCGCTCGGACTCATGGGCACCGGCCAGCTCTCGCTCACCAAGATGATCGTGCTCGTGGACGGCGACGTGAACCCGCGCGACCGCGGCGCCGTGTTCGAGGCGATCGCGAAGCACTTCGATCCCGCGGAAGACTTCATGCTCATCCCGGGCGTGCCGCTCGACACGCTCGACTTCACCAGCTTCACCATGAACCTCGGCAGCAAGATGGTGATCGACGCGCAGTCGCACGGCCGTCCCGTGGGTTCGTCCGGCCATTCGCCGGGCACCGGCGTCCAGCCTTCGCCGCTGCTCGCGCATGTCGCCGATCCGCGTGCGTTCGACGACCGCGTGAAGGCGCACCGGCTCGCGTGGGGGGGCATGCTCGTCGTGCAGGTGGCGGGCGACGGCCGTGGCGTGATCGAGAACCTGCTGCACCGCGAGGAGTACACGCACGTCAAGCTGATCGTCGCCGTGAGCATGGACGTGCCGCTCGAGGACGACGACCTGCTCCTGTGGGGCATCTTCACGCGCTTCGACTGCGCGCGCGACACGATCCCCGCGCACGTCGAGTCGCGCGGTGCCTGGCTGAGCGTGCGCGGCCCGCTCGGCGTGGACGCGACCTGGAAGGAAGGCTATCCCGAGCCGGTCGCCACTCCCGACGCGACGATCGCGAAGGTGGACGGCTGGTGGGGGAAGGCGTGACGCGGATTCCGCGCGCGGCGTTCGCCGTCGCGTCCGCGTTCGTGCTGCTCGTGTCCTGCGGCCCGCGTGACGTGCAGACGGCGGGCTCGCTCGTGGGCGACTGGAAGGGGCACGTCGCCTGGCGCGACGGCACCACGCCGCTCGTCCTGCACGTGCGCGCCGAGGGTGATTCGCTCGCGGCCACGCTCGACGCGCCCGCGCTCGGCGTGAGCGCGCACCCGATCGGCCGCGTGTCGTTCGACTCCCCGCGCGTCCACTTCGTGGTTCCGGACTCCGCCGGCGCGGTGGCGTTCGACGGCTGGCTGCGCCGCGGCCTCGTGGTGGGCGCGCTCTCGGGCGGACCGGTCGCCGCGCAGACCAGCCGCGCGCTCCTGCCGCAGCTCTCGCTCAAGCAGGCCGTGAAGCCCGCGAAGCCTTCGCCGTGGCCCGAAGGGGTCGTCGGCGCCGAGCCGCCGCTCGAGAGGGCGAAAGAACGCTCGCTCGCGGAGTGGCTCGCGCGCTAGTTCGCGGCCCGCGCCGGCGCGAACGCCGCGAACGCGGCGAGCAGCGCCGCCGGAATCATGAAGAAGGCGGGCGGTGTCGTCGTGTAGAAGATCGCGATCGCGGACTGCGCCGCCGCCGCGAGCGCGAGCACTCCCGCGCTCGCGCGCACGACGCGCAGGTCGCCGCCGCACGCGCGCGACACCGCCAGCGCGTGCACGCCGAACAGGAACGACATGGCGCCGTAGAGCGCGCCCCAGCACATCAGCACCTGCCACCAGGTGAACGCGGCGCCCGTGAGGCGCGTGGTGCCCATCAGGTTCACCACCGCCACGGTCGCCGGATCGGGCGGCGAGGGCGCGAACTGCCCGACCGTGTGAGCGATGCCGGTGAGGACGAACAGCACGGCGGAAATCGTGTGCGTGAGGCGGACGAGCGCGGGCTTCGCCATGGGCGGGTCTCCGGATGAGGGCCGGTCGGGCGGGCAGCATGCCGCGGGTCGTCCGGGGCCGGGAGCGCATCCCGACGAGCGCGGATTTCCCGGCCACGGAGCGCGGTGCGGACTCCGGTTTCCGCCCTTCGCGCGGCCGCGTTACTGTGCGGCCATGACCACTCCCGCCGCCTTCCTCGAGACGTTCGGCGCGCCCCGCGCGCTCATCGGCATGATCCACGTGGGCGCGCTGCCCGGTACGCCGGCCGCGCGCGACAGCGTGGACGCGCTCGTCCACTCCGCGGTCGCCGAGGCGCGCGTCTATCGCGACGCCGGCTACACCGCGCTCATGATCGAGAACATGCACGACCGCCCGTACGTGAAGGGTGCCGTCGGGCCGGAGATCACCGCGGCGATGACCGCGGTCGCGCGGGAGATCCGGCGCGAAGTGCCGCTGCCGCTCGGCGTGCAGGTGCTCGCAGGCGCGAACCGCGAGGCGATCGCCGTCGCGATCGCGAGTGGCGCCGCGTTCGTGCGCGCGGAAGGGTTCGTGTACGCGCACGTCGCCGACGAGGGGCTCATCGAATCGTGCGCGGGCGACCTGCTGCGCTACCGCCGCGCGATGAACGCCGATCACGTGCGCGTGTTCGTCGACGTCAAGAAGAAGCACTCGGCGCACGCGATCACCGCGGACGTCTCGCTCGCCGAGACGGCGAAGGCCGCGGAGTTCTTCCTCGCCGACGGCGTGATCGTGACGGGAACCGCCACGGGCGAGCCCGCGAAGGCTTCCGACGTGGACGAAGTCGTGGCGGCCGTGAAGCTGCCCGTGTTCGTCGGCTCGGGCCTCGCACCCGACCACTACGCGCGCTTCGCGCGCGCGCACGGCTTCATCGTCGGTTCGTCGGTGAAGCAGGGCGGACTCTGGTCGAACGCGCTCGACCCGGCCGCGGTGCGGGCGAACGCGGAAGCGTTCCGGGCGCTCGGAAAGTGACCGCCGCACCGGAACTCGTGCTGCTCGGCAACCTGCTCGTGGACGACATCGTGTTCCCGGACGGCTCCACGCGCATGGCCCAGCCGGGCGGCGCGATCCTGCACTCGTCGGTCGCGGCGGCGCTGTGGGGCACGCGCGTCGGCTGCGTGAGCCTGCTCGGCGACGACTACCCGGTCGAAGCGCTCGAACGCCTCGAACGGCGCGGCGTGCTGCTCGACGGCGTGCGCCGGCTCGGCCGCGACGGCCTCCGCACGTGGCTGCTCTACGAAGGCCGCGTTCGCCGCGTCGTGCACCGGCTCGCGTGCCCGACGCACGAAGAAGTCTCGCCCGAGGCGCACGACGTGCCCGAAGCCTGGCGGGACGCGCGCGCGTTCCATCTCGCGCCCATGCCGATCGCGCTGCAGGAGCGCGTCGTGAAGGCGCTCGGCAACGCGCGCGCAATCGTGTCGGTGGACCCATACGAGCTCGTCACCGAAGCCTCGCTCGAACGCTGGCGCGCCGTGCTCGCACACGCCGACGCCTTCTTCCCGAGCGAGGACGAACTCCGGCTCGACGGCGCGGCCGAGGATCCGCGCGGCGCACTCAAGCGCCTCGCGTGCGGACGGCTGCGCTTCGTCTTCGCGAAGCGCGGCGCCGCGGGCGGCCTGCTGTACGACGCGCACACCGGCCGCTTCCACGAGTGGGAAGCGCGCGCGGATGCGACGACCGATCCGACCGGCGCGGGGGACGCCTTCGCCGCCGGCTTCCTCACCGCGCACCTCGCCGGACTGACCGTCGAGCAATGCCTGCGGCGCGCCGTGGTCACGGCGAGCTTCGCGATCCAGGCGTGGGGACCCGAGGCGCTCTTCACGGCGACCCGGGCCGACGCCGAGCAACGGCTGCACATGTGGTACCCACAGGAGAGTGTGTCGTGAAGGAACGCTTCGTGTTGAACAACGACGTGGATCGCGCGCTCGCGGGCAACCGCGCCATCGTCGCGCTCGAGACCACGGTCGTCACGCACGGCCTGCCGCATCCGCAGGGCGTCGAGGCGGCGCTGCTGCTCGAGGACGACGTGCGCCAGGGCGGCGCCGTGCCCGCGACCATCGGCGTCTGGGGAGGCGAGATCCACGTCGGGATCACGCGTGCCGAACTCGAGGCGCTCGCCGCGGCGAAGGACGTCACCAAGCTCAACCTCAGCAACTTCGCGGCGACGCTCGCGGCAGGACGGCCCGGCTCGACCACCGTCGCGGCCACGATGTTCGCCGCCCACCACGCCGGCATTCCCGTGTTCGCGACCGGCGGCATCGGCGGCGTGCACCGCGAGTCGCAGGAGTCCGGCGACGTGAGCGCCGACCTGACCGCGCTCTCGCGCATTCCCGTCGCGGTCGTGTGCGCGGGCGCCAAGGCGATCCTCGACCTGCCGCGCACGGTCGAGATGCTCGAGACGCTGGGCGTGCCGGTGTTCGGGTTCCGGACGAAGGAGTTCCCGGCGTTCTACCGGCGCGAGAGCGGGCTGCCCGTGGACCACACGTTCGACACGATCGAGGAGATGGCCGCGGCGGTCGCGGCGCATTTCGCGATCGGCATGGGCACGGGCGTCCTGATCGCGAACCCGATCCCCGAGGACGAACAGATGCCGCTCGCGCTCTACACCCGCGCGCTCGGCGAGGCGCTCGCCGCCGCCCGCACCGAAGGCGTGCGCGGACGCGCCGTGACGCCGTTCCTGCTCGACCGCATGCGCCAGGTGACCGGCGGCGAGAGCGTGCGCGCGAACCTCGCGCTGCTCCGCAACAACGCCCGCGTGGCCGCGAAGCTCGCGGTCGCGCTGTCACCGCGCGACTGAAGTTCGCCCGCCGGGCCGCGCGGATCACGCCGGCCCGGCGGGTGCGCCCGGCGTTTGCGGCCGCGCCGGGGGTGTTCGTGCGGCGGCCCACCGCGTTCGTCCGCCCGTGATGTTCCCGTGCCCGTTCGCACCGGCATGGTGCGCCCCGGCAACCCATCCGGGCTTCGGCCCGTAGAGCGCGACAACGCCGCCCCCCATCGGCCCGTCCCAACCCCACGCGGGTTTCGATCGTCCAAGCATTCGTGCCATCGCCACCGGAGCTTCCCATGCGACTCCTGCTCTCCCTGCTGCTCACGGCCGCTCTTTCCGGCGCCGCGGCCGCGCAGCCCGCCCATCCCTCCGCAGGCTCGGCCGACACGACCGGGTTCACGTCGGGGCCGGTCCGCGCGGCGCGCACGGCGCAGCCGATCCTCGTGGACGGCCTGCTCGACGAGCCGATCTGGCAGACGGCCGAGGCGGTCACCGACTTCAAGCAGAAGGAACCGGACCAGGGCGCGCCCACGCGGCAGAAGACCGAAGTGCGGCTCGCCTACGACGACGACGCCCTGTACGTGGGCGCGCGCATGTACGACACGCAGCCCGACTCGATCGTCGCGCGGCTCGCCCGCCGCGACGGCAACATCACGTCGGACGTGTTCTTCGTCTTTCTCGACCCGTTCCACGACAAGCGCACCGGCTACTACTTCGGGCTCGCGGCGGCGGGAACGCAGCTCGACGGCGTGTTCATGAACGACGGCTGGGACGACGATTCGTGGGACGGCGTCTGGAACGGCCGCGTCTCGCGCGACGCTCAGGGCTGGGTCGCGGAGATGCGCATTCCGTTCTCGCAGATGCGGTTCGCGAATGCGGACCCGATGGTGTGGGGCGTGAACTTCAAGCGCTTCGTGAATCGCTCGACCGAGGAGGACATGCTCGCGTTCCCGCGGCGCGGCCAGAGCGGCTTCATCTCGCGCTTTCCCGAGCTGCACGGTCTCGACGGCGTGAAGCCGCGCCGCGCCTACGAGATCACGCCGTACGTCACGTCGAAGGGCGACTTCTTCAAGGGGGAGTCCGACTTCACCAATGCCGGCGGCGCCGACCTGCGCACGACGCTGGGACCGCGGCTTTCGCTGAACGCGACGATCAACCCCGACTTCGGCCAGGTCGAGATCGACCCCGCCGTCGTGAACCTGTCCGACGTCGAGACCTACTTCGGGGAGAAGCGTCCGTTCTTCACCGAAGGCTTCTCGGTGTTTCGCTGCGGCAACAACGGCGCGAACGACTACTGGGGCTTCAACTGGCCCGAGCCCACCTTCCTCTACACGCGCCGCATCGGCCGCGCGCCGCAGGCGGGCTTCCTCGCCGACCCGGGCACCGCGCCGCTCGGCACGAGCATCCTCGGCGCCGCGAAGATCACCGGCCAGCTCGTGCCCGGATGGGACTTCGGCATGGTGCACGCGGTCACCGCGCGCGAAACGGGCACGATCACGGACTCGCTCGGGCGCGAGCAGGACGTCGCGGTCGAACCCATGACCTACTACGGCGTGCTGCGCGGCATGCACGCGTTCAACAAGGGCCGTCAGGGCCTCGGCATCATGAACACCACGACGATCCGATCGTTCTCGGACGCGCGCGACCTCGAGCGCTTCGTGAACAAGGCCGGCGTGGTGACCGCGGTGGACGGCTGGACGTTCCTCGACGGCAAGAAGAACTGGGTGATCTCGGGCTGGGCCGCCGCCACGCAGATCACCGGCTCGAAGGACCGCATCACGGCGCTCCAGCGCAGCAGCGCGCACTATTACCAGCGTCCGGACGCCGGTCACGTCGAAGTGGACCCGAACGCGACGAGCCTCACGGGCCAGGGCGCGCGGCTCTGGCTGAACCGGCAGAACGGGCCGTGGATGCTCAACTCGGCGCTCGGGTACCTGTCGCCCGGCTTCGACACGAACGACATGGGCTTCACCTCGCGCGGCGACGTGATCAACGGGCACTTCGGCACGGGCTACCAGTGGAACAAGCCGAAGGGCTGGAAGCAGTACTCGCACGTGATCGCCGCGCTCGCCGCGACGTTCGACACCGAGGGCAACCCGACGACCAAGATGCTCTACGCGGGCTACAACCTCGAACAGCGCAACCACAACAGCTGGGAAGCGACCGTGTTCGCGTTCCCGCCGACCGTGAACACGCGCGCGACGCGCGGCGGCCCGGTCATGCGCAACACGTCCAGCTGGAGCACGAACCTGCACTTCGACTCGAACAGCAAGGCGAAGCGCTTCTGGTACGTGGACGTGAACCCGAGCCGCAGCGAGGACGGCGGCTGGGAATTCTCGGTGAGCCCCGGCCTCGTCTGGAAGCCGGTCTCGAACCTGTCGCTGGAGTTCAACCCGAGCTGGTATCGCGGCGTCACGGACGCGCAGTACCTCACGCAGTACGCCGACGCGGCTGCCACCGACACGTACGGTTCGCGCTACGTGTTCGCGCAGCTCGAGCAAAGCACGCTCTCGGCGAGCCTGCGCATGGACTACTCGATCACGCCGGCGCTCTCGTTCCAGCTGTACGCGCAGCCGTTCATCACCTCCGGTGACTACTCCGGCCTCAAATACCTCGCGCGTCCGGCGACGTACGAGTTCGTCTCGATGGGCACGGACGGCACGAACGACTTCAACTACCGCAGCGTGCGCGGCAACGCCGTGCTGCGCTGGGAGTACCTGCCCGGCTCGACGCTGTTCCTCGTGTGGACGCAGCAGCGCGAGGATTTCGTGGACGACGGCCGCTTCCGGCTCAACGCCTCGCTCGCCTCGCTCGGCCACGCCGACGCGGCCAACACCATCCTCGTGAAGGTGGCGCACCACTTCACGCTGTGACACGCCCCGAAATGCAGGACGTTCCGTGTGAGCTGGGGAGCGCCACGGAACGGCGAAGGCCCGGTCGAATGACCGGGCCTTTCGCGATTCACGGGGCGTGGCCCCGGCGCCGGGTTCAGCGTGCGCCGCCCTGCATCGCGTCGAGCATGCCGGGCTCACGCCCGCCGCGGCCGCCGCGAGGACCGTCGTCGTCCGGCACGTCGTCGCCCTCGCCGGGCGCGAGGAACAGGTTCTGCTCGAGCCCGTGCTGGCGGTCGTACAGGTCGCGGTAGCGCCCGCCCGCGGCGTACAGCGCCGCGTGATCGCCGCGCTCCACGATGCGTCCTTCCTCGACCACGAGAATCTGGTCGGCGCGGCGGATCGTCGAGAGCCGGTGCGCGATCACGAACGTCGTGCGTCCCTTCATGAGGTGCGCGAGCCCCGCCTGGATGATCGCCTCGCTCTCGGAGTCGAGGCTCGAAGTGGCCTCGTCGAGGATCAGGATGCGCGGATCGGCCAGCAGCGCGCGCGCGATGGACACGCGCTGGCGCTGCCCGCCCGACAGCTTCACGCCGCGCTCGCCCACGATCGTGTCGAGCCCTTCGGGGAAGCGGTCGGCGAACTCGTCCACGCGCGCGATGCGACAGGCCTCGCGCACTTCTTCGTCCGTCGCGCCGGGGCG
>JBGANH010000063.1:0-17123 GCA_044222365.1 Candidatus Eiseniibacteriota bacterium
GGCACGGCCCGGGGCGGCCCGCGATCGCGGCGCCGCCCCGGCGCATTTTTCACCGCGTCGGCCCTTCGGAACGCCCCGGCGCCCGCCGAGACTTCCCAGCCGCGCGACCGTGCGCGCCGCCGGCGCGAGTCCACCGCGCCGTACTTCACCGGAGGTCCGCCTTGCACTTGCGATTCGCGTTCGCCGTCGCCGCCACGTTGCTCGTGGGACTCGCCACGCCGCCGGACGCGCCTTCGGCTGGCGCCCCCCCTGCGAGCGCGACCTCCCTCGCGAAGCCCGTCGGTCCGACGGGGGTGCTTCTTCCCGCCGCCGATCCGATGGCGGCGGACCTGCAGCGGGCGCTCGAACGGAACCAGCGCGAGTACGCGGCGCTCTTCGCGCAGCTGGCACACGCGCGCGACGAGCGCGAGGCGTTCGCGATCCAGGACGAGATGCGCGCGTCACGCACCGGGCTGCAGATCGAGCTGCTGCGCATCCAGGCCGTCTACGCCCGGCGCGCGGGACGCGAGGACATCGCCTACGAGTTCGACCGCACCGTCGAGGCGCTCATCCGGCGCTGAGCCGGCGGCGCCCGCGAAACGAAGAACGCCGCGCGACCCGAAAGTCGCGCGGCGTTCCCGTTTCGAGCGGACCCGGCTACATGATCGTCTTGCCGAGCGCGCTCTGCGCGAGTTCGGCGGCGAGCACGCCGGTCATGTTCTGCGAGTCGAGCACGGGATTCACCTCGACGAGGTCCATGCTCACGATGTTCGCGCGGTCCGCGAACATCTCCATCGCGAGGTGCGCCTCGCGGTAGCTGATGCCGCCCCACACGGGCGTTCCCGTGCCGGGCGCGTCCTCGGGGTCCACGACGTCGAGGTCGAACGAAAGGTGGATGCCCGCCGTCCCGTCCGACGCCAGCCGGATGGCCTCGTCGAGCGTGTCGCGCATGCCGCGCTCGTCGAGGTCGCGCATCGTGTAGCAGGTGACGCCCGACTTCTTGAGGAAGTCGCGCTCCTCCTTGTCGATGTCGCGGATGCCGATGAGCACGGTGTTGCGCGCGAGTACCTTGGGCGAGCGGCCGCCGAGGTGCACGAGTTCGTGGTCGCCGTGACCGAGCGTGACCGCGAGCGACATGCCGTGGATGTTGCCGCTCGGCGTGGTCTCGGGCGTGTTCGCGTCGCCGTGGGCGTCGAACCAGATGAGCCCGAGGTGCTCGCCGCGGCGCGCGAACCAGTTGGTCGAGCCGGCGACCGAGCCGATCGCGATGCTGTGGTCACCGCCCAGCACCAGCGGCATGCGGCCGTCGTCGAGGCACTTCTCGACCGACTTCATGAGCTCGCGGCAGGCCGACAGAATGGGCTTCTTGTACCGAAGCTTGCCCGTTCCGACCTTCTGCGTTTCCGGGATCATGACGTCGAGGTCGCCGTAATCGGTGACCTTGTGGCCGAGTTCCTCGAGACGCTTCTCCAGGTCCGCGATGCGAATGGCGGACGGCCCCATGTCGACGCCGCGGCGGCCGGCGCCGAGATCGATCGGTACGCCGATCACCCCGATGTTGCGCTTCTTCTTGCTCATAGTGCCCGGCAGGCTACACCGGCCCCGAGAAAGGCGGCAAACACACGCCCGATCCATGCCCGATTCGTGCGGGCGGGCCGCGAGGGAGGAGTTCCCACGCGCCTCCGTGGTCTTCGGCCCGCCCCGCACCGCGCTGCAGCGGCGGCACGAAGTTCACCCGGGCAGTCTTCACGAGCAGGCAAAACATCCCGCCTCGCGGTATCTGGTGTATCCGCACGGAACCCGATTCCACCTCTGGGGTATGGGAGGGCGAATCCCCGTGATTCGCCGCACCACTTCCTTTAGGGTGCGTCCCGCGTCGGCGCACTCCCCTGCCGGCAACCGTTGCAGCCGATTCCAAAGGGTCCTCTCCGGCCCTCTCCCCCCCGAACATCCACGCTCACTCTGCGAAGAGTGCCCTTCCCGGGACACGCCCTGGCGTGTTCACACACAGGCACTGCTCTTGCGGATGAGAGACGCGAATCCTTCCCACCGACTCAAGTGCATGTCGGCAGGTCGCGTCCCATCCCCGGGAGTTGCAGAGTGCATTCGTCCGGTATGTCCGCTCGTGCAGTTTCGGAGACTCCGCAGATGACCCCAGCGCAGAAGCCCGCGCTCAAACTGGTCCCGCCTCACTCGGCGGGGTCGGCGGACTCGCCTGATCTCAAGGCGGTTCCGGCGGGTTCCGCGAAGGCTTCCTCGTCCTCGAAACCGGCGGGGCGTTCCTATGGTGACCTCGCCGCCATCCTGCTGTCGCTGGCGCTGCCCGCGGCCGTGACGGTCTGGGGCGCGAGCTACTACCTGGCGCCACTCGGCGGCCGGCTGCGCCATCCCCTGCACGCGTTGCTCAAGCCGGCGGGTCCCGTCGGGCTGGGGCTGGGAGTGCTCGGCTTCTCGCTCTTCCTCTTCATGTGGCTCTATCCGTTCCGCAAGGCCGCCAAATGGCTGGCCTGGACCGGGCCGCTCGGCAGCTGGATGCGCGTGCACGTCGTCGCCGGACTCGCCCTGCCCGCCATCGTCGCGGTGCACGCCGGCTGGCGCTTCGACGGCCTGATCGGGCTCGGGTACGTATCCATGTTCGTCGTCTCCCTGAGCGGCATCGTCGGCCGGTACCTCTACACCCACATCCCGCGCAGCCGGAACGGCCTCGAATTGAGCATGGAAGACGTGATCGGCGAACGCCGAGCGCTCATCACCAGCCTCGCGGCCGCCACCGGGATGGTGCCGGCCGACATCGAGCGGCGCCTGGCCGTGGACCCCCGCCCGTACGACGGCCTCGACCCCATCCGGACGATTCTGCGCATGGTGCAGGACGATGTGGAGCGCTGGCGCGTACTGGCCGAACTCAAACGTGAGCTTTCCCGTCCCCATGCGGGGCACGCGGCGCTCACGGGAACCGAGCTGCGTGACACGCTGCGCCTCGCCCGTCAGGAGATGAAGCTGACGCAGCAGGTCCGCATGCTCGACGCGACCCGCAAGGTGTTCGGGTACTGGCACGTCGCGCACCGCCCGTTCGCGATCACGGCGCTCATCGCCGTGATCGTGCACGTCGTGGTCGCCGTCTGGATCGGCGGCATCGGTTTCTAGAACCAGGGAAGGTCCGGGGAGCACGCCTTGAACGGAATCGTCACGACCGTCGGCTTCGTCGCCGTCACCGCGGTGTTCGTGGCGCTGCACCTGCGCAAGACCGGCGGGAGCGGCGGCGCGGCGGACACGCGTCCCTGTCCGCGCTGCGGCACGTCGCTCGCCACCGGCGCGCAGTGGTGCCCGAAGTGCAAGGCGCCCCCGCAGGCCTTCGACCTCGTCTCCGCGAAGATCGTGACCGAAGAGAAGAAGGCCGAACCGGGCGCCGCCATGCACGCGCTCGTGCGCGCCGACGTGTGCGTCGGCTGCGGCACGTGCGTGCCGGTCTGTCCCGAGCCAGGCGCGATCCAGATCGTGAACAAGGTCGCGCGCGTGGACGCCGACCTCTGCAAGGGCCACGGCCACTGCGCGGCCGCCTGCCCCGTGGGCGGCATCGTGATCACGTCCGGCGCCGCGGTGCAGGTCGTCGAGGTGCCCGACCTGAGCCCGCGCTTCGAATCGAACAGCGTGCCGGGCCTGTTCGTCGCCGGCGAGCTCGGCGGGCGCGGCCTCATCAAGAACGCGGTCAACGAGGGCCGGCTCGCGATGGAGGGCGTCGCCGAGTCGCTGCAGGGCGATCCGTTCAAGGGTGACGTCTCGGACGGCGTGCACGACGTGATCGTGGTCGGCTCCGGCCCGTCGGGCATCTCCGCCGGTCTCGAAGCGATGCACCAGGGCCTTCGCTACCTGATCCTCGAGCAGGGCACGCTCGCCGACACGATCTCGAAATACCCGCGCAAGAAGCTGCTGTTCGCCGAGCCGCTGCGCGTCCCGGTGTACGGCGACCTGTGGGTCACCGACGCCACCAAGGAATCGCTGCTCGCGGTGTGGCAGACGGTGATCGAGAAGACCGGCCTCCGCATCCAGTCGCACACGCGCGTCGAGAGCATCGTGAAGGAAGGGCCGATCTTCCTCGTGAAGTGCGGGGAGCGCACCTACCGCACGCGCCGCGTGCTCCTGTGCATGGGCCGGCGCGGCACGCCGCGGCGCCTGGGCGTGCCGGGCGAGGAACTCGACAAGGTCCTCTACGACATCGTCGAAATGGAGGCTTTCGAAGGCCAGCGCATGCTCGTCGTGGGCGGCGGTGACAGCGCGGTGGAGTCCGCGCTCGGACTCGCGAACCAGCCCGGCACGACGGTCGCGCTCTCGTATCGCGGCTCGGAGTTCGGGCGCGTGAAGGAACGCAACCGCGAGAAGATCGACGCGGCCGTGGCGGCCGGCAAGGTCGAGCTGCTGCTCGGCAGCCAGGTGAAGGAAATCCGCCGCGACGTCGTCGTGCTCGAGCACGAGGGCACGCTGCGGCTCCTGCCGAACGACGGTGTCGTCGTGCGCATCGGCGGCGAGGCGCCCTATCCGTTCCTCGAGCGCATCGGCGTGAAGATCGTGAAGAAGGAACTCGCGATCGAAGAGCCGTCGGACTCCAAGAGCGGAGCGCACGCGTGAAGACCTTCCTGTCACGGCTCGCCGCGGGCGCACTCGCGGGATGCCTCGCGCTCCTCGTGTGCGCGCCTCCCGCTCGTGCACAGGTGTCACCCGGCCCGCTCGCCGCGCCCCACGCCTCGATCGACGGCTCGCTCGCGTGCCTGAAGTGCCACGGCAAGACGAACGGCCGCGGCGACAGCAAGGCCGGCATGGACGAGCGCTGTCTCGCCTGTCACACCGAAATCGGCTGGATGCGCACGGCGAAGCGCGGCACGCACGCGAAGGAGATGACGAAGAACTGCGCGTCGTGTCACCCCGATCACGGCGGCCGCGAGTTCAACCTCGTCGTGTGGCCGGAGGGCTCGCCCGAGAAGTTCGACCACCGCCGGGCCGGCTACGTGCTCGAAGGCAAGCACGCGACGCTCGCGTGCGCGAAGTGCCACAAGGCGTCGCTGCAGAAATCGCCGGCGGCGAAGCTCGTGCGCAAGAAGAACCGGGACACGAGTTGGCTCGGCCTCGAGACGAACTGCGCGTCGTGCCACGAGGACGTGCACCGCGGGCAGCTCGGCAAGAAGTGCGAGAGCTGCCACAACCAGGAGAAGTTCACGCCCGCGCCGGGCTTCGACCACGCGAAGAGCGCGTTCCCGCTCACCGGCTCGCACGTGAAGGTGAAGTGCCTCGAGTGCCACGCGGCGCCGCAGTTCGTGAAGGCGCGCGACGCGAAGGGCCAGCCGCTGCCCGAGTGGAAGCCGCTGCCGCACAAGGACTGCGTCTCCTGCCACAAGGATCCGCACGCCGGCCGTTTCCCCGGCGCATGCGCGAAGTGCCACAACACCGAGAACTGGAAGAGCATCAGCAAGTCGGGCTTCGATCACGACCGCACGCGCTATCC
Source organism: Candidatus Eiseniibacteriota bacterium (assembly GCA_044222365.1). GTDB lineage: Bacteria > Eisenbacteria > RBG-16-71-46 > RBG-16-71-46 > RBG-16-71-46 > CAIXRL01. The sequence goes on from JBGANH010000063.1 coordinate 5,474, forward strand.
GCTGCGCGGCAAGCACGCCGGCGTCGCGTGCGAGAAGTGCCACGACACCCGCCAGGGCGGCTTCGGCGCCAAGCCGAAGTTCGCGGCGTGCACCGACTGCCACAAGGACGCGCACGCGGGCACCGCGACGCTCGCCGCCAAGCCGGCGGACTGCGCGGCCTGCCACGACGTGAAGGGCTTCGACCGCTCGACGTACACCGTGCTCCAGCACGCGAAGAGCGCCTACCCGCTCGAGGGCCGGCACGCCGCCGCCGACTGCTCGAAGTGCCACGTGAAGGTGGCCGCGGGCTCGGCGGAGGCCGCCGCGCTCGGCACGGCGCGCGTGCAGCTGCGCCCGAAGAGGGGCGCGTGCACGGACTGCCACGGCGATCCGCACCTCGGCCGGTTCGAGGCGGCCGGCGCGCGGCCGAAGAAGAACGGCTGCCGCACGTGCCACACGTTGTCCGCGTTCCAGCCTTCGACCTACGACGCCGTGGCGCACGCCGACTGCGTGTTCCCGCTGCGCGGCGGCCACCTCGCGACGCCCTGTCAGGCGTGCCACGAGGAGCTGCTCGCGAAGCCGGGCAAGTCCACGCTGCGCGCCGACGCCGCGAGCATGCGCCCGCTGCACTTCGACAACCCGCGCCGCGCCTGCGTGGCCTGCCACAAGAGCCCGCACGGCGAGCAGTTCGCCACGCGCCGCGACAAGGGCGCCTGCGAGGCCTGCCACGACGATCTCGCGTTCGTTCCCGCGAGCAAGTTCGACCACGACCGCGACGCCGCCTTCAAGCTCGAAGGCGCGCACGCGAAGACGCCGTGCGCCAGCTGCCACGTGCCGCAGAAGGGCGCCGACGGCAAACCGTTCGTGACCTACAAGCCGACGCCCACCAAGTGCGAGGCCTGCCACGTCACGGGCATTCCCGCGTCCGGTACCAAGCGCAGCTCACTCCTCCCGTCATCCGGCGGCGGCGCGCTGTTCGCGTACGCCGCGCACGAGGTGCGACATGCGGATCGCTGACCGCCGTCTGCCCTGGCTGCTCGGACTCGCCTGCGCGGTGCTGCTCGCCGCCGGCACGGGTGCGCTGCGCTCGTTCGCCCAGCCCGGCGAGCGCATCGAGAACCCGCACGGCAAGTTCGTCGAGGAATGCTCGCACTGCCACTCCCCGAACACGTGGAAGATCGCGCGCATGAGCACGGCGTTCGACCACTCGGCGTACGGCTTCGACCTGAAGGGCGCGCACGCGTCGGCCGCCTGCACGGCGTGCCACCGCTCGCTCGACTTCTCCTCGGCGCAGACGCAGTGCGCGTCCTGTCACACCGACGTGCACCACGGCGAGATGGGCACGGACTGCGGCCGCTGCCACGGCGCGCGCAGCTTCGTGGACCGCGGCCCCATGATCCGCCTGCACCAGCTCACGAAGCTGCCGCTCACGGGCAGCCATGCCGCGATCGACTGCGAGTCCTGCCACAAGGGCCGCAGCGCCGGCCAGATGCAGTTCGTGGGCACGCAGGCCGAATGCCGCACCTGCCACATGCCGCAGTACCAGTCGGCGCGCACGCCCGACCACGTCGCGAGCCAGTTCCCGCTCGAGTGCCAGACGTGCCACTCGGCGCTCGGGTGGACCCCCGCGCGCTTCAATCACGACGCCTCCGGCTTCCCGCTCACGGGCGCGCACCGCGCGGCGGCGTGCACGGACTGCCACGTCAACGGCCGCTACGCCGGCACACCGCACGCGTGCATCGCCTGCCACCAGCCCGACTACGACGGCGCGACGCCGAATCACGCGGCCGCGCAGTTCGCGCCGTCGGCGTGTGCCTCGTGCCACAACACGTCGTACTTCAAGCCTTCGACGTTCGACCACGCCGCGCGCGGCTTCGCGCTGACCGGAGCCCACGCCACCGCGCTCTGTTCGAGCTGCCACGGTGACGGCGTCTACGCGGGCAAGCCCACCGCGTGCATCGCGTGCCACCAGTCCGAGTACGACGGTGCGACGCCGAACCACGTGGCCGCCGGCTTCGTGGCGAGCGCCTGCGCCTCGTGCCACGACACGCGGACGTGGGCGGGGGCGACGTTCAATCACGACGGCCTCTGGTTCCCGATCTACTCGGGCCGCCACCGCGGCACGTGGACCGACTGCCAGACCTGCCACACGAACCCGGCCCGCTACACCGACTTCACCTGCCTGTCGTGCCATCCGCACAGCGACAAGACCGTGACCGACGGCAAGCATCGCGAGCAGTCGGGCTATTCGTACACGAGCGCGGCCTGCTACCGCTGCCATCCGCGAGGGACAGTCAACTGATGCGCCACTTCCGCACACTCGCCGCGCTGGCGCTGCTGGCGCTGCTCACCGGGACGGCACTCGCCGTCCCCGCGACGACCAAGGTCACCTACGTCTCGGGCGCCAGCGTGTACGTCGAGGTCGGCGCGCTCGAAGGCGTACGCGTCGGCGACACGCTCCAGGTGTGGCGCGACGGCGCGCTCGTCGCGCGCGTGCGTGCCGCATACGTGTCGTCGCGCCGCGCCGCGTGCGACACGCTGTGGACGGCCGGTACGCCGAAGATCGGCGACGAGGCGCGCTACGACTCCCGCGCGGCCGAGGTCGCCGCACGCGCCGACAGCGTGCGCCGGGTGAGCGTGCTCGCCGACTCGGCACGGCGCGCGGCGCAGCTGCCGCCCGCCTCGCCCACCGCGAAGAGCGTCACGCGGCAGCGCCTGCGCGGACGCGCCGGGGCGCGCTGGCTGTCCGTGAACACGTCCGACGGTTCGAAGTTCCAGCAGCCGTCGCTCGACCTGCGCTTCGACGGGCACAACGTCGCGGACGGGCACATGGACCTCACGTTCGACATGCGCAGCCGGCGCACGACGCGCAACTACTCGGGCAGCGAGGCGAAGACCGACCAGCAGGCGCGCGTCTACCGCGCCGCGATGACCGTGCGCTCGCGTGACGCGAACCGGAAGTTCACGGTCGGCCGCCAGAGCTCGCCGCTGCTCGCGAGCATCAACCTGTTCGACGGTGGCCTGCTCGAACTGGGCACGCCGCGGCATTCGGTGGGGCTCTTCAGCGGCACGCAGCCCGATCCGGAGAAGTATTCGTTCTCGGGCAAGGTGCTGCAGTTCGGCGGCTACGCCGAATGGCACCAGGCGCCGCTTTCGGTGCAGCGCTGGTCGTTCGCGATGGGCGCGGTCTCGTCGCAGGAGAACGGCGAGCCCAACCGCGACTTCGCGTTCGTCCAGTCGTGGTGGTTCACGAAGCGGTTCAACGCCTCGGTCACGCAGGAAGTGGATTTCAACCGCGGCTGGAAGCGCGCGCTCGGCGAGCCGGCGCTGTCGGCGACGAGCACGTTCGGTTCGCTGCGCGTGCCGGTCACCACCTGGGCGACGGCGACCGCGGGCTACGACAACCGCCGCAGCGTGCGTCTCTACCGCGACCGCCTGACCCCCGAGACCCAGTTCGACGACGCGTACCGCCAGGGCGCGTGGTTCGGGGCCCAGTTCGAGGTCGCGAAGCGTGCGCGGCTGAACGCCGAGACGCGCGGCAACGCGGGCTCCGACAAATCGCGCTCCTGGTCGGGCAGCGCCGAGATCATGCGCATCGCGCCGCTGCGGACGACGGCGCGTTTCCGTGCCTCGACGTACGACGGCGAGACCGTCACGAGCTCGCTCTGGTCGGGTGGTCTCGGCTTCGACCCCGTGTCGCAGTCGCACATCGAGATGGCGTTCGGTTCGCGGAAGACCGAGGATACGTTCTCGCACGCGTCCGACACCGAGCGCTGGGAGAGCGTGGACTTCGACTGGACGCTCGGCCGCAGCTGGTACGTGAACGGCGGCTGGGAACAGGATCACGGCGGTCTCTCGGGTACGACGCGGCAGTTGCAGGGCGGACTGAGCTGGCGCTTCTGACGCCGGCGCGGTGACGCCCCTCCACCGTGGGGGGTGGGATGCGCGTTTTCGTGGCCACGTGTCTGTGCTGCACCCTCGTCCTTTCGTCGCCGGCCGCACCGGCGCACGGCGGCGCGGCGGATCCCGAGCGCTTCGCGACGCCACCGCCGCCGCCACGCCTCGCCGCCCCCGCGGGACGCGTGCTCTTCTCGGACGACTTCTCGTCGCCGGCGCTCGCGCTCTGGCGCGCCGACCGCGACAGCGTCTGGAGCGTGTGGCGCGGCATGCTGCGCGCCGACCTGCCGGACGAGAAGCAGCTCCGCTCGCTGATCCACGCGGGCGACGACTCGTGGACCGACTACGCGCTCGACTTCGACGTCTGCATGATGCGTGGCGTGGACAAGGGCGCGGTGCTGCGGATCGAGGGACAGACCGGCGTCGGCGTGGACCTGCGCGGCGGCTCGTACCAGGACGTGCTCGTGCACGTGCGCGAGTGGCGGCTCGGACGCCGGGGCGTGACGAACCCGAACGGCACGTGGCAGCACGTGCGGGTCGAGGCGCACGGCACGCGCTGGCGCGTGCTCGTGAACGGCGAGCTGAAGCTCGACCGCCGCGACGCGCGGCGGCCGCGCGGGCACTTCGCGCTGGCGGCCTACACCGGTGGCGTGGGTCAGTGCACCGTGTACTACGACAACGTGGTGGTCACCGCGCTCGAGTGAACGCGAAGCGCGCCGCACGGTCGCCCGCGCGGCGCGCTCGACGTTCCGCGGACGCTCAGGCCTGCGCGCGTCGTCCCGCGAGCAGCCGCAGTCCGTTCAGGATGACGACCACGGTGCTGCCTTCGTGGCCCGACACGGCGATCGGCAGCTTGAGCTGCCCCAGCGGCGTCATGGTGCCGACGAACGTCCAGACGACGAGGAACAGCATCACGCCCGTGGCGATCACGAGATTCTGGATGACCACGCGGTTCGCGTGCTTCGCGAGCTTCACGGCGTACGGAAGCGACGACAGGTCGTCCGCCATGAGCACGACGTCGGCGCTCTCCATGGCGGCGTCGCTGCCGATGCCGCCCATCGCGATGCCCACGCTCGCGCGCGCGAGCGCCGGCGCGTCGTTGACGCCGTCGCCGATCATCGCGACCGAGCCGTACTTGGTCTCGAGTTCGCCGATCACGCGGACCTTGTCCTCCGGCAGCAGCTGGCCGTGCCGCTCGTCCACGCCCGTGCGGCGCGCGATCGCGTCCACGGTCTGCGCGCTGTCGCCCGACAGCACCGCGAGGTGCTCGATGCCGAGCGCGCGGAGCGTCTTCACCGTGTCGGACGCGTTCGGGCGCACGACGTCGGCCGCGGCGATGAGCCCCCACGCGCCGTCCGAATGCACGACCATCGCGGTCTTCGCGTCGTCCGAGAACGCGCGCACGCGCTCGACGATGCCGGCCGGCAGCGCGATGCCGAGCGAAACGAACAGGTCGGGCGTGCCGACCTGGATCGTGCGTCCGCCGTGCGAGGCGACGAGACCCTTGCCGAGATGGTTGCGCAGCTCCGAAGCGGGCTCGAACGCGACCTTGCGCGCCTCGGCCGCTCGCACGACGGCCTGCGCGAGCGGATGCGGCGAGCGCTTCTCGGCGCACGCGGCCAGCGCGAGCAGCTGCTCTTCCGTGCCGCCCTGCAGCGCGATCACGTCGGTCACCTCGAAGCGGCCGTGCGTGAGCGTGCCGGTCTTGTCGAACGCGATCGCCTTCACGCGGCCGAGCGCCTCGATGAAGCGGCCGCCCTTGAACAGGATGCCGTTGCGCGCGGCGTTCGCGATGGCCGAAAGGATCGTCGCCGGCGTCGCGATCACGAGCGCGCAGGGCGACGCGACCACGAGCAGCGTCATCGTGCGGTAGAGCGCGCCCGCCGGGCCGCTCCACGGCATCTTCATGACGAACAGCGTCACGAGCAGCATGAGCACCGCGGCCACGATCACGACGATCGTGTAGTAGCGCCCGACCCACTCGGCGACTTCCTCCGTGCGCGACTTCTGCTCCTGCGCCTCCTGCACGAGCGCGACGATGCGCGCGAGCGCGGAGTTCGACGCGGCGCGCGTCGCGACGTATTCGAGCGCGCCGTGCTGGTTGAGCGTGCCGGCATACAGCGGCGCGTCGGGGCCCTTCTCGACCGGCACGGACTCGCCGGTCAGGCTCGACTGGTCCACGAGCGACGTGCCGAGCGTCACCGTGCCGTCCACGGGAATCGCCTCGCCCGGCTTCACGATCACGGTCTCGCCCACGCGCACGTCCTCGGCGGCGACCTCGATCTCGCGGCCCTCGCGGCGCACGAGCGCGCGCGCCGGGCGCAGCTTCATGAGCGCGTGCAGCGCGTGGCGCGTGCGGCCCATGGTGTAGACCTCGAGCGTGTTGCTGAGCGAGAACAGGAACATCAGCACCGCGGCTTCGAAGATCGCGCCGGTCGCGGCCGCGCCGACCGCGGCGAGGATCATGAGCAGGTTGACGTCGAACTTGAACTTCCGCAGCGCCTCGAACGTGCTCACCGTGGCGAACCAGCCGCCGGTGATCGCGGCCGCGGCGTACAGCAGGTGCGACACGAGCTCGGGAAGCGCGGTCAGCTTCTCGACCGCGAAGCCCGCGAGCAGCGTGACCAGGCACGCGATCGTCATCGCGACCATGGCGCCGCCGGAGGAATGCTCCTCTTCTTCCTCGTGCGTCATGGTGGCGCCCCAGGGCTTCTCCGACAGCGGGCGCACGACCTCGACTCCTTCGACGATCGCGGCGGGACTGGCGCCCGCACCGAACCGCCGGCGCGCGAGGCGCACCGTGCCCGGCGTCGCGTCGGCGGAGAACTGCGCGGCGTCCTCGGGACCGAGCTGACCGAAGCGCAGGGCGCATTCGGAGCAGGCCTCGAGCGTGTCGCGCTTCTCGCACGTGGTCACCCGCTGCGCGAACACGCCGCCGACCTCGTCCGCGAACGTGTTGAGCTGCTCGGGCGAGACGAGTCCCGGCTGGTAGCGAACCGTGAGCGTGCTGGCGCGGAAGTTCGCCTCGATCGCGAGGACGCCCGGCCATTCGCGCAGGCGGTCGGCGAGGATTTCGATGCAGCCTTCACCGTCCGCGGCGAGTGGCGCGTGTCCGGCGTGGGCGTGGGTGGTTTCGGAGGCGGGCCTGCCGTCGCAGTTCTGGCACATGCGGTCGAGTCTTCCTGAACGTTCGGTCGAACGCGGACACGGGTGCTGCCCGGGGTATGCCGAACAGTACCCGCTGGTGCAGTAGGATGCACGCATGCGACCCCTCTCGCGTGCGTTTCTTGCGGTGTTCCTGACGACTCTCGCCCTCGCAGCCGTCGGCGCCGCCGGCTGCGGCAAGAGCGGCGGCCCGTCGGCCCCGGGCCCCTCGCCCGTCACGCGCACGTGGCGCATGGGCTTCTCGGGGATCCCGCCGGTGCCCGACCAGACCGTCGCGGTGAACGCGATCTTCCAGTGGTCCACCCGCGCCGACGCCGCGATCGCGCACGAAGGCGTGCCGTGGGACTCGCTGCTCGCGGGCGTGCCGCCCGACACGCTCGCGCGGCGGTTCCTCGACCTCATGCACTACTACCGGCTCGTCGCACACCACCAGATCGTGTTCGAGGTGGACCCGACCGACGGCCTCTCGCGCGCGGACGAAGACCCGAAGCTCGTCGCCGCCGGGCGCAGTATTTCCGAACCCGCGGTGCGCGCGCTGTTCGTGCGCTGGGTCACGGCCGTGGACACGATCATCCATCCCGAGTACCTCGGGCTGGCTTCCGAGGTGAACCTCGTGCGCGCCGCGGGCCCGTCCGTGTACGCGTCGCTCGCGCCGATGGCGCGGCAGGCGGCGGACTCGCTGCGCGCGCTGCACGCGCGCCGGCCCGATCTGCCCACGCCCAAGCTCTACGCGACGATCCAGGTCGAGACCGCGTGGGGACGGTTGGGCCCGCCCGGCTGGCAGGGCGTGGCCACCGAACTCGCGGACTTCCCGTTCGCGGACGCGTGGGGACTGTCGAGCTATCCCTACCTCGGAGGTTTCGCGGAGCCCGAGGACATCCCGCTCGACTACTACTCGCGCATCCGGGACGGCGTGGGCAAGCCCGTCATGGTCGTCGAAGGCGGCTGGGCGTCGGTGCCCTACGGCGGGAACGCCGCGACGCCCGCGCAGCAGGCGCGCTACGTGCGGCACCACGCGCGGCTGCTCGACCAGGCGGCGGCGGTCGCGGTGTTCGACCTCACGTACGCCGACCTCGCGTTGTCCTTGTGGCCGAGCCCGCCCACGGGATCGCTCGTGCCGTTCGCCCACCTCGGCATCGTGGACTCGGCGCTCACCGCGAAGCCGGCGCAGGGCGCGTGGGATTCGCTGTTCGCGCGGACGCGGGTGAACTGAGGCGCGGCGCTTCAGCGCTCCGGGATCCTCGCCACACCGCCCGCGCGGCGCACGACCGACAGCAGCGAGTCGTCGCTCACGCCCGCGTCCACGATCACGAACGCGCGCAGCTGCCCGAGCCGCACTTCGCACTCGCGCACGCCGGGCGTCGCCGCGAGCGCGGCGCGGATCTTTTCGCAGTCGGCGTCACTGCGCAGGTTGTCCACCGCGACCATGACGATGCGCTGGCCCGAGCGGGCGGCCAGCTCACCCGTTCCGGGCAGCGACTTCATCTGCGAGAACAGCCACGGCCCGCCGGCGAGCAGCAGCAGCGCCGCCGCCGCGGCGAGCGCAAGGTTGAGCTGTCGTGAGTTCATGCGTGGGCTCCTCCCGGTGCGCGCTCGACCGGCGCGCGATTCCGGGGCCGCAAGGTAGCACCGTTCACAGCGTGCGGAGCAGTTCGTCGAGCTGCGCGAACGTCTCGCGCATCGCCTCCTGGGCGCCGGTGCCGGCCGCGTCGAGCGCCTCCTTCGTGGGATAGAGCTCGGTCACGACCACGAACGTCCTGCCGTTCTTCTCCTCGAAGGTCACGGTCGTGACGGAGCCGTCCTCGCCGCCTTCTTCGTTGGTCCACGAGAGCCGCGAATGCGGCGCGACCTCGAGGTACCGGCCGAAGAAGTCCGCGCCCTCGCCGAAGTTCAGGCGGTACTTGCCGCCGACGCGCACGTCCATCTCGCACGCGTAGAGGACCATGCCCATGGACTTCGGCAGCCACCACTTCTGGAACAGCTCGGGCTGCGTCCACGCCGCGTAGACCAGTCGCGCGGGGGCGTCGAACGTCCGCGTGACGACGACCTCGCGATCGGAGGTCCGCTCCACCGTCACGGGCTCACTTCCTTTTCGTGCGTCCACGGGGCCGCTCCTTTCGCTTGAGCTCTTCGATGACCGAGTCCAACGCTTCGAAACGTGCCGCCCAGAGCGAGCGGTAGCGTTCGATCCACGCCGCTTCTTCTTCGAGCCGGCACACGCCGAGCCGGCATTTGCGGACGCGCCCGACCTTCTCGGTGGTGACGAGCCCGGCCTGCTCGAGCACGCCCACGTGCTTCTTCATGCCCGTGAGCGTCATGTCGAACTTCCGCGCCAGGTCCGTGATCGAGGCGTCCGAACGCGCGAGCTGCTCGAGCACCCCGCGGCGCGTGACGTCCGAGAGGGCGGCGAAGGAGGCGTCGAAGTGATCCGGCGTATACTGAACCATGTGGTTCAGTATCGGACACGCGAAGGGCGTCCGTCAACGAATTCTTCTCGGGGCGGCCGGCGGCACCGCTCAATGCGCGTCGCCGCCGCCGCGCAGACGCTTCGGGTCGTACTTGAGCGTCATGATGAGCGGGATCGCCACGAGGAACACGAGCCCGAACACGAGGAAGATCTTCTCGTACGCGAGCATCGCCGCCTGCGCCTGCACCGCACCGTTGATGGACGCGAGCGCCTTCGTCCGCGCCACGTCGAACGTGTCGCCCCGGCCCATCAGCATGCGCGTGATCTGGTCGAGCCGCTGCACGACGACCGGGTTGTAGAGCGAGACGTGCGAGGCGAGACCTTCGCGGCTCTCGGCCATGAAGCGCTGTACGAGCGTCGCCGACAGCGCGATGCCCACGCTGCCGCCCAGCTGGCGCATGAGGTTGTACAGCCCCGTGGCCGGCGCGATCTGCGACATGGACAGCTGCGACATCGCGAGGTTGTTGAGCGGGATGAACGCCAGCCCGAGCGCCACACCGCGCACGATGAGCGGCCACCAGAAGTCGTCCACGCCGCTCTGCGTGGTGAAGTGGGACCACTGCCACATCGCGAACGCGAACAGCGCCGCGCCGGCGCTGGCGATGAGGCGGCTGTCCACCTTTCCGAGCAGCCGCGTCATGAGCACCATGGTCACGGCGCTCGCGAGCGCGCCGGGCAGGATCACGAGGCCCGTCTGGTTCGCGGTGAAGCGAAGGATCTGCTGCAGGTAGACGGGCAGCACGAACACGGTGGCGTACAGGCACACGCCGAGGATCGCACCGAGCAGCGCGCCGGTGCCGAATTGGCGATTGCCCAGAATGCGCAGGTCCACCACCGGATGTTCCACGTGCAGCTCGTGCCACACGAACGACGCGAGCGACAGCAGGCTCGTGACGGCGTAGAAGCCGATCTCGCGCGAGGCGAACCAGTCGAGGCGCTCGCCACGCTCGAGGAACAGCTGCAGCGTGCCGACGCCGATCGCGAGCAGGAAGAGCCCGAGCCAGTCGGTGTCGCCGAGTTTCTGCGCCCAGCGCGAGTTCCCGATGTACTGCAGGCTCAGCACCAGCGCGAGCGCGCCGAACGGCAGGTTGATGTAGAAGATCCACGGCCACGAGAACGTGTCCGTGATGTAGCCGCCGAGCGTGGGTCCCAGCGTCGGGCCGACCATGACGCCCACGCCGAAGATGGCCATCGCCTGACCGTACTCCTCGGGCGGGAACACCTCGTAGAGGATGGCCTGCGACGTGGACAGCAGCGCGCCGCCGCCGAGTCCCTGCAGGATGCGCCACGCGATCAGCTCGTTGAGCGTGTGGGCGTTGCCGCAGAAGAAACTCGAGAGCGTGAAGAGCAGGATCGAGCCCGCGAAGTAACGCCGCCGCCCGAAGTACGCCGAAAGCCAGCCGGTGATGGGCAGCACGATCACGTTGGCCACGATGTAGCCGGTGGACACCCAGGCGATCTGGTCGAGCGTCGCGCCGAGCGTGCCCATCATGTGCGGGATCGCCACGTTCACGATGCTCGTGTCGAGGATCTCGAGGATCGACGCGAACGTCACCGTGATCGCGATGATGTAGCGATTCCGGTAGGCCTCGTCGTAGGCGGCGTCACGCACCGCGGTCAGGGTCGTGGCGGACATTTCAGCTCGCGCGGGTCGTGACGACGATCTGCACGCTCATGCCCGGCCGCAGCGGATGCTCGGCGTCGAGCCCGCTCGTGACCGCGATGCGCACCGGGATGCGCTGGATGACGTGCGTGTAGTTGCCGGTCGAGTTGTCCGGCGGCAGCAGCGAGAACTTGGCGCCGGTCGCCGGGCTCAGGCTCTCGACCTTGCCCTGCACGACGCGGCCGCGATACGCGTCCACGGTGATGCGCACGGGATCGCCGACACGGACGTCGCCGATGTCCGTCTCCTTGAGGTTCGCGACCACGTGGAGGTCGTCGTTCGGCACGACCGCCATGGTGGTCTGTCCCGGCTGCAGGTACTGGCCGACCTCGACCGTCTTGCGACTCACGACGCCCGTGACCGGCGCGACGATGCGCGCGTACGTGAGCTGCAGCGCCGCCTGGTCGCGCGCCGCGCGCGCCGCCTGGAGCCGCGCGCCCGCACCCGCCACCGCCGCCTCGGCCGCGAGCACCTGCTT
>JBGANH010000064.1:0-16798 GCA_044222365.1 Candidatus Eiseniibacteriota bacterium
ACGGGTTCGGCGCGTTGGGCGCGAGCGCGAACGCGGCCGGAGCGCCGCCGTCCACCGCGAGGAACGCGCCGGCGTTGCCGCGCACGCGCAGCGTGTGCGGCGATCCCGCGTCGTTGCCGTACACGGTCAGCTGCGCGCTGTCGGCGCCCGCGGCCAGCGGCCGGAACCACACGCCGAGCGTGTCGCTGCCGCCCGCGGGGATCGAGAAGATCGTCCGCACGGGCGTGAAGCGCGGATTGTCGCTCGTCACGTTGGTCACGTTCAGCGCCGCGGTGCCGGGATCGCTCAGCGTGAAGGTCGCGAACTCGCCCGTGCTCACTTCCACGTTGCCCATGTCGAGCAGCGACGGAAGCGCGTCGTACTGCGGCGTGAGCACCTGCACGATGGCGAAGACGGCGTTGCTCACGTCGCTGGGATTCGAATCGCCGGCGTCGCGCACGCGCACTTCCGCGGTCGCGGTCGGGTCGTTCGGCACCGTCCACGCGTACGTGCCGGCGTAGCCTTCGACGTCGGCGATCGTCACCCACGGATCGCCCGCGCTGCGGCGGTACTCGATGCGCGCGAGCGCGACGTTCGCGCCGTTCCAGGTGATCGCGTGCACGCTGCCCACGTCCCACGACTCGCCGCCGTTGGGCGCGGTCACGACGAGCGACTGCGCGCCCACGGAGGGCGTGTACGTGTACGCCGCACGCAGCTTGTACACGCCGCCGCTCTGCTGCGCGAGCAGCGTGCCGCGGTCGCGCGCGAGCAGGCTGTAGTTCGAGCCGCCGAGCGCCGAGCCGGCGAACGTGGCGCCACCGTCCCAGCTCAGGTAGCCGATGCCGCCGGAGTACACGCCGACGAGCACGACGTTGGGGTCGTCACCCGCGACGTCGGTGCCCCACGAGGACGGCACGTTCTGCCCGGTGCGATTGAGGTCGGTCACGAGCGGCCAGGTCACGCCGAAGTCCGACGACGACCGCACGCCGGTCGCGGACCACGTCGTACCGAAGGCCACGTTGTTGCGCAGGCGGCCGCAGCTCATGCCCGGGATCTCGGAGCCGTTCGCGAGCTGGCGCCGCGTGTAGAAGACGCCGCCGTCGCTCGACTGCCACAGTTCGCCGATACCGCTGCCGGTGATGCCGTCGGCGACGAGCACGACGTTGTCGGCGTCCGGCGTGATGATGATGTCGCACGGGCTGCGGAACCACTGGTGCCCCCAGTACTTCCAGGTCGCGCCGCCGTCCACCGATCGCTGCAACGAGTCCGAGTCGCCACCGAAGTACAGCGTGTCGGGCTTGTCGGGATGCCGCTCGAGCGGAATGCCGTACTCGCCGAAGGCGTGCGTGAGCGTCGGCGTCCAGCTCACGCCGCCGTCGATCGAACGCCAGATCTGCCGCGTGCCGCCGCTCGTCACCACGGCGGCGACCATCTGCAGCGTGTCCTTGGGCGAAATCGTGAACGCGTTCGCGTGGCCGTTGTTGTTCACGCGCCGCACGAACCGCCACGTTTCGCCGCCGTCGGGCGAGCGGTAGAGCGAGTCGCCGCTCCAGTCGTAGATCACGTCGCGCTGCAGCGGGTGCACGGCGAGGGAACGGCCGCGAATGCTCTGCGTGCCGCTCGTGCCCATGGTCTTCGCCCACGAGCGTGTGAGGGTCGCCCCGGTCGGCAGCAGCATGGACGAGCCGCCGTTCCAGCGCGTCACGATGCGGTTCGTGCCCGACACCGCGAAGCCCGCGGTCGCGGTGAACGCGACGCCGGTCGTGGGGCCGTACTGCTCGTGCACGGGGAACGTCCAGTTCGAGCCCCCGTCCGTCGTGCGGCGCACGAAACCACCACCGCCGCCGACCCACAGCTCGTTCGCGCCGGGCGCCGAAAGCGCGCGCACGTCGGGCTGGAAATCCGCATGCAGGTTCACCGGCGAGAAGCTCGAGCCGCCGTTCGTGCTCTTGAGCAGCGTGCCGGACGCGCCGCCGAGCCACACGGTCGAACCGCTGCTCGCGATCGCGTACAGCGCGTTCGCGGTCGGGAGCGAGACAGGCGTCCAGTTGGCGCCACCGTCGCTCGTCGTGAGCAGCGTGCCGCCCGCGCCGGCCGCCAGACCGTGATCGGCGTCCGAGAACGAAAGCGCATGGAGCGTCTGGACCGTGCCGCTCGACTGCGGCGTCCACGTCGCGCCGGCGTCGTCGCTGCGCAGCAGCGCGCCACCGTCACCGGCGGCGTAGGCGCGCGTGGCGCTCGCGAGCACGACCGCACGCATCGCGGGCGCGCCGGGCAGCGACTGCGCCTGGAACGTGAGGCCGTTGTCGGAACTGCGGAACACGTAGCCCGAATCGCCGACGACGATCAGGCCGAGGCCCCGGTGCGTGATGGCGCGCAGCGTGCGGATGCCGAGCTGCGACTGGGCGAACGTCGCGCCGCCGCCGAGCGAGCGGTACACGACACCGCCGTCACCGACGGCCCACACGTCCGTGCCGTCCTTCGTGGTGACGGCCTGGAAGCCCTGCGCCGAAGCGGCGACGGGAACGAGGGCGAGTACTCCGAGCAGGAATCCGGCGAAGCAGGACAATCCGAGGCGGCGCATGCGTTACTCCCAGGCGAGTCGAGACAGGGTGGTGATCTCGGCGAGACCGGTGATCGGCCGTCCGCGCAGCTTTCCGTCCACCGCGGTGGGCCGGAACTCCAGCGCATCCATGCGAACGGGCGGAAAATCGAAACGGGTTCCCTCCGCGGACAGCTCACGCGCGACGGGCACCCGCCCCACTTCCCGGCCCTGTTGGTAGAAGACGAGCTCGCCGCGCCGCACGCGCCATGGCCCGCCCTCCTTGGTTCTGCCGCGCAGAGCATAAAGGACGACCGCGCGCGTCTCCATGATTTCCTGCCACTGCAACCGGACCCACTGGGCGGCGCTCGTGTCCGCCATCCAGGCCACTTCCGCCAACTCTCCACGGGTACGGCGATCCACGAGCGCGGCCGGACCCTTGCCCTCGCGCTGGCTGCTCGAGGCGGTCGCGTGCGCCGAGGGCGCGGCGTTGAACCACTCCGCGTCGCCCGCGCTCACCGCGACCGGCTGCGCCGAGTGCCCGGCGTGGCAGCCGACGCACTTCGTGCCCGTCCCGGGGCGCGTCCAGTTGAAGCCGGCGACGTGCGTCGGTCCCGAGGCCGAACGCAGCACCCGGCCCTGCGCATCCACGATCTGCTCGAACATCGGCAGGTCGCTCGGTCCGGTGTCCACGTGCACGCCGCCCTGCGGTGAGACCGGCGCCTCGCGCAGCATCACGAGCGAGTCCGCGCCTTCGGCGTCCGGCCGCGGCATCGCGGTGAAGAACCGGATGCGCAGTCCGCGCTGCACCGGCAGGCCGTCGGGGAACGGCGCGTCCACGTCGGCGTTCGCGAACACGTTGAAGCAGTCGAAGCGCGTGGTGCGCTCGTCGGCGCGGACCGCGTCCACGCTCGTGCGCGGCGCGGCGTCGGCCGGATCCGGCCAGCCCTTGCCGTACAGCGGCGGCGGCGGCAGCGGACGCGGCGCGAGCAGTGCGGCGTCGAGTTCGAGCGTGCCGGGCGCCTGCGTGACCTGTTGCAGGTTCGCGCCGGTGGCCTCGCACACGTAGAGGTCGAAGTTGCCCGTGCCGTGCTCGTCCATGCTGAAGAGCACGCGGCCGTCGGGCAGCGCGAGCGGCGCGCACGCCGACCAGCCCTGGGCCGCACCGAAGCCGAACAGCGGTCGCGCGCGCCCGAAACGCTTCGCGAACGCCTGCAGCCCGAGCCGCCCGGAACGCATGAGGTTCGTGCGTTCGGCGCGCACGCCGACGAAGGTCGTGTCGCCGAGCATGATCGGCTGGTACGCCTGCTGTCCCGAACGTGTGCGCGGCTCGCCGCCGGCGAGGCGCAGATGGTCGCCGTCGTACTCGATCCCACCCGCGTGCCACAGGTCCACCGTGTCCGCCGGCATGGCGCCGTCGAAGCCGGCGACGATGCCCGCGGCGTTGTCGGCCGCGCGGTAGCGATTGAAGAACCAGCGCGCGTAGAGCAGGCGGCCGTCGGTCGGATCCACGCTGGGCTCTTCCCCGCCCTGGCGCTCGGTCGTGATGCGCGTGAGGCCGGTGCCGTCGGCGTTCACGACGAAGAGGTTGCTCGCGACCGGGCCCTGCTGCGAAAGCAGCGGGTAGCGTGTGCTCGCGAACACGATGCGGCCGTCGGGCAGCCAGCACGGATCGAAGTCGTCGTAGCGCGCGAACTTCGCCGAGCCGCTCGCCGCGGGACGGTCGGAGCGCGTGAGCGGGCGCAGTTCGCGGCCGCCCGCGTCGCACACCCACAGGCGCCACGCGCTGTCTCGCGCGGTGACCGCGGCGAACGCGAGCCAGCGACCGTCGTACGAGACGGCGGGATCGGCGACGTCGTGGAAGCGGCCCTCGGGCAGCAGCGGATGCATGCGCCCGTCGCTCTCGCGCACGATCATCCGGCCGCCGGTCACGATCGTGCGCCCGGCGGGGCCCACGCCCGGCACGATGCCGGAGCCGGGCACGTCGCTGCGCTGCACGAAGACGATCGGCGGAAGGACGTCGCGCTTGCGTGCGCCGCTCAGCATCGCGGCGGCGAGCGGCGCCAGCACGGCGAGCGCGAGCAGCACGGCGAAGGCGCGGCGTGGAAGCGAACGGCCGGAGGGGACGGTCATCACGAATCCTCGTCTGTCGAATGAAGGGGGCGCCCACCCGGACGGCGGGCGCCCCGCAGGGTATCGGCCGGGAGCGCGGGCGCTCCAGCCGTTCGCGGCCGCGTCAGTCGCGTGCCGCCACGGTGTTCTTCGCACGCTTGGACGACACCGCCCGCACGCGCGTCGCGGGCTTCGGCTTCGCCTCGGCCAGCGTGTGCCACGCACGCAGCGTCTCGCCCACCGTCCATGCCTGCGCGAAGCAGCCGCGCGGGGTGTGCGGCACGTCGCCGTCCGCCACCTCGGGCAGCGTGCCGACGGCCATCGCGTGCATGAGGTCGGCGTAGGGCTGCAGCACGGCGAGCGCGGCGTCGCGGTCGCCGTACGCGCGGAAGTGCGCGAGCGCGTAGTGCGGCAGCAGCCACGTCCACACCGTGCCCTGATGGTACGCGCCGTCGCGAATGCGGCGGTCGCCCACCATGCGCGGGCGGTAGCCGGCGTCTCCCGGTGCGAGCGAACGCAGACCGTGCGACGTCAGGAGGTGGCGTCCGACCGCGTCCACCACGGCACGGCGCTGCACCGCGTCGAGCGGCGAGTCGGGCAGCGACACCGCGAAGACCTGGTTCGGGCGCACCGAGGCGTCCGGGCCCGACGGCGTGTCGAGCACGTCGAACAGGCAGTGCTTCTCGGCATTCCAGAACTTGCCGAACGCGAGCCCCACGCGGCGGCCGAGCGCGTCGTACGCCTCGTGCGAACGGCCGAGCCGGCGCGCGAAGCGCGACATGGCCGCGAGCGCGGCATACCAGAGCGCGTTGATCTCGACCGGCTTGCCGCGGCGCGGCGTGACGACCCAGTCCTCGACACGTGCGTCCATCCACGTGAGCGCGACGCCGTCGGCGCCCTGCGTCACGAGTCCGTCGCGCGGATCCACGCCGATGCCGAAGCGCGTGCCGCGTTCGTACCAGGCGCCGATGTCCTCGAGCGCGGGATACACCTGTTCCAGCAGCGAGACGTCGTCGGTCGCCTCGAGGTACGACTGCACGGCCTGGAAGAACCAGAGCGCGGCGTCCACGGTGTTGTATTCCGGCGGGGAGCCGTCGTCCGGGAACATGTTGGGCAGCATGCCGCGGTCCACGTGCGCCGCGAACGTCGTGAGCACCGCGCGCGCGAGTTCGTGGCGGCCGGTCGTGAGC
The DNA here is from genome assembly GCA_044222365.1 of Candidatus Eiseniibacteriota bacterium. Classification (GTDB taxonomy): domain Bacteria; phylum Eisenbacteria; class RBG-16-71-46; order RBG-16-71-46; family RBG-16-71-46; genus CAIXRL01. The sequence continues at coordinate 5,824 of JBGANH010000064.1, forward strand.
AGCAGGCCGGGCAGCGCGATCATCGTGTCGCGTCCCCAGTCGGTGAACCACGGATAGCCCGCGAGGATGCTGCGCGGCGATCCCGACGCCCCCATGACGAGGTCGTCTCCGTTCGTGCGTGCACGCTCGACGACGAACGCGTCGGCCGCGAGCACGAGCTGGCGGATCCACTCGGGCGCGTCCTTCGCGCGCTTGCCCTGGGCCTTCGCCCACGTGTCGAGCAGCTGCTTCTCGTGCGCGCGGCGGCGCTGCAGCGCGCTCGCGACCGAAAGCAGGCCGCGGCCGGAGTCGTGCCGCGTGCTCGCGACCACGGTGAACGCCTCGCCCGGCTCGAGCCGGCGCGTGATCTCGCCCGCGAGCAGCAGGTCCTGCTCGTCGTCGAGTCCGCGCTCGGTCTCGACCGCCAGCGCGTAGTGCCGGTACCAGACGTGCGCCGGCCGGCACTCGGCGCCGTCGGCGAACAACCACAGCGGCATCGTGTCCGCGCCCATCTTGATCTCGAGCCCGCCGGTGACGTTCTCGATCACGGCCTGCGCTTCACCGAGCGACGTGGTCTCGTGATGGTCGCGATGGTCCACGAACGCGCGCAGCGCGAGCGTGACCGGCGCATGCGCGGACACGAGGCGGTACTGCACGTACGTGATGTTGTGCCCCTGCTCCATCCACACGCGCTTCTCGAGGCGCGTGTCGCCGATCGCCCAGGTCCACACGGGCACCGCGCCTTCGAGCGCGAACGACTCGAGGTGCAGGTGGCCGAGCGGGCTCGTCGAGCCGCCGTGCCAGTGATTGCAGTCGAGCTCGATCCACGCGCCGTCCACCTGCAGTCGCTCGGACAGCTTGGCGAGCAGCAGCGTGCGTTCGACGGGAGGCTTTCGCGCGGCGATGAGAAGACCGTGGTAGCGGCGCGTGAGCGCTCCGCCGACCGTGCCGGCGGCATAACCGCCGATGCCGTTGGTGACCAGCCATTCGAGACGGGAGGAAGCGGCAAGCTCTCCGAGCACTTCACGGCCGATACGCGTGGGCGACATGAGGACCTCCGCCGGGGGGGGACGGCGGCAGGATACGGCGGCGGACTCCGAGGGCCAAGAAGTCGAGCGACGTGCGGCCGGCGGCCGGCGCGGGACTATTCGGCGGGTTCGCCGCGGAGCGCCTTCTTCGCGCGGTCCAGCTTGAGCTTCAGCCGCCCGGCGAGCCGCACGGGAATGGACGACGGCCACAGCCGCAGCGCCTCGGCCCTCGCCTGTTCGTAGTTCGTGGCGCGCACGCCGATCCGGCAGGTGCCGAACGTGAACTGGATCACCGCGTCGTCCGGTATCCGGAGGGAGTCCGCCGTCGCGAGCAGTTCGCGGGCGTCGTACCAGCGCTCGGGGAACACGCTGTGCGGGTAGATCCACGTGTAGTCCACCGCCCAGAGGCTGTCGGCGTTCGTCACGCGGCACGTGCGCGCACCGTTCTCGAGCGCGTACACGACCGTGTCGAGCTTCGCGCGCTGGTCGATGCCGTTCGTCCAGAGATCCGCGTGGAGCATGAACGGCCGGAACGCCTGCTTCGTGCCGGGCGGATCCATGAAGTCCATGAGGTGCGGTGTCTGCCCCGGCGCGAGTTGCGGCGGCGCGATCACCGCGGGCGGCTTCTCGGCGCGAGGCGACTGCGGCGCCTGCGGCGCCTGCGGCGCACCGGCGCACGCGGCACCGAGCGCGAGCACGGACAGCAGCGCGAGCGACGACAGCGCGAACGGCGCGCGCCGCACGCGAGGGATCACCGCAGCACCACGAGCCGGCGCGTGAAGCGCTCGCCGCTCGTCTCGAGCCGCAGCCAGTAGATGCCCGGAGCCACGGTGCCGTGTCCGCCGGAGTCTCCGCGCCAGTCGATGTGGTGCATGCCGGCAGCATACGTGCCATGCGCGAGCACGGCCACGCGGCGGCCGTCCACACCGTAGAGCGAAAGGTCCACGGGTCCCGAGCGCGCGAGCGCGAACGACAGCAGCGAGGCGCCGCGCGCGGGGTTCGGCGCGGGCGCGAGCAGCGCCGTGCGCCCGGGCACGAGTTCGCGCACTTCGCGCGCGAGGCGCGAGGGCTCGATCGGCCGGTTGTTCGCGTCGCGCGCGACGACGTCGGCGCAGCGGATGCCCGGGTCGCCTTCGCGCAGCGCGCGGAAGCGCACACGCGCGACTTCGCCCGAACCTTCCACGCCGCTCGCGCGGCGGCCGAGCAGCGCGGCGTCCACACGGCCGGCCTTCGGCGAGAACGTCACGCCGCCCTGGCCCTCGATCCAGCCGCCGCTCACGGTCGCGAGCGGTGCGACCACCTCGGGATTCCACGACAGGCCGGCGGAGAAGCCCTGCATGGCGCCGCTCGCCTCGAGCGTGAGCGCCGCCTCGAAGGTCTGCCCCGCTTCGACCAGCCCGGGCGCCTCGACCGCGAACACTTCGTTGGTCGAACCGGCGCCGGCGAGGCGCGCGCCGTCCTGCGGGGCCGAGACCGCGCGGAAGTCGAGCGCGAACAGAAGCAGGTCCTCGAAGTCGATCACGTTGTCGGTGAGCGGGCGCGAGGTCGTCTGGCCGTCCGTCGTCGGGCCCACGTCGAGGTACGCGACCCCGTCGGTCACGAGCGTCGCGCCGGAGATGCCGTAGTGCGCGCCGAGCAGCGAGACGTCCTCGAGCGCGACGCGGTTGTCGCCGGCGCCGGCCGTCACGCGGTTCGACACGTCGCCGAGGTGGTAGTCGAGCGCGCCGCGCGACAGGTTCGACACCGCCGACGTGTTGCCGCACGAGTCGGTGAAGAACGCGACGTAGTGCCAGAATCCGCGCACCGGCGGATGGTCCACGAGGCCGGAGACGGCGTTCGCGCTCACGAGCGTCCACGGCGCGGACGGCGCGAGCGACGAGTCGGGCGTCACGCCGCCGTCGTCGTCGTACTCGGGCCATGCGCCGAACGGCGCGCGATACAGCGCGACGCGGCCGGCCTCGGCCGTGCTCCACGTGACCGTGATGCCCGTGCGGCCGGATCCGTCGTTGCCGTTCTGGACCTGCGCCGTCGAGAGGTCCGCGATCGCGGGCGGCGCCGTGTGGCTCACCGCGAGCGCGGCGATCGCGCCCGGCACGACGGGCAGCGGATGACCCGCGCAGTCCCATGCGTTCACGCTCGTCACGCTCAGGTGGCCGATGCCGTCGCCGGCGGTGGCCTGCACGTCCACGGTGAAGAGCACGCCGCTCGTGTCGGGGCCGCACGGCGCGCCGGAGAGCGAGTAGTTCACGGTGTACGAGCCGCCGCCGTTGTCCACGACCGAGAACGTGCGGTTGCCGTACGTGAGCAGCCACGAGCCCGGATGGATGCTGCTCGCGGGCGTGCCCGGCGTGACGAGTTCGAGCACCGACGTCTCCAACGTGAACGTCACGCTCGCGCCGCGCGCCTGCGCGTTCTCGCCGCGCGTGAAGCGGAACGGCACCGTGACCGTCGGATGCACGGACGACAGGCACAGACCGTTCACGCGCGCGGCCACGTTGGAGGCGGCGGGATCGAGGAACACGGACAGCCCGTAGCTTTCGGCGCCGGTGCAGCCGGCGGGATCGGTCGCCGTCGCGGTGAACGACGCGAAGCCGGCCGCGAGCGGCGTGCCGGCGATCTCCCCGGTCGTGGGCGAAAGCGTGAGGCCGGCGGGCAGCGCGCCCGACGTGACGCTCCAGGTGACGGGCGTGAGCGCGCTCGTGGCGACGAGCGTCTGCGAGTACGGCACGCCGACCTGCGCGACCGGCAGCGACGACGGCGTCACCGTGATCGGCGAGCACGCGACCGACAGCGTGTACGCGCGCGTGCCGGGGACGCCGCCCGCGTCGGTGGCGCCCGCGGTGAACGAGAACGAACCGGTGACGGTTGCGACGCCGGAGAGCAGGCCGGCGGCGTCGAGCGTGAGCCCCGCGGGCAGCGCGCCCGCGACCACCGAGAACGTGTACGGCCCGATGCCGCCCGAGGCCGTGAGCGATTGCGAGTAGGCGACGCCCGCGAGCGCGTTCGGCAGCGTGGCGGGGTCGATCGCGAGCGGAGCGTTCTGCACGCGCACCGTGTCCTGCGCGCCGGCCAGAACGGGAACCGGCGTGTTGTCGCAGTCGCGCGACTTCACCGCGGTCACACCGATCAGCGCGTCGCCGTCGGGGCCCGCCGACGCGACGTGCACGTCGAAGAGCGTGCCGCCGGTCGTGATGCCGCACGGCAGTCCGAGCGTGACGAGATCCACCTGGTAGGCGCCGCCGCCGAGGGCGAGCACCTGCAGGATCGTGTTCGGGAAGGCGTCCGCCCAGGAGCCGAGCGTGATGCTCGATTCGGGATGCGCGGGCGTGCACAGCTGGAGCATCGCGGGATCGAGCTGCAGCGTGACCTTGACGCCACGCACGGGCGTGGCCTCGCCGCGCGTGTAGACGACGGGCACGGTCACGCACGGGTTCGCGCTCGAGAGCGCGAGCGGGCCGGGCACGGCGGCGATGGTCGAGACGGGAGCGACCGGGAACACGTCGAACACGTAGTCGAGCGAAGCCGAGCAGCCGGTCGCGTCGGTGACGCCGATGCCGAACGCGGACTGGCCCGCGACGTCGGGCGTGCCGGACAGCAAGCCCGCGGACGAGAGCGTGAGGCCCGAGGGCAGCGCTCCCGAGACGACCGAGAACGTGAAGGGCGCGGTCCCGGCGGTCGCGGACAGCGAGTAGGAGTACGCCGAGCCGACCGCCCCGTCGGGCAGCGAGAGTGGCGCGACCGCGATCGCGGGGCAATCGGCGGTGACGATGTACTGGCGCGAGCCCGTGCAGCCGCCCGGATCGGTGGCGGTGATCGTGAACGTGTCCGTGCCCGCGGCGGTGATCGCGCCGCTCAGCGCACCGGCGCTCGACAGCGTCAGTCCCGGCGGCAGCGTGCCGGCTGTGACCGAGAAGGTCGCGCCGGGCGTGGCGGGCGTCGCCGTGATCGTGTGCGAGTACGCGGCGCCGGTGAGCGTGTTCGGAAGGGTCGCCGGGAGCACGACGATCGGCGTGCTCGAGCCGGTGATCACGCCGGGCGAGCCGAGGTCCACGGCCAGCGGGGTGCCGCTGCAAGCGAGCACGACGACTTCGTCGAGCGTCACGCTCGCGGTCCCGTCGTAGCCGAGCGAGCGGAGATCCACGGTGAACAGCGTTCCGCCGGTGGTCGGACCGCACGAACCGCTCGCGATGGACTGCTGCACGGTGTACGAGCCGCCGCCGTTCGAGACGACCGCGAACGACATGTTCGGGAAGCCGGCGGCCCAGTCGCCCGCGTGGAAGCTGGCGCTCACCGGGCCCGGCGCGCACAGCGCGAGCTTGGCGCCTTCGAGGTGGAACGTGACGGCCACCGAGCGCAGCGGCGTGGACTCGCCGCGCGTGAGCGCGAACGGCATCGCGACGCAGGCCTGCGCGGGATTCAGGCACAGCCCGGACGCCTGCGGCGCGACCGCGGTCACCGCGGGCTCGTTCGCGATCACGAACGAACGCGTGACCGATCCGGTGCAGCCGTTCACGTCGCGCACGACGAACGTGACGGTGCTCACGCCCGCCGCCACCGGCGCGCCCGAGACGGCGCCGGTCGAGCCGTCGAGCACGAGGCCCGCGGGCAGCGCGCCGGAGGAAATGCTCCAGCAGTACGGCGCGGTGCCGCCCGAGACGGTCTGGACGAGCGAGTAGGCTGTCGCGACCACACCCTGCGGCGTCAACGCGGGGCCGATCGTGAAGACCGGGCAACTCACCGTCGCGTCGGGCGAGACCGCGGCGAGGTTGCCCGACGCGGTCGCGCCGAGACCCGTGAACGCGCCGCCGAGCAGGACGTCGTTCGGGGCGACGGCGACCGAACGCACGGTGCCGTTGGGTGCGGGATTCCAGGAGCTGACGGCGCCGGTGACCGGGTGCACGGCGGCGGCACGGCTGCGCGACTGGCCGCCGACCGAGGTGAGGACACCGCCGACGTACACTGCGCCCGGCGCGGTCGTGAGCGCGAAGACGGGGCCGTCCGAGTTCGGGTCCCACGCCAGCGCCGCGGCCGTGGCCGGATGGAGCGCGGCGAGCCGGTTTCGCGGCGCGCCACCGACGGACGTGAAGAAGCCGCCGACGTACACGCGGTCGCACGTCGCCGTGATCGCCCGCACCGTGCCGTCCGCCGCCGGGTCCCACGCCGTGGCGGAACCGGCCGCCGTGTCCACCGCGGCGAGAAACGTGCGCGGCTGGCCGCCGGCGTTGAGGAAGCTGCCGCCGAGGTAGACGACCGGAGTGGACGCGTCGATCACGAACACCTGGTCGTCGGGCTCGGGTGCCCACGTGGTCGCGAGTCCCGTCGCCGTGTCCAGTGCGGCCGCGTTCGTGCGCGCCTGCCCGCCGATGCTCGAGAAAAGACCGCCGGCGTAGAGGCGCGAGCCCGACCGCGCGAGCGCGGACACCTGCCCGTTCGCGTTCGGGTCCCACGCCGAGGGCGCCCCGCTCGCCCAGTCGAGCGCGGCGATGCTGTTGCGCACCTGCCCGCCGACGAGCGTGAAGTTTCCGCCCGCGTAGAGCGCGTCCGGGCCGGCGAGCAGCGCCTGCACCTGGTTGTTCGCGTCGGGGTTCCAGCCCGTCACCTGCCCCGTCGCGATGTCGAGCGCGGCGAGGTTGTTGCGGGCGACGCCGCCGACCGCGGTGAACGCGCCGCCGACGAAGACCTCGGGCATGGCCGCGGAGATGACGTTGACGGTGTTGAACGCGCTCGGGTTCCAGGAGGTCGCGAGGCCGGTCGTGCGGTCGAGTTGCGCGACGCGGCTGCGCGACTGGCCACCGATGCTCAGGAAGTCGCCGCCGGCGTAGACCGACTCGCCGGAGAGGAACAGCGTCTGGACCGTGGAGCTCGCGTTCGGGTTCCACGCGGTCGCGAGCCCGGTGGTCGAATCGACGGCGGCGATGCGGTTGCGCATGACCGCACCCACGGTGATGAACGCGCCGCCCACGTACACCGTGGGGCCGTCGCTCACGATCGCGTTCACGTTTCCGCTCACGCTCGGGTTCCACGCGAGCGGCGCGCCGGTCGCGAGATTCAGCGCGGCGAGCCGGCTGCGCGACTGGCCGCCGATGTTCGTGAACTGACCGCCCACGTACAGCACGTTGCCCACGACCTCGAGCGCGAACACCGACGAGTTGGCGTTGGGGTTCCAGAGCGTGTTCGCGGCGCCGTTGGTGAGGTTGAGTTCGGCGATGCGGTTGCGCGCCTGGCCGCCGATGCTCGTGAACTGACCGCCCACCAGCATGAAGCCGCTCGCCGAGAGATGCAGCGCGCGGACGGTGCCGTTCGCGTTCGGGTTCCACGAGGTCACGACTCCGGTCGTGACGTCCACGCAGCCCGCACGCGTGCGCGACGTCGAGCCGAGCACGGTGAAGTCGCCGCCGACGAAGAGCTGCGAGCCCGACAGAGCCATGGCACGCACCGCGCCGTTGGTGCCGGGGTTCCACGGATCGACGGAGTGATCCGCGAGCACGTGCGCGAGGTTCGAACGCGCGACACCGTCCACCGAGGTGAACTGGCCGCCGATGAACCAGCCGCCCGCGCCGTCGCTTTCGACCGCGTAGACGATGCCCGTGACACGCGGGAAGCCGGGATCGGGCAGGCCCGTGGTCGAATCCATCGGCAGGCCCGCACCGGTGACGGCGCCGACCTGCGAGAACGAGCCGCCCACGTAGAGCACGCCGTCACGCACGACCTGCGTGTTGACCTGACCGTTCGTGACGTAGAAGTCCGTACGCACGCTCTGCGCCGCAGCGCGATCGGGCAGGCATGCGATCGCGACGAGCGCGACCGCAGTGAGGCGGCGAAGCAGGGACGGAAGACCGCTCACGGCAGCCACGCGATGCGGGTGAAGCGCGTTTCGGAGCCGAGGCGCACGCGCACGAGGTAGATGCCGGCGGGCACGCGCGCGCCGGAGTCGGTGGTGCCGTCCCAGACGAGCGACGACGTGGCGAGAGCGCTCGATCCTCGTGCGAGCCGGCGCACCGCACGGCCCGACACGTCGAGCACGTCCACGTCACGAGGCGCGGCGGTGTCACCGTCGATCACGAGTCGCACGCTGCCCCACGCGGGATTGGGCTTGGCCTGCACGCGCCAGGCGCCGGCGGGGCGCGCGGGCACGTCGAGCGGAATGCCGATGCCGACCTGGCAACCCGTCGCGCTGACCGGGGTGACGAGCAGGCCCGCGGAGAAGAACTCCTTGAAGCGGATGGACAGCGACGTCACCTGCGGCGTGTTCGACGCGCGGAAGCGCAGCGTGTAGAGCGTGCCCGGGCCGGTGATCGAGCCGCCGTTACAAAGGAGCGAGTTCGTCACGTGCAGGCTGTCGCCCCCCGCGACGAAAAGATGAAACGTGCTCGCGGGAGAGCAGCCGCCGAGCATGAGCGCACCCTGCTGGAGCGTCGTGGGCGACGTCGGCAGGAACGTGAGCACCGCGGGGTCGTACTGCACGACGACGTCGTACGCGTTGAACGCCGAACCCGAAGACGGAATCTCGATCCGCACGTCGAAGTCCCCGCCCGGCGCGACGGTCTGCAGCGCAGGCGAGAGCGCCACGGTGATCGCGGCGGTCGCGAGGCGCGGCCCGATACCGGCAAGGACGAGAGTGAGGCCGAGAATGGCGAAAATTCTTCGGGGAGTGGTGCGGCCGAACGCCAACGGCACCAGGACCTCCGCGGGAAGCTGTGCAGATCGAGCGAGAAGTGGAACCGCGAAAGGGGCAAGTCATGGATTCCGGCAGACATGCGCCGCTCCGAGGGGAGCGGTGCCGCGCTGCGGGAAAGCGGGGGCCAGGACGATGCCGGTACATGAGATTGAGGGGTCGAAGGGGGGGCTGACAAGGATTTTGAACAAAATCTGTCGGCGAACACATTTCTTTCCGTTGGAAAGTTCCCCATCCGTGCTATTTTCCCCACGTCGACGTCCGGTCAGGGAGAATCCATCCGCCTGGACGGACCGGTGCCCCCCGCGCCGACCTTTGCCCCAGATCCTTTCTTACGGGAGGCCGAACCATGAAGCGTGTTGCGACCCTTGTTTTCAGCGCCGCGATGCTCGTCGCGCTGGCCAGCTCCGCTTTCGCGGCTCTTCGTGTCCCGCAGGTCGCCGTGCTCGGCGGTTCGCTGCAGGGCTACCTGAACAGCCAGGGCGAGAGCATCAACGTCCTCACTGACCAGAACGCCGTGCAGTCGTGGTCCACGACCGTGTCGAACAACTCGACGTTCTCGCTGCAGATCGAACTCGCCGGCAACGCCGCGAGCAACACGATCGGCATCTACAACGCCGCGGCGGGCGTGCCCGCGCTGTACCAGGTGTTCCCGGGCGCGGCTGCGACGGGCTGGTTCGCGACGGCCTCGTTCCGCAACCTTCCGACCCGCGTCGTGGTGAACCTGTTCGACGCCAACGCCGCGCTGCAGGGCACGACGACGTACCTCGGCGCCGACCGCACCAACTTCGGCTACTACCTGCAGGGCCCCGGCGGTCTGTTCTACACGCAGGACGTCCGCAATGCCGGTAGCGCCGCGCAGGCCCTGACGTTCGCGGGCAACGGCTTCAACTCCGGTTCGTGGTGGCTGTGCTGGGAAGATTCCCCGGTCGCCAGCTCGGACCAGGACTACGACGACGCCGTGCTGTTCCTCGAGTCGGTCAACCCGACGCCGGTGAGCACCACGACGTGGGGCCAGCTGAAGGCTCGCGTCCGCTAGTCCTCCGCTTCGAAAGCAACGCCCGGGGTCGCCGTCCGACCCCGGGCGTTTCTTCTTGCCGTACGAGCTTTGCCAATCGTGCAACAAGCCCGGCCCGTTCGTGGCCTTACGGGTGGACCCGGTGCGGGAACGGTTGGTAGCCTTATCGGCGACTCGGGACGTGTTGACTGCCTTCACAGCGTTGGCCACCAGCTCGTCCACAGCCCGACGGTCCTGCGTTCGCCCCCGAGGCAGTGCTGGAACCGCGGAGACCGAATGCCCTCGATCCGCTCTTTGCGCGCGGTGTTCGCCGCCGCATGTGCCTGTGCCACGTTCGCGACGTTCGCCGCGCCGGCCTCCGCCGCCGTGACGCCGAACGGCCGCCTGCAGATCTATCACCTCGACGTCGGCCAGGGTGACGGTGCCCTCATCGTCACGCCGCTCGGCCAGGTCGTCATGATCGACAACGGCGTCAGCCCCTCGCACCCGACGGCCATCGGCAAGTCGGTCGTGGCGCAGTTGCAGGCGCTGGGCGTCACGCACATCGACCATCACTTCGCGAGCCACTACCACGCGGACCACATCGGGAACACCGCCGCGATCGGTGCGGCCGGCATCACGATCGCGAACGGCTGGGATCGTGGCGGCTCGTACACGACCGCGACCTACACGAACTACAAGAACACCCTCGGCGTGAACCGCAAGACGCTCGTGAAGAACCAGATCATCACACTGGACTCGCTGTCGGCTCACCCGGTCACGATCAAGGTCGTGGACCTTGCGGGCGCCGGTGCCTCCGGCGTCTCCGGAGATGAGAACGCGCTCTGCCTGAACTTGAAGATCAGCTACGGCGAGTACGACGAGACGTTCGGTGGCGACACGCCGGGCCTGAGTCCCGAACCGCTCGTCGAGCCGATCATCGCGACGGAGATCGGCACGGCCGAGGTGTACAAGGTTCACCACCATGGCTCGGCCACCTCGAGCAACGCCTCACTGCTCGCCGCCATCGGAGCGCAGCTCGGCGTGATCTCGTGCGGCAACGGCAACTCGTACGGCCACCCGACGGCGGCCGCGCTCACGCGCCTGCACGCCGCCAACATGAAGACCTACTGGACCGAAACGGGCTCGGGCGTCGCGCCGGTCGCGGGCCAGGACTACGTCGCCAGCGGTCAGGTATACATCTCCGCCACGTGGGAACCCGCTGGCGTGGACACGATCCGCAACATCAACAGCACCGGCGGCAACACGTTCGTGCACACGTTCCTCAACTCGGGC
>JBGANH010000065.1:0-17490 GCA_044222365.1 Candidatus Eiseniibacteriota bacterium
CCGCAAGCGCTTCCGACCTCATCACACGGCTTCAGCACGCCCCCCCGAGGGGCCGATAACCGCCGGGCCGGTCCGCCGGCCGGCTCACCGGGCACTCCCACGAGAGGACACGCACGTGGATGCGAAGCGCATCGCCAGCATGAACACCGCTCCCGCGGACTTCCGCGCCGAGCGCGACCTGCCCGCGGGCTTCGCGGCCTTCTTCGCGAAGCTGCACGCCGAGTTCACGCCGCGCCAGCAGGCGCTCGCCGCGGCGCGCGTCAAGCGGCTCGGCCGCGCCCATCGCGACGGCGTGCTGCCCGATCACCTGCCGCCTTCCGAGGCGACCACGTCGGACTGGCGCATCACCGTGCCGGACTGGTGCGTGGACCAGCGCAACCAGATGACCGGGCCCGCCGACGACGGCGAACTCGTGGTGAAGATGCTGAACTCCGGCGCGCCCGGCGTGATGCTCGACCTCGAGGATTCGATGGCGAACACGTGGGAGTGCACGATGCGCGGGGTGGCGAACATCCTCGCCGCGCTCGAGGGCACGCTCACGTACGAGGACGCCAAGCGCGGCCGCACGGTCGGCATCGAGCCCTCCGGCGTCGCGATCTGGAACCGCGTGCGCGGTCTGCACCTTTCGCAACTCGGCGTGACCGCGGACGGCTCCCCGGCGAGCGCGTCGCTGTTCGACCTCGCGCTGATCGCGTTCCAGGTGAATCCGGCGAAGCTGCGCCATCCGCTCGCCTTCTACATCCCGAAGTCGGAGTCCGCCGAGGAAGCGCTCTGGTGGCGCGACGTGTTCCAGCGCGTCGCGGAACTGCGCGGCTGGCCGCGCGGCTACATCCGCTGCATGGCGCTCGTCGAGTCGCACCCGCTCGCCTACCAGATGGAGGAGTTCCTGTTCGCGCTCCGCGAGCACATCGTGGGACTCAACCTCGGCCGCTGGGACTACATGGCGAGCCTGATCCACTGGAACTTCGAGAACCCCGCGTGGGTGCTTCCCGACCGCAACACGATTCCGCACGACGTGCCGTTCTTCCAGCGCCTGCGTCACCTGCTCGTGGACGTCTGCCACCGGCGCGGCGCGCTGGCGATCGGCGGCATGACCGCGCTCTACCCGAGCCGCACGGACGCCGAACTGAACGCGCGCGCGCTCGCCGTGCTCGAGCAGGACAAGAAGAACGAGGCCGCGTGCTTCATGGACGGCGCATGGACCGGGCACCCGGACCAGAACGCGATCGCCGTGGCGCAGTTCCCCGCGCCCCACCAGATCGCCTCGCGCCCCGCGCACGTCGAGCGCTATCCCGACCTGCGCCCCGTGCCCACGGGCGTCGGCAAGCACTCGATCGCCGGCACACGTGCCGCCGCGCGCATCACCGTGCGCTACCGCAACGGCGTGCTCAACGGCCGCGGCGCGAGCCTGCTCGACGGCTACATGGAGGATCTCGCGACCGACCGGATCTACCGGTTGATGCTCGCGCAGCGCATCCGCCATCGCGACGCGGTGAAGATCGAAGGCGCGCCGGTCGCACGACGCGGCGTTCGTCGCACGATGCTGGGACGAGGAACTCGCGGCGCTCGTCGCGGACCTGCCGTCCGGCCGCGACGCCGGTGACGCCGCCACGCTGACCGAAGCGCGGCGCCAGAGTGAAGAGATGATCGTTCGAGGATGGTTCGACCCCGTCTGAGCCCCGGGGCCGAGCGCCCCCGTCACAGGGAGGATGTGCGCATGTCCACGCCGAGAACCGCGGAGCAGATCCGCAAGAGCTGGGAAACCGATCCGCGCTGGCAGGGCGTCGAGCGCCGCTACACGGCCGACGACGTCGTGAAGCTGCGCGGCACCGTGCCGATCGAGCACACGCTCGGCCGCATGGGCGCCGAACGGCTGTGGGCGCTCATGAAGAGCGAACCGCCGGTGCGCGCGCTGGGCGCGCTCACGGGCAACATGGCGGTGCAGCAGGTGGCCGCGGGGCTCAAGGGCATCTACCTCTCGGGCTGGCAGGTCGCGGCGGACGCGAACACCGCCGGGCAGATGTATCCCGACCAGAGCCTCTACCCCGTGGACTCGGTGCCGAACGTCGTGCGCCGGATCAACGCCGCGCTGACTCGCGCCGACCAGATCGCGCACCTCGAGGGCCGCACGGACGTGCACTGGTTCGCGCCGATCGTCGCGGACGCCGAGGCCGGTTTCGGCGGCGACCTCAACGCGTACGAGCTCATGAAGGCGCTCATCGAGGCCGGCGCCGCGGGCGTGCACTTCGAGGACCAGCTCGCCTCCGCGAAGAAGTGCGGGCACATGGGCGGCAAGGTGCTCGTGCCGACGCGCGAGTTCGTGCAGAAGCTCCAGGCGGCGCGGCTCGCGGCCGACGTGCTCGACGTGCCGACCGTGCTCGTCGCGCGCACCGACGCGCACAGCGCCACGCTGATCACGTCCGACGTGGACGAGCGCGACCACGCGTTCCTCGAGCGCACGCGCACGGTGGAAGGCTTCTGGAAGTACCGCGGCAGCCTCGAGGCCGCGATCGCGCGCGGGCTCGCCTACGCACCCGTCGCCGATCTCGTGTGGTGCGAGACGAGCACGCCGGACCTCGACGAGGCGAAGCGTTTCGCCGAGGGCATCCACGCGAAGTACCCGGGCAAGAAGCTCGCGTACAACTGCTCGCCGTCGTTCAACTGGTCGAAGAAGCTCGACGCCGCCACGATCGCGAAGTTCCAGCGCGAGCTGGGCGCGATGGGCTACGCCTTCCAGTTCGTGACGCTCGCGGGCTTCCACGCGCTCAACCTGTCCATGTTCGAGCTCGCGAGCGGCTATCGCGACGAGGCCATGACGGCCTACTCGCGGCTGCAGGACCGCGAGTTCGACCTGCAGAAGAGCGCGGGCTACGGCGCCGTGACGCACCAGAAGTTCGTCGGCACCGGCTGGTTCGACGCGCTGCAGGAGACGATCTCGGGCGGCGAGAGCAGCACGAAGGCGCTCGAGGACTCGACCGAGAAGCACCAGTTCTGATCCGCACGCGACCGGTGAAAGCACGAAGGCCCGCGGCGTCGTCGCCGCGGGCCTTCCTGCGTCGTGCGCGCCGGGTTCACCAGAGCCCGGGCACCCAGCGCGCGCTCGTCGCCATGCGCCGCGCCCACGGTTCGCCGTGCTCGGCGAGCAGGATCGCGTCCTCGCGGCGGCTGCAATACGCGGACGCGAGCACGGCCGGCAGCGTGAGCGCGAGCGCGCCCGGCGCCGAGCCCACCGCCATCGGCAGCGCGACGTAGAAGAGCATGCGCGCCGCGACGTCCGGCTGGCGCAGCGCCGCGATGCCGCGCCGCGTGCTCCACCGGATCGCCATCGCCAGTGCCGCGAGCGCGATGCCGGAGACGTTGCCGGCGCCCTGCAGCCAGGGCCCGCCCGAGGGGCGGATCGTGAGATAGAACACGAGCACGGAGAGGAAGATGAGCGCCCCGAGCCAGCGCGGCGGCTTCACGCGCGCGCGCAGCGGGTCGCCGCCCGCGCGCCGTGCCGCGTGGTCCACGGCGCCGTACAGGGCGATCAGCGTGCCACTCGTCCCGAATCGGAAGAGATCGTTCTCGAAGATCATGCCTCGCTCCGGCCCGCCGCGCGTCGCGGCGGTGTCGGCCCAGTATCGGCGGCGGAGGAACTCCCCTGAACCCGTCGGGTCCCGGGCGGGCACCTCCGCCCCCGGCTTCAGTCGCAGAGTACGGAATACGTCTCGAAACGCGAAGTCATCGGCGGGGTGCGCCCCTCTTCGCGGGCGGCGCGTACGTCGGCGAAACCGCGCTTGTGTCCCTCGAGGAACTCGGGCGACTGACGCCACGAGTCGAAAGCGCCCGGATCGGACCACTCGCTGACGACGAGGTAGTCCCCACCCGGCGCGGAGGGCTTGAGCACGCGCATGGAGACGAAGCCCGGGATGCGGTCGATCGCGTGCGCGCGCGTGCGGAAGAGTTCCTCGAAGCGCGCGACGTAGTCGCTCTCGCAGTGGATGTAGTTGACGGCGACGAAGGCGACGCCGGGCTTGCCGGCGGCCGCGACGGCCGCCTCGGGAGTGGCGGTGGTGTGCATGAAGTCCTCGGGATGGAGAGAGGAACGGGTGTTCAACGCGGCGCGGGAACGAGGCAGCCGAGCCCGCAGGTCGAGCAGGCGTCGCTCGGCTCGCAGGAACGGCGATAGGCGGCGTAGCGCTCCCGCAGCAGCCCCGCGACTTCCGGGTCCTCGTGCAGGAGTTTGAGCAGGTCCACGAAACGGCTCGTGGTGCCGGGACTGATGTCGTGCTCGATCAGGCAGGCTTCGCTCTCGGCGGTCTCGCGCTCGACCCCGAGCACTTCCTGCAGGAACGTGCGCAGCACCTGGAAACGGTGATGCACCTCGCGCGCGGCGCGCTCGCCCGCGGGCGTGAGAAGCAGGAAGCGCGCTTCGTCGTGCGCGATCAGCCCGCGCTGCTCGAGCGGGCGAAGGCCCACCGACAGCGTCGCCGGAGCGACGCCGAGCGCCCGCGCCACGTCCGCCATGCGGGCGTAGCCACGCTGGTTGCGCAGGTCCCAGATGGCACGCAGGTAGTGTTCGTGGCTGGGGCTCAGCGGACGCTGGGCCTGGTACTTCCCGAGCAACATCGTCGCTCCTTCGTGAAGACTGTGTTTCGTTAGGGCTACCTAATAGCAGGCCATTCCCGGGCTGTCCATGCCTTTTTCGCGGGCCCGACCTTGCGACGCCCCACCCCCGCGCGGCTAGTGTGCGCGCATGCGCCCAGCCTTCCTCCTCGCCTGTGCCGCCACGCTCGTGTGCGTCGCCTCCGCATCGCCCGCGCGCGAAGCCGAGTTCGTCCGCTCCGAAGGACTGCGCGCCGAGCTCGTCGTGCGCGGCCTGCGCTCACCCGTCTTCGTGACCGCGCCCGCGGGCGATCCGCGACTGTTCATCCTCGAGCAGCCCGGCCGCATCCGCGTCGTGCGCGACGGCAAGCTGCTCGAACGGCCGTTCCTCGACCTCACCGACCGCGTCGGCTACGGCGGCGAGCGCGGCCTGCTCGGGCTCGCGTTCCATCCGCTGTTCGCACGCAACGGCTTCTTCTTCGTGAACTACACCGACCGGTCGGGCGACACGCAGATCGTGCGTTTCAAGGTCGGCCCGATCTCCGACGTCGCGGATCGCGCCAGCGCTTCGGCGGTGCTCACGGTCGAGCAGCCCTACGCCAACCACAACGGCGGCATGATCGCGTTCGCACCCGACGGCAAGCTGTGGATCGGCATGGGAGACGGTGGCGCCGGCGGCGATCCGCACGGCAACGGCCAGAATCCCGCGACGCTGCTCGGCAAGATGCTGCGCCTCGACGTGGACCGCGCCCCGTACACCGTGCCCGCGGACAATCCGTTCGTGCAGCGCGGCGGCACGCGCCCCGAGATCTGGGCGACCGGCCTGCGCAACCCCTGGCGATTCTCGTTCGACCGCGGCGCGCCCGTCGTGTACATCGCCGACGTCGGCCAGAACGCGTGGGAGGAAGTGAACGTCGCGAAGGTGACGGACGCGGGACTCGACTACGGCTGGAACGCGCGCGAGGGGCTGCACGCGTTCCGCGCCCCGCCGCTGTACCGGGGCGGCACCGATCCCGTGCTCGAGTACGGGCACTCCGAAGGCTGCTCCGTGACGGGCGGCTACGTGTATCGCGGCCGCGCCATGCCGGCGCTGGCGGGCACCTACTTCTTCGCCGATTACTGCCGCGGCTGGATCCGCTCGTTCCGCTGGAGCGAAGGGCGGGTGACCGACCGGCGGGAATGGAGCGTCGGACCGCTCGGCTCGATCACGAGCTTCGGCGAAGACGCGGCGGGCGAACTGTACGTGACGAGCGACGACGGCACGGTGCACCGCCTCGTGAGCGCTCCCCCCGCAGCCACGCGCGCACGCGGCGGCGCGCGCCGCTGACGGCGGTCAGTTCGCGCGGGCCCCGACCGGCTCGCCGCCGGGCACGTCCGCGGCCGCGTCGTCCGCGCTCTCGTGCACGCGCAGCACGAGCAACGTGCGGTCGTCCTGGGCTTCCTCCGCCCCGAGATGGGCTTCGACCTCGTCGAGCAGCCGCGCGGTGATGGATCGCGCGTCGAGCGGGCGCTCGAGTTCGCGCACGATGTCGGCGACGCGCTGCTCGCCGAACAGTTCGCCGTCGCGGTTCGCCGCCTCGCTGATGCCGTCGGTGAACAGCACGAGCACGTCGCCGCACTCGAGCGGCATGCGCTCGTGCTCGAGCTGGATGTCCTCGAGCACGCCGAGCAGCAGCCCGCCCCGTTCGAGGAACACCGTCGAGCCGTCGCGGCGCACGAGCGCGGGCCAGTTGTGACCCGCATTGCAGAACGTCAGGTGCCGCCCGTCGGCGTCCACGCGCGCGAGGAAGAACGTCGCGAACTGGTGCACGGCCGTGCTGCGGTACACGAGCGCGTTGATGTTGCGCAGGATCGTGCTCACGGGCTCCGTCGAACGCGAGTGCGTGCGCAGCGCCGCCTGCAGCATGGACGACATGAGCGCGGCGGGCACGCCCTTGCCCGCGACGTCCGCGATCGCGACGAGGAACGAGCCGTCCTCGCACGGCACGACGTCGTAGTAGTCGCCACCGACCTGGCGCGACGAGATGTTGATCGCGTGCACTTCGCAGCGCGGCATGGACGGGAACTCCGAGCGCAGGAACGTGCGCTGGATCTGGTGCGCGAGGTGCAGCTCCTCCTCGAGGCGCGCGACCTGCAGCCGGTCGCGCAGCAGCAGCGCGTTCTGCAGCGACACGGCCATCTGCGAGGCGAGCCCCTGCAGCAGCGACTCGTCCTCGGACGTGTACTCCGTACGCGTGAGCTTCTCGCCGAGCAGCACGAGGCCGAGCGTTTCGCCGCGCCAGCGCAGCGGCAGCATGAGTTCGCCGCCGAGCTTGTGCACGAGCAGCTCGCGGTCGGCACGGCGCAGCCCGTCGATCGGATCGGCGAGCCGGAACACGGCACGCCCCTGCTCGAGCCGTCCCGCGATCGCGGCGAGCTGCTGCATGGACGCGTCGTCGAGCGGATCCCCCGCCCCGGCGCGCGAGACCGGTCCCTGCGGGGTCACCGCGAGCACGTAGGACGACCGCAGCAGCAGCGCTTCGGTCATCGTGCGCGCCGCGCGCGTGAGCAGGTCGTCGAGGTCGATCGTCGTCTGCAGCTCGCGTCCCAGACCGCGCAGCACGTTGCGGTAGTCGCCGGGATCGCGCAGGAACATCTGGTCGAGCGACTCCTCGAGCCGTGCGATCGCGGGCTGGAAGAGCGTGAGCGCCATGATGAGGAACACCGGCTCCACCACGCGCGCGTCGAGGCCGAAGGCCTTCGACACGTACACGTTCACCTTCTCGACCACGAGCAGGTAGAAGCCGATCAGCACGGCCGAAGCGAGCGCGTAGAGGATGCCGCGCCGCGCGATGAGCTTCGCGTCGAGGAACTTGAACCGCACCATCGCGTACGCGATCGAGCCCGAGCCGAGCAGCAGCGCCGCGGTCGTGAGCAGGCTCTGCCATTCGCGCGAGAGCTTGAGGCCGAAGAGCGTCGGGACCGACGTCGCCGAAGCGTAGAGCGCGAGACAGCAGATGAGGCCGACGGTGATCGCCCCGATCTGCGCGCGGATGCGCGGCACCTGCGAGCGACGCCAGCTGCCGAGCAGCAGCGCGATCGCGCCGGCGCCGAAGCCGAGGTCCACGAGCGAGAACAGCGAGCGGTGCACGCCGAGCCACACGCGCGCGATGACCGCGAACCCACCGAACAGCGGGCGCACGGCCGCCGGCACCGACAACACGGGGTCGGTCTCCGGCTTCCACGCCCCCATGAGCAGCATGAGCAGGAAGTGAAAGACGTGCGGCGCGAACAGGAGCACCATGAAGCTCGGCGTGCGCAGCCCGCCCGGCAACTCGATGCGGCGGGTGAACGCGCGCTCCTCCGGGAAGATGCTCGCGAGCAGGAACGCCGTCGGGAAGAACATCTCCCAGAGGTACGCCGCGGTCTCGGGCAGCGTCGCACCGGCGGAACCGGCGGGCGCGAGCAGCGAGAGCGCCGAGAGCACGGAGCCGAATCCGCCGAAGAACAGCAGCAGCGAGACGACGCGGTTGAGCCGCTGGCCGGGATTCTCGCGCAGGATCACGAGCCCGAGCAGGAACACGAGCCCGCCCAGCACGAGATTGCCCGTCGCCAGTCCCGTCGCGTTGATGGTCATGCCGCGGCCCGCTCCCTCCGTCTCGAGTGCCCGTCCGTCGCCCCACCGATACGGGTTTGCGCGCGCAGTGTTTCGGTCGCGGGAGAAAGCGTCAAGCGCCGATCGCGCGGCGTGTCAGCGGGTCAGCACCACCCGCCGCACGATCGCGTCCGCGCCCAGCCGCGCCCGCACGAAATAGACGCCGCTGGCGGCGTGCGCGCCGTCCCCCGTGCGCCCGTCCCAGTCGAACGCGTGCCTTCCGGCGACGAGCGTCCCCCGCACGAGCGTGCGCACCCGGGCGCCCCTCAGGTCGAACACTTCGAGCGCGGCGTCCGCCGCGGCCGGGGCGTCGAACTGCAGCCGCACGGGCAGCTGGCCCGGGCGCGCGCCGAGCAGCCGGAGCGCGAACTCGCCCGGCAGCGCGGGGTCCACCCCGGTGCTCGGCGGCGGGTTCACGCGGACGGGCGCCGAGAGCCACGCGCCCGTGAGCGAATCGGCGCTCCAGGCGCTCACCTCGAGCAGGGTGCCGTCGTTGACCACGAGCGGCGTGAACACCCAGGCCGGCGCAGGAGTCGAGGCGAGCGTGCTCCAGGCCCGGCCGCCGTCCAGCGAAAGTGCGACCTCGTAGCGATCGGCGAAGGCCGGCGCCTGGAACGAGAGCGCGAGCGGCTTGCCGCTGAGCGCCTCGAGCCGCGGCAGGCCGCCGTCCCATCCGGGCAGCCCGGCGACTTCGAGCTCCGGGCGAGCCATCCGCACCAGCACGCTGTCCGACAACCACGTACGGTCGCCGGCGAGCGCCACGAACGGGAGCCGGTGTTCGCCCTCGGACAGGCGCCTGCGGACGAACTCGATCGCGTCGAACTCGAGCACCACGTGGCCGGGCCCCTCGATCAGTGGCGCCCCCGCCGGCGACACGCCGCCGAGCGTCGTGTGCTCCACCGCCGACTCCTCCAGTCCCACGCCTGCCGGGCCGTGCAGTCGCAGCTGGCCCGCGTGGGCGAGCGCGCCGATGGCGCCGGGCGAGGCCGTCAGCGTGACGGGGGTGCGCGAGACCGCCATGCGGGCACCGACGAAGCGGCTCGGAGCGGCGACGTCGTCGCTCACGAACTCGAGCGCACCACCGTATTCGCCGTCGGAGTAGCCGCGCGCGCTCATGCCCACGAGCAGCGTGTCCTCGGCGCCGGGCGCGAGGACGCCGCTGTCCGGGGCCACGGAGAGCCACTCCGGCAGCCGCTGGATGCGCACGCGCAGGCCCGCGTGCGCGTAGGGCGCGTCGTGCGCGAGCGTGAGCCCGCGCGTGCCGGTCTCGTCCTGGATACCGATCGTGGCGCGGTCCGCGGGGCTCGCCACGCTCAGGTACTGGAAGTCGATCGCGCCGCTCGGCGAGAGCAGCACCTGGAACGTGTACGGCCCGCCGACGGCGTAGTGCACCGCGTCGCGCCACTCGAGGATGAAGCGCGAGCCGTCGTAGTGCGCGTACGCGCGCCCGCCGCCCGTCGTCGTGCGCAGGTCGAGGTCGTCCCACCACGGCGCGATCAGCGCGCGCGGCACGGCTGCCGCCGTGTCGGGCAGCGTCACGTCGCGGAACGTCGTGCGGCGGTCGAGGAACGACAGCCAGCCGTTCGTGCACACGTTCACGCTGCGGTAGACGCCGCCGTAGAACGGGAAGTCGAACGGCAACGCGACGTCCGTGCGCGTCGAATCGTCGGCGCTGCCGAACAGCCGCGTCCCCACCGTGGCGATCTCCTGCCACTGGAACGCCGGTCCGCCGGGCGCGTCGCTGTCGGTCCAGCGGTAGCCCGAAGCGTCCGGCCCGCCCGCACCCGTGGCGGCGGGACCGCCCTCGATGGCGGGTACGCGCATGTCCGAAACGGGGCCCGTGGTCTCGACGAGGGCGCGCCAGTGCAGCGGCGAACCACCGTCGTTGCGCAGCCGCAGCGGCACGAACCGGTCACGCACGGCGTCGCCGAGGCCGTTCGCGGTCACGAGCCGCAGCGAATCGGTGCCGAACACCGCGACCGGCGGGGGCGCCGACGAGCCGAACAGGACGACGTGCAGCAGCCCCATGTCGGGATCGTCGCAGGCCACGTCGAGTGTCTGTTCGAACGCGCCGCTCACCTGCGGGCGGAAGACGACCGGAAACGAGACCGACTCGCCGGGGAGCAGCGTGCGCCTCTCGAACGCGATCGCGAACGGGGCCTCGACGCGATGCCAGAGCAGGTGCAACGCGTCCACGCCGTCGTTGCCCACGTTGAGCATGAGCGTGTCGGCCGCGCCGACGAAGACGTGACCGAAGGCGAGCGTGTCGGGGCCGAAGCGCACGTCGGGCGCACCCTCGACGCGCATCGTCACGGGCACGGCGACGTCGGGAGCGAGTGGATCGTTGGTGCGCACGTGCAAGGCGGCGTTGTAGGTGGCGGTCGGGAGCGCGGTCGCGTCGAGGCGCACCTGCGCCGTCGCCGCCGCCCCCGGCGCGAGGAACCCGGACGACGGCGTCACCGTGAGCCACTGGCGCAGCGGCACGATGCGCACGGCGAGACTGTCGCGCACGTAGTCCTGGTTGAAGCTCACCGTGAGCCCGATCGTGCGCGTCGTGTCCTGGATGCCCACGGTGCAGTTGTTCCGCACGCCGGTCCCCGCGAGGTACTGGAAGCGCATCTCGCCCGAGGGATACAGGATCGCCTGGAAGGTCTGCACGGACGCGGGATCGGCGTAGCGCGGGACGCCGAGCCACGTGACGACGAAGCGCCCGTCCACGAGCGCGGCGTACGCACGCTTCGTGCTCGCGCCGAAGTTCAGGTCGTCCCAGCACGGCGCGATCATCGTCTGCACGCCGCGCGTCGAGGGCAGGCCGGCGTTCGAGTACGGCACCGGGTCGTTCCCGAACGTGAGGTAGCCGTTCGTGCTCACGCGCACGGAGGTGTGACGGCGGCCGTAGAACGGGAACGAGAACCCGAGGGGCACCTCGGCCGAAAGCTCGTCGTCGCCGGTGAGCGCGACCGCGCGTTCGGGGCTCGCGACGTCCACCCACGCGAACACCGGCCCGCGCGGCTCGGACGAATCGAGCCAGCGGTAGCCGAACGGATCGGGCCCGCCGGCCGCGTCCGCCTGCGGTCCGCGTGGCGCCCCGTCGCGGCCCTTCGCGGGCACTTCGTCGGGCCAGACGACGTTCGCCGAGGCGCTCACTTCGAGCGCGGGCGTGGGCACGCTCCACTCGAGCGTGCCCGGCGAATCGTTGCGCACGACGATCGCCTCCTCGACCGACTCGCCGGTGCGCAGGTCGGCCCTCGAACGACGGCGGCGACAGGTCGGCGTGCGGCGCCGGCCAGCACGCGGACGACGTTCGGAAACGGTCGGCATTGCCGAACTCGTCGCGCGCGCGCAGCGCGACGCACACCTCGGAGGCGTACGGCAGCCCGAAGACGCGCACATGCTCCGGCGAGCCCGACGGCGCGGGCGCGCTCACCGCGCTCGGCGTGGCGTCCGCGAACGTGTTCGAGTCGAGCGGCGCCGTGGACCAGCGCAGCTCGTAGCTCGTCGCGCGTTCCGTCGCGCCGTCGTCGCCGGTCGCGGTCCAGGTGAAGTCGTACGAGTGTCGAGCCCGGGTCCTCGGGCGCGAGATCGGTCACCGCGACCGGGGCGATCGTGTCCGGGTCGGCCGTCGCGAGGAACAGGTTGAGCCGCGCCCCGCTCGCGACGCGCCCCGCGAGCCACGGCAGCCGGTCGCCGGTCGAGCAGCCGCGCGCGCAACTGCACCGGGCCCATGTCGGGGAAGCGCCCGAGCAGCAGCGCGCACGCGCCCGAGACGAACGGCGCGGCCATGGACGTGCCCGAGAGGTACTGGTACGCGCGGCCGGGCCAGGTCGAGTAGATGTCCACGCCCGGAGCGGCGAGGTCCACCGACGTCGCGCCCCAGTTCGAGAACGCGGCGAGCTGGTCGTCGCGGTCGGTCGCCGCGACCGCGATCACGTTCGGGAGTTCGAGGCTCGCCGGGTACTGCGGCACGACGTCGTTGTCGAGACCGGAGTTGCCCGCCGCGGCCACGAAGACGATGCCGCCTCGCCCGCCGCCGCGACCGCGTCGTACAGCGCCTGCGAGTACGGCCCCCCTCCCCACGAGTTGTTGAGCACGCGCACGTGCATGCGGATCGCGTACTGGATCGCGGCGATCGCGTCGGCGGTGTTGCCCGAGCCCGAGGCGCGCAGGAACTTGAGCGCGACGATCTTCGCGCGCCAGTTCACGCCCACGACGCCGATGCGGTTGTTGCCGGTCGCGGCGATCGTGCCCGCGACGTGCGTGCCGTGGCCGTTGTCGTCCGAGGGATCGCCGTCCCGGTTGGCGAAGTCGTATCCGTGCACGTCGTCCACGTAGCCGTTGCCGTCGTCGTCGAGCTGGTTGCCGACGATCTCGGCGGGATTCGTCCACAGGTTCGCGAGCAGGTCGGGATGCCCGACCTCGATGCCCGAGTCGATGACGCCGACGAGCATCTCCGGATCGCCGGTGAACGCGTCCCACGCCGGCTCGGCGTGGATGTCGGCGCCGGGCGTGCCGCCCGTCTGGCCGGCGTTGCGCAGGCCCCACAGCTGCGCGTAGCCGGGATCGTTCGGCGCGCGCTCGCGGTCCAGATCCAGTTGGGCTCGGCGTACGCGACGTCGGCGGCGCGCGCGCAGGCGCCGCGACCGCGTCCTCGACGCGGCCGGCGACGCGCAGTCGTTCGAGGCCCGGCACGTCGAAGCGCTCGACCAGCGTCGCGCCCAGGTCCTCGCGCGCAGCGCGGCACGGCGCGCCGCGCCCGTCTCGGCGCGGAAGCGCACGAGCACCTCGCCCGGCTCGTAGGCGGGAGCCGCGGCGAGCGCGGCCGACACCAGCGCCGGCAGGGCGAGCGACGACAGAAGCGCGGAAAATCCTCTCGAACGGCGCATGTGCTCCCGGGGGTGCGAGCTTCCTCCCGAACGACCGCGGCCGGCGGTGCCGGCGGGCGCGGACCACGTGCGGAACGGGCGCGTCACCGGCCCGGGAACAGGCCTGACGCGCCCGTGGCGCCAGAACGAATGTACGGGCTAGCGCTTGCCGCGGCCCTTCGCGCCCGGCTTCGTGTAGCGGGCGATGACGCGGGTCGTGATGCCGCCGCGCACGTTGAACAGGCCCGCGATCGTCATGCGGCGGGGCTTCACCGCCTTGACGAGGTCGTCGAGGATCTGGTTCGTGACCTGCTCGAAGTAGTGCCCCTCGTTGCGGAAGGCCCAGATGTAGAGCTTCAGCGACTTGAGCTCCACGCACAGCTTGTCGGGCGTGTAGAGCACGACGATCGTGCCGAAGTCGGGCTGGCCGGTGACGGGACAGTTCGCGGTGTACTCGGGGCACTCGTGGCGGATGAGGTAGTCCCGGCCCGGGCTCGGGTTCGGGAACGTCACGAGGTGCTTGGAGGGCTTGGTCGACATGGCGGATGGATGCTCGCTGCTGGAGTGATGGCGGGCGCGTGACGGCCGCACAGGGGCCGCCGGCCCGCGGAAGGTCCCCGGGGACGATTTCGGCCCGGCACCATAGCAGCGCCGCCCGGCCGGACCAATGCGACCGGCCACTGGACGCTCAAGGGCCGCCCCGCTCCGGCCGATGAAACCCTTGCGACGACGGCCCCTCCGTCTGGCGAGACCTCTCCCGAGGAGGGCCAGTCGTGCCGTTTTCGAACCTCACCCCAAGTGCCGCCACTCCGTACGTCCTGATCGCGGACGACGAACCCGCCGTGCTCGAAGTGCTCCATGCCATGGCGCGCTCGCTCGGCTGGCAGCCCCTGCTCGCCGACACCGGCTCGCAGGCGCTCGAGCTGTTCCGCGCCCACGCCCACGACATCGAGTGCGCCATCGTCGACCTGCACATGCCGCAGGTGGACGGACTCACGCTCCTGCACGAAATGCGCGCCGCCAACCCCGGCCATGCGCGTGCTGCTCATGACCGGTGATTTCGTCGAGGCGGACTCGTTCGCCCACGACGTGGATGCGCCCGACGGCGTGCTGTCGAAGCCGTTCTTCATGACGGACCTGCAGCAGGCCCTCCCGCCCAGCGCGAGGCCGCGTGAACGAACCGCGCCCCGGCAATCCCACGGACTCCACCGCGGCGGCGGCCATCCCGGCCGGCACCGCGGCGGAGCTGTTCGAGGCGAGCCTTCGCATCGTCCCGACGCTCGACCTGCGGACGTCGGCGCGCAGCTGCTCGCGCCGCTCGTGCGTGCGACGTCCGCCAAGCGCGCCTCGCTCATGGTCATCAATCCCGAGACCGGCCGGCTGCGCATCGTCGCGGGACTCGGCCTGCGTCCGGAGCTGATCGGCCGCGACACCGAGTGGCGCCCGAACAGCATCTCGGAGTGGGTGTATCGCAAGCACCAGGGCCTCGTGCTCAACGGCGAGGTGCGCGGCGAAAGCCTGAACGGCACGGCCGAGCAGGCGATCGAGTCCGCCGTGTGCGTGCCGCTCGAGTCGCACGAGGGCATCCTCGGCGTGCTCAACCTCGCGCGTACGTCGCCGGCGCCCGTGTTCCAGAACGCCGACCTCGAGGAACTGTCCGCCATGCTGCCGCCCGTCGCCGCCGGCGATCGAGCGCGCGATGCAGGCCCAGCGCGCCGACCAGCTCGCGCAGCAGTTGCGCGATTCGAGCGGGCTGTGCGGCCGCACGCTGCTGCCCACCGGCACGTTCGAGTCGCGCTTCTACGAAGTCGCCTACGCGCGGCTCGCGAGCGCGTACGAAGGCGGCGACACGGCCGATCGTGTCCCGCACGCGAACGGCGCGCAGTCGCTCCTGGTCGCCGACGTCGCGGGCGACGGCGTCGCCGCATTGACCGCCGCGTTCGTGCAGGGGCTGTTCGTCTCCGGCTGCACCGCCGAAACCTCCCCCGCGGCGATCGTCTCGCGGATCGGCTCGGAGCTGCACCTGCGCTCGGGTGGACGCCGCACGACCGCGCTGTGGCTGGCGCAGCTGTCGCCCGGCGGGCTGCTCACGTGCGCGAACGCCGGCTACCCGCCGCCGCTCTGGGTGCCGTCGGACGACAATCCCGTCTCGATGCTCGCCGGCAACACCCCGAGCGCCGGCACGTCGGCGCAGGACAAGTTCGAGGACGAACAGGTGCGGCTGTTGCCCGGCGACCTGATCGTCGCGGTGAGCGACGGCGTGCTCGGGGCGCGCAACGTGATGGGCAAGACGTTCGGCTACGAACGCCTGACCGAGTACCTCGTCGAGCTGCGCCGCCAACCGCTCGAGATGATCGTGAACGACATCGTGAAGGCCGTCCGCAACTGGAGCGGCCGTCCGGTTCCCACGGACGACGTCACGGTGCTCGCGATCCGCTTCACGCCCGGGCGCTGACGTCCCGCTCGAGTGGCGCGACGTGCGCGCCCGCGCCCGCTGCCCCACGCTGGCCGCGCACTGCGCGCGCGTGGTAGCGTTCCCGCCCTCATGAAACGCGTCTTCCTCGAAACCTACGGCTGCCAGATGAACGTGGCCGACAGCGAACTCATGGCCGGCGTGCTCGAACGCGCCGGCATGGAGCTCGTGCCGCGCCCGGACGAAGCCGACGCGGTGATCCTGAACACCTGCGCGATCCGCGAGCATGCGGAACTGCGCGTGCTCGGGCGTCTCGGGGAGTTCGCGCACCTGAAGATGAAGAACCCCGCGCTCGTCGTGGGCGTCGCCGGCTGCATGGCGCAGCACCTGCGCAAGAAGCTGCTCGACACCAAGCGCGTGCTCGACCTCGTGGTCGGCCCCGACGGCTATCGCGACCTGCCCAATTTGCTGAAGAGCGCCGCTGGCGCTCCGGTCGCGGAGATTCGCCTCGATCGTGACGAGACCTACGGCGACCTCGAGCCCAAACGCGTCGCCGGTGTGCGCGCGTGGGTGACCGTGCAGCGCGGCTGCGACAAGTTCTGCACGTACTGCGTCGTCCCCTACACGCGCGGCCGCGAGCGCAGCATTCCGCTGGCCGATCTCGTGCGGCAGGTGGAGCACGCCGGCGCCCAGGGCTTCTGCGAGATCGTGTTCCTCGGGCAGACCGTGAACTCGTGGAAGCACGACACGCACGACTTCGCCGACCTGCTGCGCGCCGCGAACGGCGTGGCCGGCGTGAAGCGGATTCGCTTCACGTCGCCGCACCCGAGCGACATGACCGACCGCGTGATCGCGGCGATGGCCGAGTGCGAGAAGGTCATGCCGCACGTGCACCTGCCGCTGCAGTCCGGCTCGGACCGCGTGCTCGACGCGATGAACCGCACGTACGACCTGGCGACCTTCCGCGACGTGGTCGCGAAGCTGCGCGCGCGCGTGCCGAAGATGGCGCTCTCGACCGACGTGATCGTCGGCTTCCCCGGCGAGACCGAGGAGGAGTTCGAGATGACGTCGGCGTACCTGAAGGAAGCGCGCTTCGACAGCGCGTTCCTGTTCAAGTACTCCGCGCGCCCGGACACGAAGGCCTTCAAGTGGCCCGAGACCGTGACCGAGGAAGAGAAGGGCCGCCGCCTGACGCGCCTGATCGACGAGCAGATGGCGATCTCGGCCGAGATCAACGACGCGATGCTCGGCGCCGAGGTCGAAGTGCTCGTGGAGAACGTGAGCCACCGCGACGGCACGCAGCTCTACGGCAAGAGCGCAGAGTTCAAGACCGTCGTGTTCACCGACGACGGCACGCAGCCCGGCGAACTCGCACGCGTGAAGGTGGTCGGCACCACGCCCGTGACGCTGCTCGGCGAGTCGCTGAAGAAGCCGCGGCAGGTGCCGCTGGTGACGCTCGGGTAGAGCGGGCCGGCGCGTCCTCGCCCTGCGCCCGCGACGTGTCGATTCACCCGCGCTGGCGCGGTTTCGGTGAAGGAGTTGTCAGGGGGCCGGGCAACGCAACACCCCCACCGGGCCTCCACGAACTCTTGGCTTGCCTCACGAGGAACGACACCCGATATTGCCTGCACCCCACCGTCGGAGCGAAAGCTTCGCCGGCCCCCCCCGGGTTACTGATCCGGGGGATTTTACTTGCCTCGCCCCCGCAGTCCTTCTCATGAAGCGAACTGCGTTTCTCGTGGACGGCTACAACCTGTACCACTCCCTGCGGGAAGAAGAGCGCCGCGCATCCGGAGTCGGGTTGAGATGGCTCGACTTGAGCGCCTTCACGAGTACATTCCTCGAGTTGATCGGCCGAGATGCCGTACTCGTCGAAGTGGCCTACTTCTCCGCTCTGGCGCATCACCGGGAATCCGAACGACCGGGCACGACGGCGAGACACCGAACGTACCTAGCAGCCCTCGCGCTCTCAGGAGTGCGCATCACGCTCGGCCACT